>JALZBR010000027.1 GCA_030863485.1 Actinomycetota bacterium
TGTTCGTCGGTGGGCTCGGACCGTGGCTCCCTTTCCAGATGGTGGCCGTCGGCTGGGTCGGCGCGGGCGCGGGATTGCTTCCGAAGCCGCCGCGCTGGGCGTGGAGGGTCGGTGTGCTCGCGGTATACGGGGTTGCCGCGGCCTACTTCTTCGGCGCGCTGATGAACCTGTGGTTCTGGCCCTTTCAGGCGGGCTCCTCGGCTCTCGGATGGGACCCGACCGCGGGGGCCATGACGAACCTCGAGCATTACGCGAGCTTCTATGCGGCGACATCGTTTGCGTGGGACAGCGCGGGCGCAATCGGAAACGCGGTTCTGGTCGTGGCGCTCGGGCGCCCGCTCCTCGGGTCGCTGGATCGCGCGGCCAAGAGGATGAACTTCAAGACGACCTGACCCCACCCTTTTTCCACGCCGAGTGTGTCCCTCGTTGCGCTATCCGCAACAGGATTCGCACTCGGCGGGTGGGGGGCGCATAATGGCGGGGAGGAGCCGGCCGGACGGCCGCGGCCCGGGTACGAGACGGGCTGAGGAAAGTCCGGACTCCACAGGGCAGGACGCTGGGGAGAATCCCAGGCGGGGCGACCCGCGGAAAGTGCAACAGAGAGCAGACCGCCTCGGTTCGCCGAGGTAAGGGTGAAAGGGTGAGGTAAGAGCTCACCGGCGTGGCGGGTGACCGCCACGGCCAGGTAAACCCCGTCCGGAGCAAGGCCAAGCAGGAGGAATGGGCTGCCCGCCCGCTTCGACGATCGGCATGCCGGTCGAAGCACCTCCGGGTAGGCCGCACGAGGCGAACGGCAACGTTCGTCCCAGATGGATGGCCGTCGATTACAGAATCCGGCTTACAGGCCGGCTCCTCATTTTTCTCTCGCGATCGTCGAGACGATCGCTGCCCCGTGTCGGGCAGGGGTGGGGACCAATCGAGGCACGGTGCTCAATGGCGTCGAGACGATCGCTGCCCCGTGTCGGGCAGGGGTGGGGACCGATCGAGTCACGGTGCTCAATGGCGTCGAGACGATCGCTGCCCCGTGTCCGGCAGAGTGGGGACCGATCGAGGCACCGTGCTCAATAGCCTCGAGAGAATCCGCTTGTCTCGAGGGAAAGACGGCGGCTAGACCTGGGTTCGGGGGAGGCGGAAGGCGAAGGTCGAGCCGGCCCCCGGTTGTGTGTTGACCCAGATCTCGCCCCCGTGTTTTTCGACGAGCACCTTGCAGAGGTAGAGGCCGAGACCCGAGCCGGGTTGCGAGGAGCCCGTGCGGGCGACGCGGCTGAAACGCTGGAAGAGCCGCGAGACCTCCTCTTCGGTCATCCCGGGCCCCTTGTCCGTGACGGAGACCTGCACGGCATCCGGTCCGGGGATGACCTCGACGACTACCGGTGCATCCTGCGGCGAGAACTTCGTTGCGTTCGAGAGCAGGTTCAGCAATACCTGTTTTACGCGATCGCGGTCGGCCATCACCCACGCGTCCTCGCCCTGTGCGAGCACCTTCGTCTGGTCGGCGCGGCCCGCGTCCTGGACTGACTCGTGGGCCAACTCGACCAGGTCGATCCTCTTGGGCGCGAGGCTGACGAGGCCCTGGTCGATCGATTCGATGTCGAGGACCTCCGACACGAGCTTCGTAAGCCGGCGCGCCTCTCGCCCTAGGGTGTCGATCAGATCCTTGCGGCCCTCGGGCGGGAGGGTGTCCGATCGCTTCTGCAATAGATCCGAGATCCCGGCCACGACCGTCATCGGGGAACGCAACTCGTGCGAGACCATCGAGACGAAGTCGCGCCGGAGCTCGTCGACGCGGGCGAGCTCGTCTGCCGTCTCCACGGCCCTCGAATAGAGATCGGCGTGGTGCAGCGCGGTAGCCACTTCGGCCGCGGCACCCTCGATGAGCTCGATGTCCGATTCGCTCCAGATACGCGGCTTGTCGCAATGGAAGACGACAACCCCGAGCAGCTCGTCACCCCATTCGAGAGGCGAAGCCAACGCCGCCCTCGTTCCGACCGACAGCAGGTCTCGCATCGACCCGTTCCGTGAGCCGTCTTTGAGACGCTCGTCGTTCTCGACGTCGTTGCTCCACTGAGTCATGCGGGTCATGGCGGCCATCGTGGCGATCGGGTAGTGATGCTCCGGGTCGTCGATCAGGCGCGTGAAGCCCGGTTCGACCCACTCGTATTCAATCCGTCCGAGCGCGGGCTTCGTCTCGCGGGATGCAAGGCGGATAAAGCACCGTTTGGCCCCCGCGGCGCGCCCGAGCTCCTCGACCGCCGCGTGCAGCACCTGCGTCGTGTCTAGCGAGCGTCGGATGCGCGATGCGATGCTTTGCAAGAGGGCCGCGTTGCGCGCCCGATCGGCCTCCGCTTGGTAGAGACGGGCGTTCTGCACCCCCACCGCAGCGAGAGCTCCCAGAGCGGTGACGGTCTCCTCGTCATCCTCCGTGAACGAGCCCTGAGCCGCCTCCTTGGTGAGATAGAGCGCGCCGACCAGCTCGTCGCGCTGTTTTAGCGGTACGCCCAAAAAGGCCCTCATGTCCGCGTGTCGGCTGGGGAAGCCCACCGAGGCGGGGTGATCCTGGATCGAGTCCACCCGCAGGGTCTCGCGCTGGGTAACTATGAACCCGAGAAGGCCCAGGCCGCGCGGAAGGTGCGGCAGGTCGGCCACCTGCTCGGGGGTCATGCCCCGGTGGAGGAACTTGTCGATTTCGCCGCCGGATGTCAGCGTCAGAGCCGCCCCGTAGCGCGCCCCGGTCAACTCCATCGAGCGCTGGACGATAGCTAGGAGCACCTGCTCGATGTCGAGGTTCTGTGTCATCTGGGCACCGATGTCCAGGACCGATCTCAGGACCTCTCGGCGCTCTCTGTTCTGCTGCAAGACCTGCTCCTCGTGCTCTCGTCCCTGAGAGGCCGTGGCCTCCCCGGACCCTCTAGGCTTCAATATCTTGCCCCGAAAACCCTTCCCCCAGGAGGTTCGTTTTGGATAAAGAAGTCATATCAACAGGACGGGCGCCGGAGGCCATCGGGCCCTACTCGCAGGCAATCATCGCGGGCGGCCTCGTCTACTGCTCCGGCCAGGTGCCCTTGGATCCGAGATCGGGCGAGCTGATTGACGCCGGCATCGCGGACCAGACACGTCGCTGTCTCCAGAGCCTCGGGGCGGTCCTCGAGACGGCGGGTTCGGCTTTCGACAAGGTGGTGAAGGTCACTGCTTACCTGGTAGACATGGACGATTTCCCCGAGTTCAACGAGGCGTATGGCGAGTTCTTCGCCGTCGACCCACCGGCGCGCGCGACCGTGGGAGTGTCGGCATTGCCCAAGGGCGCACGAGTCGAAGTGGACTGCATCGCGCATCTCTAGTCGGAATCCTCGGCCCCCGGCGCCGTGGTTACGATGCCGGGATGCTAGCTATCCGAATCGCCGATGACCGTGCCCCCGAAAACGATCTTGACCTCTTTGTCGGGAGGGCTTCCCTCGACGGGTTCGAGCCCCGCCTCCTCCGGGGTATCGGCGTCCATCTTGTTGACGTAGTTCTCGAGCTTGCTCATCAGATAGAGCAGCCCCACGATAGCGACGGGCCACAGGATGAGGACCGCGCCGAGAAAGATCTGATAGGCCGTGATGGCCCCGCCGTTTCCCATAGCGCAAAGTTTGTCAGATGACGCCATCTTTAGGGAGCATTCGAGCCTCCATCGATTCCGACCGCCTGGTCGAGCGACTGCGGACGATGGTCGCGACTCCCTCCGAGAACCCCCCGGGCAACGAGAAAGATGTCGCCGAGTTGGTGGCGTCCTACTGCAGCGAGTTGGAACTAGATACCGAGCTCCACGAGGGCGCGCCGGGACGACCGAGCGTAGTTGCGCGCTGGGAAGGGTCTCCCGGTCCGACGATCTCTTATTGCTCGCACATCGACGTCGTCCCTGCGGGTGATCCTCGATTATGGGATGACGACCCCTACGGCGCGCGCCTCGATACGGGCACTCTCCACGGACGCGGTTCCTGCGACGCGAAGGGACCCGTTGCCGCGGCGCTCGAGGCTGTGGCGGCTCTGCGGCAAGACGGGTGGGCGCCGAAGGGCACCCTGCAGCTCGATCTCGTAGCGGACGAGGAGGCCATGGGTTTCAAGGGAGCGGGTTACCTCGTCGAGCAAGGCATCTCCAAGCCGCAGGCCGCGATCATCGGCGAGCCCACGTCTCTGCGCGTCGTTCGAGCTCAGCGTGGGGCCTGTTGGTTCAGCATCACTACGAAGGGAGTTGCCGGCCACGGCAGCGCACCCGAGCGTGGTGTCAGCGCGATAAAGCACGCCGCCGAGATCGTGCTGCGGCTAGAGGAGACGCTTCCCGATGTGAGCCATCCGGTGTTGGGGGGGCCGAGCGTCAACGTCGGCACGATCCATGGGGGAGCGAAGGTCAACATCGTCCCCGCGTCATGTGTGATCGAAGTCGACAGACGAAGCATCCCGCAGGAGTCAAAAGAAGACGTACTAGCTTCGGTCCAGGCCGCCGTTGACCTTGCTCGTGAGCGCTTTCCCGACATCGATGCCGAAATCGACTTCAGTTTCTACGCGCCCCCCTTCGAGGTGAGAGAAGACTCCTATCTCGTGCAAGCGGCCGTGGCCGCCGTCACCGACACGATCGGCGCGCCGGCGCAGTTGATGGGCTTCCGGGGAGCATCCGATGCACGCTTTTTGGCCGAGGCCGGCGCGGAAGTCATCGTGTTGGGGCCCGGTGACATCCAACTGGCGCACACGGCGCGGGAGTCGGTGGAGATCGCCGAGGTCGAGCAAGCTGCCTGTGCCTACGCCCTCGCGTTCGCACGTCTTTTCGAAAGACAGGCCGTGTGACGAACGAACCTTTCCCGTGGGGGCGAGCTATCTCGAAACTCCTGGCCGGCGAATCTCTCAGTGACGCGGAGACCGGCGCCGCGATGGCCGAGATCATGGAGGGAGCGGCGACCCCCGCCCAGATCGCCGGTTTCGTCGTCGCCTTGCGAGCCAAGGGCGAGACCACCGACGAGATAGTCGGTCTCGTCAGGGTCATGCGCTCGTACGCATTGAAGGTGGAGGCGGGAGACGATCTCGTGGACACGTGCGGGACGGGGGGCGACCGGGCGGGCACCTTCAACGTCTCCACGGCAGCCGCCCTGGTCTGTGCCGGAGCGGGTGCTCGCGTTGCCAAGCACGGCAACCGCGCCGCATCCTCCAAGTGCGGTTCGGCCGACGTCCTGGAGACCCTCGGGGTGAGGCTCGACCTCGATCCTGAAGCAGTCGTCACCTGCATCCGTGAGGCCGGAATGGGTTTTTGCTTCGCACCTTTGTTCCATCCCGCCATGCGCCATGCGGCCGTCCCCAGGCGGGAGCTGGGGGTAGCTACGGTGTTCAACTTCCTCGGCCCCCTCACCAACCCGGCGGGCGCTCGGCGTCAAGCTCTCGGGGTGTCGGATCCGACCATGCTCGACAAGATGGTCGAGACGCTTCGGAGGCTGGGAAGCGAGCGCATCGTGGCCTTCCACGGTGATGCGGGACTCGACGAGCTGTCTCTCTCGGGCCCGTCGCACGTCGTGGAGCTGGTGGCGGGGGCGACCCGGCGAGCCGACGTCGATCCCGCCGAGCTAGGGCTCCAGCGAGCACCACTGGAGGCCGTGCGCGGCGGAACGGCGGATGAGAACGCGGCTGCGATCCGCGCCGTTCTGTCGGGCGAGATCGGCCCTCGACGCGACATCGTCGTCCTCAATGCGGGGGCCGGGTTGCTCGCGGCGGGTCTCGCCGAGGATCTCCGGTCGGGCGTCGAGCAGGCCGCTCAGGCGATCGACTCGGGTGCTGCAAGTCGGGCTCTGGAACGTCTCGTCGAGGTCTCCAACGCCTGATCCGGCTTCTCACGTGGGCGGAACCGTTCCGCTGGCCTGGCTGCACACGGCAAAGCCCATGGACCGACCACCGACACGATGCTCACTCCTTCGGGGTTGCGTCGCAGCCATGACGAGACAACCCGCGCCTCGCGATCCACTTCCGCCGGGACGTAACCGGCGACGTCCAGCGCCCTGTTCTCTACGCGCAATCGATTAAGCCCGGCGTCTCCCTCGGACTCGTCACAGCACCCGACGAGCTGACCAGCCCGTATGAGCGCCAGGCGTCCTTTCACCGAGAGAACGATCTCGCGCGCGTCGAGCAGGCCTTGCACCTCGGCGTTCGTCGAGAGCACTCGTTCGAGAAGGGCCGCGCGTCGCCTCAGCTCCTCTGCTTCTTCGAAGCGCTGTTGGGCTGCAAGACGCTTGAGCCGCGCCACGAGACGGTTGCAGATGAGTCCGTGATCGAACGCGATGGCAGATGCGAGCAGCTTTATCTCTCTGAGGTGCTCTCCGGCAGCGCGCGCCGTGCATGCGCGCATCTGGTCGTGGGCCGACCCACCGCAAGCTTTCGGATTGCAGCAGCGATGGATCGAGGTCCCCGACTGCACGGCGTCGATCAGCAAGCGGACGGTCTTGTGGCCCGAGAACGGACCAAGATAGATGGAACCGTCGTTCTTTGGAGCCCGTGCTGCGGAGATACGCGGGTTCTTCCGCAAAGCCAGCTTGAGATACCACGACCCCCTTTTCTTGCCGGCTCGGTTGTAGGGCGGTTGCTCCTCGGCTATGGCCCGGGCCTCCGCGACCTCGGCCTCGAGAAGACTGTGATGGGTTTCGTAGGTAATCGTCTGTGTCTCGCGCAAGAGGTTCCTGATCTGACGCCGGGGATCCCCGTAGAAGTAGGAGCGGACCCTGGACCTGATGTCGGTCGCCTTGCCGACATAGAGCGTCCTGTCGCCGGACGCCACGAAGCGGTAGATGCCGGTGGCGCTCGGGAAGTCGTCGGTGAGACGGATCTTGCTCATCGTCGAGTCCATGCGCGTGAAGGTGAGAGCGAGGAGATCTTCGAGTGTGGTCACCCCCCAGCCGCTAGCTCTTTCGATCAGCCCGTGGAGCACATCCGTGGTCGCAAGGGCATCGGCATAGGCCCGGTGTGTCGGCTGGTGAGGACAGTGCAGATAGCGCGCCAGTGTTGCGAGCTTGTTGTTGGGGACCTCGCCGGCCAACGTCTTCCGGGCGAGGGCGGCGGTATCCACAATGCGGTTCGTCATCTTCGGATAGCCGAGTCGCTCGAGAGCCGCGTTGAGAAAAGACACGTCGAAGCGCGCGTTATGGGCGACGAGGACGCTGTCCCGCGCGAACTCGATCCACGAGGGGAGCACCTGCTCGATCGGCGGCGCGTCCTCGAGCATGTGGTCCGACAGACCGGTCAGCAGCCTAATGAAGGCGGGGACGGGCTGGCCTGGGTTCACGAGGGTCTGAAAGGTCCCTTGGACCTCGCCGCAACGCACCTTCACGGCTCCCACCTCGGTGATCGCCGAGTCCGAGGGAGACCCGCCGGTGGTCTCGAGGTCGACGATGCAGAACGTGATCTGAGACAGGGGAGTGCCGAGGTCGTCGAAGGTCGCTTGCCGGAGCATGACGAGCAACATACGAACATATGTTCGATAGTGTCAAGGAGCGCACCCAGAGCTTCGCACGCGGGGCAGCGAGAACAAGAGGTCTTACAGTTAGGGCCCCATGGTGAAAGAGATCATCGAGCCCGATACCGACGACCGCGACGAGAGGATCCGCGCGCTCGAACAGACGCTCGAGTCCCTGCGCGCCGAGTCCGAGGTGGCCCACGTCCTGTTGGGGCTATCGGCGGCCCTGGGGGAGGTCCGAACCGTCGAGGACACCCTCGACAAGGCCGTTCGGATGGTCCCGGAGCTGTGTGGAGCCGAGCGCTGCTTCGCGGCCACCTGGGACGATGTCAACGCTCGCTTCGAGATCAAAGCCGAATCGGGATACGACCACGAAGCCTCGGCCCTGCTCCACGAGCTGGCCGAGATCGAAGACGGCTTTCCCATCATCGGCCGGGCCCTGAGCGAACGAACTCCTCTATTGGTCGGCGACGTCATCGCGGACGGGCGGATCCCGGCCGAACGAGCGACGGCTCGGCAGCTCGGTGCGATCATCGGCCTTCCGCTCCTGCGCTGGGGAGAGAATTTCGGCGCCCTGGCGATCGAGTTCGTCCACCCGAAGCGCTTCGGCGCCAAGGACGCAGCTCTCGCGCGCGGTATCGCCCGCCAGGTCGGCGTCGCCTTGGCGAACGCACGCCGATTCAACCTTCTTCAGGGCCTGAGGTCCTTCGGTCTGACCGTCGGCACGCGGGCTTCGTTGGGGGCAGTGATCGGGACTACGGCCCAAGCGGCAGGCGACCTGCTCGGCGGCGACGGAGCGATGCTGTATTTCCTCGATGTCCAGCACTCCGATCTCGTTTCGGCGTCTGGCCACGGCTTGGGTCTCGGCTCCGAGAAGCTCGGCCGCATCGATCTCTCCGCCGACCCGTGGGACGCACTGGTCCGAGGCGACACCGTCTCGGTGCAATTGCGAGAGACCCTGGGCGACGACGACATCCCTTCGTGTGGGGTGTTCGCCGGCATCCCCGGGCTCGAGTCGCCGCTGATCGGCGCGGTCGGAGTCTTCTTCAGCCGGTCGGCAGTGGTGGGAACGGACGAGGTCGAGGCGCTCAACGTTCTTGCGGCGCAAGCGGGTACGGCGATCGAGAACGTTCGTAGGTTCGAGCGCCAGCGCAGAGTGGCCCGCGCCCTTCAACGAGGCCTGATGACGACGGAGACCCCCGACATGAAGGGCTGTCGCTTCGGCGCCGTTTACGAGGCGGCGAGCAGCGATTCGGATGTCGGCGGCGACTTCTTCGATCTGTTCGAGTTGCCCGACAGCCGGGTGGGCCTGGTCGTCGGAGATGTCTCGGGTAAGGGGGCCGAGGCCGCAGCGCAAACGGCCATGGCGAAGTACATGTTGCGCGCGTTTGCCCTTCGCAATGCGGCCCCCCCGTCGGTCTTGTTCCATCTCAACAACGCGCTCGTGCAAGGCCTGCCCGAGGACCGGTTCACGACCGTTCTCTACGGATTGCTCGATCCTGGGGAACGGCGAGTCCAAATAGCGCTCGGAGGCCATCCCCCCGCCCTCATCTACCGGGCTGAGACGAAGGAGGTCGAGATCGTGGAGCCGGAGGGATCGATCATCGGTGCCTTCGAAGATCAGCAATTCGACTCGACCCTCGTGCAATTGGAGGAGGGAGACGTCTTTCTCGCTTTCACGGATGGCCTTCTGGAGACGCGCAACGAGGAGGAGCTCTACGGACGCGATCGGGTGGTCGAATCCTTGATCCGCCATGCACCGGGGATGCCGGCCGAGAAACTGTCGCGCCACATCTACGACGATGCGGCCGAGTTCGGCACCGTCAGCGACGACACCGTCGTGTTCGCAATCACGACCGTCTGAGATTGGAGACCTCTTTTGCGCTGTGATTCCTGCGGGAACAAGACGCGGTTTGACGTCTTCGAGTCCAAGCGCGTACGGCAGTTCCAGCACTACACGCTCGGTGGGCAAATGGAGATCGAAGAGGAAGAGATCCTCGAGCGCAAGGTGGAAAAGGTCGTGTGCCGCTGGTGCGGATCGAGCGACAAGATCTTCGACGAAGTGACGAGCTCTTCCGATCCCGGTGCGCCGACGGGCGAACGAGAGAACGCTTGAGCAGCGGCCCACTCGCCGACGTCCGAATCCTTGATCTCACCCGTCTCCTACCGGGTGGGTACGCGACCCTCCTGATGGCCGACCTGGGCGCCGATGTCGTCAAGGTCGAGGAACCGGGAAAGGGCGATTACATCCGCTGGACTCCTCCGATGGTCGGCGAGTTCTCGTCGGGCCACATCGCGCTCAACCGGAACAAGAGATCCATGACCCTGAACCTCAAATCGGAGCAGGGCCGGGAGATCTTCCGCAAGTTGGCTCCCCATTTCGACGTGATCATCGAATCCTTCCGACCCGGTGTAATGGACCGACTGGGCGTCGGGTGGGACGACCTGCGGAAGATCAATGAGCGTCTCGTGTACTGCGCCATCACGGGATACGGCCAAGACGGACCGAGAGCCGGGGCCGCCGGCCACGACGTCAACTATTCTGGGTACGCCGGTGCGCTATCGGTGATCGGTGTCGAAGGCGACCGACCCGTGATCCCTGGGTTGCAGATCGGCGACCTCGGGGGAGGCGGGATGGCCGCGGTCATCGCCGTGCTCGCCGCCCTGCACCAGGCGTCGCGTACTGGTAAGGGGGATTTCTGTGACGTGTCCATGACCGATGGGGTGGCGTCGTGGTTGTCGATCCACGCATCCGAGTTCTTCGCCACGGGGGCCGTGCCGAGTGCCGAACGAATGCATCTTTCCGGTGCTTATCCCTGCTATCGCATCTACCCGGCTGCAGACGGCTGGATGACCGTCGGGGCGCTCGAGCCGCAGTTCTGGGCTCGTCTTTGCGAATTGATCGATCGTCCCGACCTGGCCAACGATGCATTCGCTATGGGCGAAAGACGAGACGAGGTGCTCCGCGAGCTCGAGAAGATCTTCTCGTCACGCACGCGCGCCGAGTGGATGGAGGTCTTCGGGGACGAAGACGTATGCGTCGGCCCCGTGAACGACTTCGCCGAAGCCTTCGACGACGACCAAATCCTCCACCGCCGGATGATCGTTGAGGCGCAGTTGCCATCCGGCGAGAGCATGAGGGCGGTCGGCAACCCCATCAAGCTCGGATCGCTCGATGATCGACCCTGGCGTCTTCCCCCGCCCGGGATGGGCGAGCACACGGTCGAGGTCCTCAGCGAGGCCGGCGTCGAAGCCAACGTCGAATCCCTCAGGTCCTCCGGCGTCATCTAGGCCGACGAACGTGGCTCTGTCGCCCGAAGCGGAAGGTCGTGTGGCTCGCGCGCTCGGTGCCTACATCAGGTCAACTCCAGCGCGCGAGCTGCCCGGTGAGCTCAAGCGTCTCCGAAGCCTGCGTCCGCAGGCTCTAGCGGGGCGCGCCGGCGAGGTATTGGCGGCACTCGACGACGAAGGCCTCCGGGGTCTGGTGATCCAGTGGCTGGACGAGAAGCCGGGTCTTCCGAAAAAGGAGGCCGAGGTTTTGCGCCTTGCGGTCGAGCGGGTTGAGGGGTGGGAGGACGAGATCGACAACCGCACTGCGAAGTCACCCAAGAAGGGCCCCGACGGCGGAGCAGACGACCTGCGGGTGCGGATCGAACGCGAGCGAGACAAGGCTGCACGGGCCCGCGAGGAAGCGCGCAAGACAAAAGAGGAATCCCGCCTCACCCTGCAGTCGGAGCGCCAGCGAGCAGATCACCTCGATCGCCGGCTGACCTCCCTCCGAGATGAGCTCGAACGGGCGCGCTCGGATACGAAGAGGGCGCAGGCGGAGCTGTCGAAGGAGAAGGACGCGCGGGAGCGCGACGTGCGTCGCGAGCGCCGAAGCGCCGAGCGCGCTCGCGCCGAGCGCGACGAGCTCAAGGACCGGCTGAAGGCGGCGCGCAAAGAGGTAGCCGAGCTGCGCAGATTGGTTCGAGATCTCGAGCAACGCCTGAAAAAGGCCCTCTCGGCCCCCACCAAGGAGAAGCAATCCGGCCCCGAAGGGGGCCACCCCAAGAAGCGACGGTCGCTGTCTCCTCCCCACGGGCTCTTCGAGGAAGCGCCCGAGACACTGGTTGCCTGGCTCGAGAGGCCCGACGTTCACGTCTTGATCGACGGCTACAACGTGACGAAGGCCGAGGAGGGATTCGGAGACCTCCACCTCCCCGACCAGAGGGACCGACTCGTTCAGGAGGTGGCTCGACTGGCGCGCAAGTACGGGCTCGTCCCGACGATCGTCTTCGACGGTTCGGACGTCCCGCCCGGCACGCGCAGGAAGACCCGCCTTCCCGTGAACGTGGAGTACTCGAGCCCCGACGAGATAGCGGACGACCACCTCGTCGCCCGCCTGTCGGACTTACCACCGGACCCCGTGGTCGTCGTTACCAACGACCGGGAGCTGCAGGAGCGGGCGCGGGCCAAGGGTGCCACGATCGCTCGCTCCGAACAGCTGCTGGCACTCGTGCGCTAGGTCCTTTGGGAGTTCGCCCCCTTCTGAGGCGCGAAAAGTGTCCCAGGCCGTCTGTAGCGTTCTTTTCAGGCGCACCGAGAACCCGCCCGACGGAGGAGGAAACCAGATGAAGATCGATTGCACCAGTTGCGAGATGTACCGCTCCCAGCACTGCGACGACTGCCTCGTCACGGCTTTGCTCCATCCACCCGAGGGTGAGGTCGAGATCGAGGAGGACCTCGGCGAGCCCCTCGGCGCCCTTGCGGGAGCCGGTCTCATCCCGGTGCTGAAGTTCCGGCCTCGCACGCCCCCACAGACACCTTCGACGGACGCGGATCGGGCCGACACGGGTTAGGGGTCCCACCGGATCCGCGACCGTAGTCTGGGTGGATGCCGATCTCTCGGGCCATTCTCATCGTCCTCCTGGTGTCTTCTCTGGGCGCGTTGATCGTCGCTTTGTCTTCGCGGGCCCCCGCCGAGCTTCGCAACGCAGAGGCGGGGACGGAGGCGGTCGACCCCTCGCTCGGAGATGACTTCACCGACGAGCAAATCGAACGGCACGGCATCTATCGACGGTCCTCGTACCTCGGGTTCCTGCTGGCGTTGGTCGTCGAGGTCGTGACTCTCCTGGTGCTCGCGCGCGGCCCCCTCGGGCGCCTTGTCGATGCAACCGAGTCGTGGCGCGGCGGCTTCGTAACCCCTGCAGCAATCATCGGCATAGCCGTGGCGTTGCTCGTGACCCTGGCGGCTCTTCCCCTCTCTTTCGTGCGGGGACACGTGATCGGGAGAGCGTGGGGCCTCTCGACCCAGAACCTCGCCGGGTGGACTCTCGATCTCGTCAAGGGTCTGGGTATCGGAGCAATCATGGCAGCCGTGGCCACGGTCGCGTTCTTCGTCGTAGTGCGCTGGCAACCACGGACCTGGTGGGTTTGGGGGTGGGCGACCTTCACGATCCTGACGACGGTTCTCGTGTGGCTCTATCCCGTTCTCGTGGCTCCCTTGTTCAACAAGTTCACGCCGCTGGAGAACCCCGATCTGACCGGTCGGATAAGGGAGGTCGCGGCAGAGGCCGAGGTCGAGGTGGATGAAGTGCTCGTCGCGGACGCTAGCCGCCGCACGACGAGCGAGAACGCCTACGTAGCGGGCTTCGGGGGGACCAAGCAGGTGGTCCTCTACGACACCTTGCTCGAATCCGGAAGCGACGAGGACGCGCTCTTCGTTGTTGCACACGAGCTCGGTCACCAGAAGGAGAACCATGTTCTCAAGGGCATTGTCGTCTCGTCATTGGGCCTGCTGGCCGGCTTCGGAGCGCTCAAGCTCTTGTCGGCCTGGCAGCCACTCTGGTCGTGGGCCGGGGCCGACGGTATCCAGGACCTCCGTGCGATCCCACTGTTGCTGCTCTTCTCGACGATCCTCGGCGTTCTCACGTTGCCGGTCCAAAATGGCCTCTCTCGGAGCTTCGAGACCCGAGCCGACGCCATTGCGTTCGAGCTGACAGAAGACCCCGACGTGGCGATCAGATCGTTCCGCCGGCTGGCGCTGTCGAACCTCGCCGACCTGCGCCCGCCGAAGTTGGCGGTGCTGTGGTTGTTCAGCCATCCGCCGGTGGCAGACCGCATCCGGGCCGCTCTGGTCGCCGAGGGCCGCGCACCGTAAACTCAATAGTCTGCCCGTCCACCATCGATGAGGATGGGGGCAGAATCCAGGTCGACCGAGGGGTCGGTCGCACCCGACGCAAGGGGGAAGAATGCCTGCCGAGACGATCATCGAGCGCTTCTGGGAACGGGTTCAAGAGCACCCGGAAAAACTCGCCCTACGCAACAAGTCCAACGGCACCTGGCGCGACATCACGTGGCAGGACTACGGGAACTCGGTCAAGCGCGTTGGAAAGGGGCTCATCGCCCTGGGCTTCGAGCATTCCGACAAGATGAGCCTCATCTCTCTCAACCGTCCCGAGTGGCACATCGCCGACATCGGTTGTCTCTCGGTTGGGGGCGCCACCGCTCCGATCTACGTAACGAACTCTCCCGACCAGGTGGCTTACGTCGTCGGCCACTCCGAGTCGAAGGTGATATGCGTTGAGAACCCGGATCAGCTCGAGAAAGTCCTGAAGACCCGCGAGGAGCTCCCGAACCTCGAAAAGGTAATCGTCTTCGAGGGCTATCAAGGCGATGCGGATCCCGACTTCGTCCTCACCTGGGAGGACTTCTTGGCCGGGGGAGATTCGGTGGACGACGCCACCTTCGAGGCGGCTCGCGCTGCTGTCGACCCCAAGGACCTCGCGACTTTTGTGTACACCTCCGGCACCACCGGTCCTCCCAAGGCGGTGATGCTCACGCACTCCAACGTGTGGTGGACCGCAACGCACTCCGAACAGCACATCCCGATCGGAGATGCCTCGACGGGCCGCGCGCTGTCCTACCTGCCGCTGTCCCACATCGCCGAGCGCATGATCTCGCACTTTCTGCAGATCTATTACGGCACCCAGACCTGGTTCGCCGAGTCGCTGCTGACGTTGCCGGAGGACCTCAAAGAGTGCAAGCCCACGTACTTCTTCGGAGTGCCCCGAGTGTGGGAGAAGTTCTACGCCGGCATCCAGGCCAAGATGGCGCAGGCGGATCCCAACGACCGGAAGGCGAAGCTCGCCAAGAAGGCGATCGAGGTCGGACGCAAGGTCACCGAGGCCGAGCAGGAGGCCGTCAAGCGCGGCGGCAAGATGGCCGACGCCAAGATCCCGCTCGGCACGAAGCTGCAGCACGCGGCGCTCGACAAGCTCGTTCTGCACAAGATCCGACAGGCCCTGGGTCTCGAGGAGTGCCAGCTGGCGCTCTCCGCTGCGGCCCCCCTGAACGCCGAGCTCATCTGGTTCTTCCACTCAATCGGTATCAAGATCACCGAGGGCTACGGCCAGTCAGAGGGCAACGGTCCTACGACGTGGAACCCGCCCGACGCCATCCTCATCGGTAGCGTCGGAACCGCACTTCCGGGCATCGAGGTCAAGATCGCCAACGACGGCGAGATCCTGGCTCGGGGCGGGAACATCATGTCTGGTTACTACAAGGACGAGAAGGCAACCAAGGAAACCATTGACGAGGACGGCTGGTTGCATTCCGGCGACGTCGGCGAGTTCAACGAGCACAACTACCTGAAGATCACCGATCGCAAGAAAGACCTCATCATCACGGCAGGCGGTAAGAACATCGCTCCGCAGGAGATCGAGAACAAGATCAAGTTCCACTCTCTGATCTCGCAGGTCGTCGTCATAGGCGATCGCAGGCCATTCCTCACCGCCCTGGTGACCCTCGATGAGGAGAAGGCGCCGGGCTGGGCCAAGGAGCAGGGGATCGAAGGCGACGTGCCCGCTATCGCGGGCAACGAGCGCACGCTCAAGGAGATAGAGGGCGCCATCAACGACGTCAACAAGTCGCTGGCGAAAGTAGAGGGCGTCAAGAAGTTCAGGGTCCTCGAGCGCGACTTCCTCCAGGAGGAGAACGAGATCACCCCGACGATGAAGGTCAAGCGCAAGCAAATCAACGAGATCTACTCGGAAGTGATCGAGGACATGTACAAGAAAGACACTCCCGAAGCTGCATCTGCGGGCGCGCCCGAGAGGAAGTAAGAGAGAAACACCCAAAACAGAAATCGGGCGGGAGGTCAAGAGGGCCGCTCGGCTCGCACGATCGTGGCGGCGATCGCGGGGGTCCGAAGCGGTCCTCTTGCGCGCCGGGAGCTAGCGGCCCGGATATGATCGCCGGGCACATAACTGCGGCTACCTGACAAGGAGGCGACAGTGCCTGTAACCGTGCGCGATATCCGCGCTTTCAAGGAGCGCAAAGAGCGCTTCGCCATGCTCACCGCCTACGATGCCCTCTCGGCGCGCCTACTGGACGAAGCTGGGATCCCGTTGCTTTTGGTGGGCGACACGCTCGGGATGGTCATGCTCGGGCACAACTCCACGCTCCCGGTGACCATGGACGAGATGCTTCATCACACGCGCGCCGTCTCGCGGGGAGTGACGAACGCGTTCGTGGTAGGCGATCTCCCGTTCATGAGCTATCAGAGCTCGGTCGACGAGGGCGTCCGAAACGCCGGACGGTTCTTGAAGGAGGCGGGAGCCAATGCGGTGAAGCTCGAAGGTGGGGGCCGGGTGCTGCCCCTGGTCGAGCGCGTCGTGGATGCCGGGATCCCTGTCATGGGACATCTCGGGCTTACTCCGCAGTCGGTCCACCAGCTCAGCGGCTACCGGGTGCAGGGACGCAGCGACGAGCAGGCCCACCAGATGGTCAAGGACGCGAAGGACCTCCAGGCGGCCGGCGTCTTCGCCCTCGTGCTCGAAGCCGTTCCCGCGCACCTCGCCAAGGAGATCACCGACACCCTCGAGGTCCCGACGATCGGGATCGGAGCCGGCCCCGACTGCGACGGTCAGGTGCTCGTGTACCACGACATGCTCGGCATCACGCAGGGCAAGGCGCCCAAGTTCGTAAAGCGCTACGCCGACCTCGGGAGCGAGATAGGTAGGGCGGCGAGACAGTTTGCGTCCGAGGTGGCCGCGGGCTCCTACCCCGGGCCCGAGCACAGCTACGAGTAGGGCTCCCGGGCTCAATATCCGGCGTCCCCGGCCGATGTAAGCAGTGGGAGGCCGCATAAACGCGGCGAAAAGCAGAGCAAACGAGCCAGCGATCGTCTCGACGATCGCGAGAAGAAAGGGGCAGCGGCCGCTTCGAGGGTCGCAACAGACGCGATGGAGTCGGCCGTGCACAGGCAGCAGGTCAACGCGGAGGGGCGCTCGAAGAGATGTCC
>JALZBR010000045.1 GCA_030863485.1 Actinomycetota bacterium
CTCCAGGGCATCGCCGGCGAGGTCGGGCCTCCCGCCCCGGGAGACGACCGCCGCGACCTCGTCCCGCAGCTCGCCGGCGGCGACGAGCGCCGCTCCCGCACCCGTGCTCGCCCCGAAGTAGCCGATCGGCAGCCCCGCGAGCTCGGCCGTGCCGCGAGTCCAGTGAGTGGCGGCGACGAGCCGGTCCGCCAGCAATCCGATGTCGAAGCGGAGGTGCCCGCTTTGCAGATCGATCGTCTCCTCGTCCTCGGTCAATAGGTCGAAGAGAAGGGTGGCCAGCCCCGCCCGCTGGAGCACGCCCGCGACGGCGCGATTGCGCGGGCTGTGGCGCCCGCTTCCGGTCCCGTGTGCGAACAGGACGGTGCCGCCGGGCGTGGGGGGCAGGGCGAGATCGCCCTGTAAGGTGACCTCGCCGGCGGCAATGGCCACAGCGCGTTCTTCTGCTCTCGACTCCTTCGTCACCGTCTACCTCACGAACGCCTGCTAAGCCCCACCGCTCCCGGCGTCAACACGGTCAGAGCGTCTTCGAGCAAGACCAGGCTGCTCTGCAGGTCCGCAAGGGCTTCCCTCCGGTCACTCCTTGCTGGCCAAGTAGTCGAGCAGCGCCGCCAGCACCTCCTTTATCTTTTCCAGCTCTCCCACGAGCCACGTCGTCTCGGCCGTGACTTCCGCGGGACGCATCGCCAACAGCTCATCGGTCCTCTCGCGCAGCTCATCGAGCTGTATTGTCACCGGCACCTCCCGGGGGCAGGGCGTACCAAGACGTGCGTCAAAAGCCTATGCCCCTCGTCGGGCCCACCCGGCGGGAATGATCAGAGCCCGAGCTGTGTTCGCGGTGGCGATGGACGAGCTGAGCTTCTTGACCGGCGCCGGGGAACGCGCCTCGGGCGGCGACCCGAATCAACCCGACGAGGCGCAAGCTCTGGATGCGTACTCCCAGGTCGTCACGCGCACGGTCGAGCTGGTCGCGCCCTCGGTCGCAAACCTGCGCATCCGCCGCCCGGTGCGAGGGCGCGGCGGTTTCGAAGGCAGCGGCAGCGGCGTGGTGATAGCGCCGGACGGCTTCATCCTCACCTCAGCCCACGTCGTCGAGGGCGCCGACCGGGGCCAGGCGTCGTTCATCGACGGGCGAGAGCACCCGATCGATGTCGTCGGGGTCGACTCCCTGTCGGACCTCGCCCTCGTACGGGCGGCGGGAAGCGGCTTCGTCCCCGCGACCCTCGGCGACGCCGCGGGCCTCAAAGTGGGACAGCTGGTCGTGGCCGTGGGGAACCCGCTCGGCTTCGCCGGGTCGATCACGGCGGGGGTGGTCAGCGCGCTCGGGCGGTCGTTCACGGCTCGGTCCGGCTCCCTCACCCGCTTTGTCGAAAACGTGATCCAAACCGATGCCGCCCTGCACCCCGGGAACTCGGGCGGCGCCCTGGCCGACGGCTTCGGGCGCGTGGTGGGCATCAACACCGCCGTGGCCGGCGCAGGGATAGGCCAGGGGTTGGGGCTCGCGATCCCGATCAACGCCGCGACTCGCCGCATCATCGTGGCGCTCATGAAGGAGGGACGCGTTACGAGGGCTTACATGGGCATCGTCGGCGACCACCGCCCCCTGCCTCCCAAACTCGCTCGCCAGCTCGGCAGAGACCAGGGCATCGAAGTCGTCGAGGTCCTTCCCCGAAGCCCGGCGGCGGTGGCGGGGCTTCGAGCAGAAGACCTCATAGTCGAGGTCAACGACGTGCCGGTGCGCGGCATGGACGACCTCCAGCGGTTGCTGGACGAGGGCCTGGTCGGGCGTCGCGTCCCGATGCTGATCTACCGGGACGGCCGCTTGTTGACCGTCGGGGTCACTCCCGTCGGCGTCTCCGGCTGAGCCTCGGCCCCCGCCGGCGCGGACCCGACTCGCCCCACCACGCCTATTTGCGGCACGGCCGGCCCCACGCCCGCTCCTGGTGACACGAGCAGGCGCCGTTTACCCAGAGCCTCGCCGGGTAGGCAAAGCGCGAGTCGCCCACGAGCCCGAGGAGGAAATCGAGATGGCAGGAGAGCTCAGGGAGAAGCTCGTCGAGTACGTGCAAGACGCGCACGCCATGGAGAAGAACTCCCTCACGATGATGAATTCCATGCTCAGGACGACGACCGACCCCGAGATGCGCGAGCTCTTGGAGCACCACGTGCAGGAAACCGAACAGCATCAAGCGCGGCTGCGCGAACGCCTCGACGCTCTGGGCGAGGGCACCTCTACCGTCAGAGACACGGGCGCTCTGCTCGGCTCCGTCTTCAAGGGACTCCTGGATCAACTCCGCGCCGAAAAGCCCAGCAAGAACGCGCGCGACGGGTACGTGACCGAGCACCTCGAGATCGCGGCCTACGAGCTGCTGGAGCGCCTCGCGGCGAGGGCGGGCGACGAGGCGACGGCCGAGGTTGCGCGACTGAATCTCCAGGACGAAAAAGCGATGGCCGACAAGCTGGCCAACACGTGGGACAAGGTCATAGATCTCACGCTCCAAGAAGAAGGCATCGAGACGAGCACGAGCAGACCGGAGATCTAGAGCGGGCGACGAGGAGGCGCAGCGGTGGCCTGGAAGAAGGAAGTGAAGAACGAAACGCTCGAGGACATGCCCTCCACCATCAAGCGCTCGCCCCAAAAGGCCCAGAGAACCTGGGCCAAGGCTCACGACAGCGCGGTCGAGAGTTATGGCGATGGAGAGCGTGCACGTCGCACCGCTTACGCCGCGCTCAAGCATTCGTTTGAAAAAAAGGGTGACCGCTGGGAGCCGAAGGACGAGAAGGGGCCGTCGGACCCGAGGGCCGCCGGGGGAGGAGAAGAGGCTCGGCGGGGAAAAGGCGAGACCTTCGGCGGCGTCGACTACTTGGGCAGCAGCAAGCAAGAGCTCTACGAGCGCGCGCGAGCCCTGGGGATCAAGGGAAGGTCGGGCATGAGCAAGAAGCAGCTCGCGGAGGCGATCAGCAAGAAGCAGTAGCCGAGGTTCGCAGAAGACGCTGCGCGCTCGCTGCGGTTGGCTGCGCGCCCTCTCCTTAACTCCCGAGCTTGTCTTCGATTCGCTTCAGGGCTGCCTCCATCCGATCGTCGCTGTCCCTGGACTCGGCGCTGCCGCTATCGATCAACAGAGCCGATAGGACGACAAAGGAAAACAGCTGCAGGAACTCGGACTGCCAGTTCTCGAGGGTGGACTGCGAAAACGACGCTAGGAAGTCGCCGACCTCGACGCTCTCGTGATGAGCCCTCTGTTCGTCGGTAAACTCCTGCCGCTGAGCCACGCCCTGCCCCGCCCAACTCACGAAGAACAGGATGCAGAGCGACAGGCTCAACCCGAAGTTAGCCCAAGTTCTCCCGCCTCCGGCTGCGCGCCTTTCCGACCGAATGCTTGCGATCATGCTCCCGAGAGATAGGCAGAGATCGACGCCATTACGCCGATAACGAGTCCCAGCCAGAACCCTCCCACCGCGACCTCCTCTACCTGCGTCTTCCCTAAAGGCAGAAGGATGTCTGATTGAAGCTCCCGACTCCAGGATTTTGTCGCCAGCTTCGCATCGCCGGCTGCGTGACTATCCTCTGACGCCGCATGGAATCGACGTGGGCTCGTTCAGGACGGGCGGGCGCATCGACTTCGGCGAGAGCAGGAAAGTGCTCTTCTTGAGTCGCCTGGAGCGTCGCAAGGGACCGGCCGTGCTCATCGAAGTGATGGCGCGACTCCGAGACCTCGACGCCACCTTGATCGTCGCCGGCGAAGGCCCCGAGGTGCAAGCTTGCACCGTCGCGGCGCAGAGAGGGATAACCGCGCGCTTCATAGGAAGCGTTGCCGAAGAAGAACTACCGGGCTGTCTATCGTTCTGTCGACGTTTCTTGCGCGCCGGCCGTTGCGGCTGAGTCCTTCGGCATCGTGCTGCTGGAGGCGATGGCCGCCGGTACGCCCGTGGTTTGCTCGTCGTTGCCGGCCTTCACGTGAGTCGCGGGAGAGGCGGCGTTGTTCGCGCCGCCCGGCCAGCCGCTTGCGCTCGCCGACGCTTTGAGAAAGATCTTGACCGACGACGGCGAGGGGCGGCGACGCGGCGAGCTCGGCGGCGGCGTGGCACGCAGATACGACTGGACGCGCGTGACCCGCGAGCTGGAAGCCCTTTACGAAGCGGCGCGCAAAAGAGGGCCGGACCGGATCCGTCAGACGAGCCGTGGCCCCCTCGGCCTGACGCGAGACGCGACTGCCGCGGGTTACGTCATCAGCCTCCGCCCCCCAAGCGCTCGGGAGGCTTGTTGTCGTCCAGGCCCTCGGCGCTCACGACACTGATCTGTCCGTTCGGCTCCATGTACGCCTCTTTCACCTCTCGGAGGTCGTGGACCCCGTGCAGGCGCAGGTGGGACATGAGCTCTTCTGCCGTGAGGAGCTCGCGTCGCATGTGCTCGCGCAACATCTGACCGTCTTTTACGAGCAGCAGCGGGTCTGCCTTGATCAGGCGTTCGACCGCGCGGAAGCGATAGGCGGCCCAGTCGAGCGCGAACGCCCACCCCACGATCGTGGCCACCAGCAGCAGACCGTCGGGCACCGAACGATAGTCGTCGGCGAGTGCATTCTGGGAGGCATCGGCTATGAAGACGATGACGATGAGATCGGTGATCCCGAGAGTTCCGGACTGACGCTTGAACACGACGCGAAGGAGCACGAACACGGCGAGGTAGACAAGAGTCCCTCGGATGAAGATCTCCAGCAGAGGTGTTTTGGGCATTAGAACGTTCGACCAGTCGATGCTCGTCAGGAGATCCACCGCTCTCATTCCTTTCTCAGTCGGTCAAGTGCCTGCCGCTACCAGAATCTAGGACTCAATTACCGGATCGGCGGGAAGCGCAGACGAGTTGTGACGAGGTACGCGCCCGGGGCGAGCAGTTCGGGTAGGCTCGAAGCAGGTGGAGCTTAGTTCCAGCTTCTCGCGGCGGTCGAGCGGTGACCGTCCCAGGTCTTTTGCGAGAAGCGTCGGCGCTTGCGGCGTGCTCGGCGGGGAGGAGTCAAGCGTTGAAGTCCACGCTCAGATGGATCAAGGAGAGCTCGGACGTCAAGGTTTTGGTCATCGGGGAGGCAATCCTCGATCGCTATCTCCACGGAGGCGTCACCCGCATGTGCCGCGAGGGCCCCGTCCCCGTCATCGACCTCCGCGACCGGCTCGACTCAGCGGGAGGCGCCGCCAATAGCGCCGTGAACGTCCGCGCGATGGGCGGACGAGCGACGCTGCTGTCGGTCGTCGGAGATGACGCCGAAGGCGCTGCGCTTGCTGCCTGCTTGCGCGCCAGCGACGTTCCGGACGACCACCTGCTGAGACATCCAGGTCGCTCGACGCTTGCCAAGCACCGTCTCTTGGCCGACGGTCACCTCATGGTTCGCTTCGACAACGGGACCACGGACGGGGTTGAAGGTGCGCTAGAGGACGAGCTCATCGGTCGTTTGACCACCCTGTTCGAGCGCCATGACGCGGTCATAGTCTCGGACTACGGATATGGAGTTCTCACTCCGAAAGTCATCGACTGCCTCGCCCATCTCCAGTCGCGCTCGCCTCGATTCGTGCTCGTAGACACCAAGGACTTCAGCCGCTACCGCCATGTCGGCGTGACCGCGGCAAAGCCCAATTACGAGGAGGTAAGGGCCCTGCTCGGGCCCGA
Organism: Actinomycetota bacterium; assembly: GCA_030863485.1. The sequence goes on from JALZBR010000045.1 coordinate 5,657, forward strand.
CAGGTTCACGGCCGCCGAAGATCGCGTCCAAGTCGTGACCGCATCCGGCGATGAGCTCCTCGACGAGGTCAACGCGACGCTCGTCGCCGTGACGCTGGACGTGGATGGAGCCGTCTTCTTGGAGCGAGACAAGGCTCCCTACAGGACCTACGCTCGCCCGGCTCGCAACCTGCAAGCGACGGGAGCGGGAGACACGTTTGCGGCCGCCCTCACCCTGTCGCTCGCGGCCGGAGCTCCCACGCACGCCGCCGCCGAAATCGCTTCCTCCGCGGCCGCCGTCGTGGTGGCGCGCGAGGGGACGACGGTGTGCTCTCTCGCCGATCTGGAGCGAATGACCCTGGGACAAGAGAAGTACGTCGCCGACGAGCACGAGTTGGAACGCCTCGGCGAGCACTACAGAGGGCAGGGTCAGACGACCGTCTTCACAAACGGCTGTTTCGACATCCTTCACTCCGGACACGTCGCCTACCTGAACGCGGCGAAAGCTTTGGGCGACAAGCTCATAGTCGGAGTCAACTCCGACGACAGCGTCCGGCGCCTCAAGGGCGCCCACCGGCCGATCAACGCCCTCGACGACCGCGTTCAGCTCCTTGCTGCCATGAGTTGCGTCGATCACGTCGTCGTGTTCGACGGCGACACAGCCGCGGAGGTGATAGCCCTTCTCAAACCGGATCTGTTCGTCAAAGGGGGCGACTACACGCTGGACATGCTGCCCGAGGCGCCCCTGGTCGAGCGGCTCGGAGGGCGCGTCCAGATCCTGCCCTACGTCGAGGACCGGTCGACCTCTGCAATCGTCGAACGGATCCGCGCCAACCCCCCCATCGGCTCGACCTCGTCGGCGTCCTCGTCGCGGCGATAGGGGCGTATGCGGCAAGTTACTGCCCTTGGCTCTCCCCCGCCACAGACCGTGGCGGTCGTCAGAGCCCTCGATGGGCTGGGGGATCTGCTGTGCGCAGTCCCCGCGCTCAGGGCATTGAAAGCGGGCCTGCCCGGCGCGCGCGTCACGCTGATCGGGCTCGCCTGGGCGCGTTCGTTCGCGCAGCGCTTCGCCCACCACGTCGACGACTTCCTCGAGTTCCCCGGCTATCCGGGGATCCCGGAGCGCCCTGTCGACGTCTCTCGCACCGTCGAGTTCTTTTCCCACAGCCACCGCGCCGGGTTCGACCTCGCCCTGCAGATGCACGGAAGCGGAGTCGCCAGCAACGCCTTCACGACCATGCTCGGGGCCAAACGGAGCGCCGGATTCTTCCTGCCCGGCCTCTACTGCCCGGATGACGACACCTTCCTCGCGTACCCTGCAGCCCAGCCCGAGGTCCGCCGGCATTTGGAGCTCGTGGACTTTCTCGGCCTCCCCCTGCGAGGGGAGCACCTGGAATGGCCCGTGACGCCGCGGGATGACGCGGCGCTGGACGAGCTCGAAGAGACACGTGAGCTCGAGCCGGGCGCGTACGTGTGCGTGCACGCGGGCGCGCGCGATCCGAGAAGGAGATGGGGCCCCGCGAGGTTCGCGCGCGTCGCCGACTGGCTCGCCTCCCAAGGCTTGCAGGTCGTCTTGACCGGCAGCGAGCAGGAGATCCCGGTGGTCGCCGCGGTCTCGAGCGCGATGGCCTCTGCGCACACAACGATGGCGGGCAGGACGAGCGTCGGCGCGCTCGGAGCGCTGTTGGCCGGCGCGCGCTTGCTGGTGACGAACGACACGGCTCCATCGCACATCGCGGCCGCGCTCGAGGTTCCGAGCGTGGTCGTCTTCACCGGCTCGGATTCGGCCCGCTGGGCTCCGCTCGACCCGAGTTTGCACCGCGCGGTAGGCACCGGCATCAAAGACACTCACCCGTGCAGCGCCAGCGTCGGCATGAACGACCTGTGCCTTCGCGACGGATGCTCGCTCCCGTCTCGCATCGGCCTGGCGACGTTCCATCCTCCGTCGGCTGAAGAGGTGATAGAAGAAGCGGCTTACCTTCTCAAGATGGAGGGCGCCGGTGCTCGTTGATCGCCTCAAAGAGGCGCGTCGGTTGCTGCTGATGCGCCTCGACAACATAGGCGACGTCGTGATGCTGAGCCCCGCGTTGCGCGCGCTGCGAGCCGCCCTGCCACAAGCACACATCACGTTGCTGACCTCGCCGGCGGGGGCTCAGGTGGCGCCGCTGCTGCCCTGGGTGGACGACGTGTGGGTGCGGCGAGTCGTGTGGCAAGACGCCTCTTCGTCTATGCCGCTGGATCCCGGCAGGGAGCAGGATCTCGTGAGGGCGCTGGCGCTCGGGGACTTCAGCGCGGCCTTCATCTTCACGAGCTTCTCGCAGTCGCCTTACCCGCCCGCATACGCGTGCTATCTGGCCGGCATCCCGGTGCGCATCGGCGAGTCGAAGGAGTTCGGAGGCTCGGTCCTCTCGCACTGGTTCGCCGCTCCGCCCGACGAAACTCACCAGGTCGATCGCAATCTCTTTCTCCTCGAGTCTGCGGGCCTGCCGGTGACGCGGCGGGATCTGGAGCTGAGGCTGCCGGGGCAGGCGCGACGCAAAGCCGACCAGGTGCTCGCAGAGGCAGGCGTGGGCCCACAGCGACCGTTCCTGGCCGTCGCCCCCGGCGCAAGTTGCCCGGCGCGCACCTATGACCCCGCCAGGATGGCGGAGGTGACGCGGCGGCTGGTCGAGGAGACGGGCATGCCGGCGGTCGTTCTGGGAAGCCCTCGGGATGCGTCGGTGGCAGAAGCGGTGGCCTCTGCAAGCCGCGGACGGCCCCCCGTCACATGCCTCGCCGCAAGGACGTCGGTTCCCGAGCTCGCCGCGATACTGAGCAGGGCCCGGCTGCTGGTGGCCAACGACTCCGGCCCCATGCACGTCGCCGACGCCTTCCGTCGCCCCATGGTCATCCTCTTCTCGGGCACCGACCTGGAGGATCAGTGGCGGCCGCGGGCGGCACCTGCACGGCTTCTGCGCCGGCCCACCTTCTGCTCCCCGTGCTACCGGTTCGAATGCGCGTACGACATGGAGTGCCTGCAAATACCCCCGCAAGAGGTGGTCACAAACGCGCTCGCCGTTCTGGCGACCGCCGAGGTGGAATCGAAGGTAGCCGGATGAGGCCCCTGCGCGTCCTGACGTGGCACGTTCACGGAAGCTACCTCTATTACCTGGCTCAGGCCCCCCACCTCTTCTACCTCCCCGCAAAGCCGGGGCGGCCCGAAGGTTACGGCGCGCGCTCGGGCGGCTTTCCCTGGCCGGACAACGTCGTGGAGGTTCCCGCGGACGACGTGGCAGACCTGGAGCTGGATTGCATCGTCTTTCAGTCGCGCAAGAACTATCTTCACGACCAGCACGAGATCCTGACCCCGGAGCAGCGGCTTCTTCCTCGCATCTATCTCGAGCACGATCCGCCGCGCGAGCACCCTACCGACACGCGCCATCCCGCCGACGACCCCGACGTCCTGCTGGTGCACGTCACCGCCTTCAACGACCTCATGTGGGACTCGGGTCGCTCGCCTACGAGGGTCATCGAGCACGGCGTCCTCGTCCCCGAAGGCGTCACCTACCAAGGAGACCTCGACAAGGGCATCGCGGTGGTCAACGGCCTGGACTGGCGAGGCAGGAGGGTTGGAAGCGACATCTTCGAGCGAGCGCGCGCCCAGGTGCCGCTGGATCTCGTCGGGATGGGCTCGGAAGCGCTGGGGGGCCTGGGCGAGATTCCCCTCGACAGGTTGCCGAAATTCATCGCTCGTTACCGCTTCTTCTTCAACCCCATCCGCTACACGAGCCTCGGCCTCGCCGTCTGCGAAGCGATGATGCTGGGCATGCCGATCGTCGGCCTGGCCACGACGCAGATGAGCGTCACCGTGCAAAACGGCGTGTCCGGATACGTCGACACGGACGTCGACGAGCTGATTCGCCGCATGCGCGAGCTGATCGCGGACCCACGACGCGCGCGTGAGTTGAGCGAGGGCGCGCGGGCCTACGCGCGCAACCGCTTCAACATCCGGCGTTTCGTCTCGGATTGGAACGAGGCGCTGGCCCAGGTCACCTCCCCCGTCGACGCCGTCGCCGCACGCCGCTGATGGCCCGGGTCGACGTTCTTATACCGACCTACAGGCGGCCGGCCGCGCTGGCCGCGACGCTCGCGACCCTCATCGGTCAGACGTTCAGGGACTTCCGTGTCATCGTCTCGGACCAGACCGAAGACCACGACCCCCTGAGCGCCGGCGAAGTCCTGGCCGCGCTGAGAGTCTTGAGGGCGCGCGGAAACGATGCGCGCACGCACACGCACCTCCCGCGCCGGGGGATCGCCGAGCACCGTCAATTCCTGCTGTCTCAGGCGTCGGCTCCCTACGGTCTCTTCCTCGACGACGACGTGCTGCTCGAACCCACTCTGCTGTCGCGCCTCGTCGCCGTGATCGGCGAGGAAGGGTGTAGCTTCGTCGGCTCCGCGCTGATCGGGCTGAGCTTCATCGACGACGTGCGCCCCGAAGAGCAAAGGATCGAGTTCTGGGACGGCAGGGTGCAACCCGAGGTCGTGGCGCCCGCAACGCCGCAGTGGCAGCGCTACAAGCTCCACAACGCGTCGAATCTGTGGCATGTGCAGAAACGGCTCGGCCTCGAGCCGGAATCACAGCGCATCTACCGGGTCGCCTGGGTTGGAGGCTGCGTCTTGTACGACCTCGCCCGCCTGCGCGAGGTCGGCGGATTTTCGTTTCACCGCGACCTCCCGC
>JALZBR010000056.1 GCA_030863485.1 Actinomycetota bacterium
CGCGCGTCGATCGCCACGACTATCGCCTGTCCCCCGAATTCGTCCCCGGCTTCCTGGATCAGCTCGGGACGCTCCACCGCGGCGGTGTTCATCGCCACTTTGTCCGCTCCCGCCCGCAGGAGGCGACGGACGTCGTTCACGGAGCGGACCCCTCCTCCGACCGTCAAAGGGATGAACACCGTCCCCGCGGTCCTTCGAACGACGTCGAAGATGAGCTCCCGTCGTTCATGGGACGCTGTGATGTCGAGAAAGACGATCTCGTCTGCCCCCTCGGCGTCGTAGCGCGCCGCGAGCTCGACGGGATCCCCCGCGTCACGCAGTTCGGTGAACCGCACGCCCTTGACCACACGACCCTTGTCGACGTCGAGGCACGCGATGACGCGGCGGGCCAACATGGACTCAGGCCTGGCCCCGAGAGATCTGCCGACCGAACCTGTTACTCGCTCTTCTGATCCTCGTCGTCGGAGGTGTCCTCGGACGTGTCCTCGTCGGAGCCGGAAGAGGCCTCGTCCTGGCCCCCCGGGCTCCCCGCATCCGAGTCGAGAGCTCCCGCCGTCGGCTCGTCGACGGAGACGTTGCCCGGTCCGCTCTCGGCGGACCCTTCTGACCCTCCGGATTCCGGCTCCTGCGTGCCCGGAGTAGGAAGACCGTCGTCGCTCGCAAGGTCGTCGTTTTTCTGCTCCATGATCCCTCCGTTTCCTAACGGAACGGCTAGCGCCCCTCTTTTTCTCCCTCCAGCACGGGCTCCTCGCGTCCCGATGCCACTTCGTCGGCGGCGAGGTTCGCCTGGCCGACGTTGAACTTGTTCTCGTAGAGAGCCCGCCCGACGATCGCCCCCCGTACGCCGTCCGGGTAGAGGCGCGCCACGGATCGCAGCTCGTCGAGAGAGCCGATGCCGCCGGACGCCACCACCGGCCGATCGGTGGCGTCCACGAGCCCGCGGATCCCATCGAGGTTCGGTCCCCACATGGTCCCATCGCGTGTGATGTCTGTGTAGATGAATATCGCCACGCCGGCCGCCTCGAACTCCTCGACCGCGTCCATGAAGGGGACGCCTGACCCGACCGTCCATCCGTGTGACGAGAGCTTGTCCCCGCGGACGTCTAGGGAGACGGCGATCCTCTCCCCGTAGCGCTTGCACGCCCGCCGCAACGCGGAGGGATCCTCGAGAGCGCCGGTCCCCATCACCGCCCGGTTCGCGCCGGCCGCGATGATCTCCTCGACGTCATCGAGGTTCCTCAAACCGCCCCCGGCCTGAACCGGGCACGAGGACCGAGCGACGACCTCGAGAACGAGCTCTCGGTTGAGCCGCTCGCCGGTCTTGGCCCCGTCCAGGTCGACGATGTGCAACCAGCGGGCGCCGGCGCGACACAGTCCCAAAGCCACCCGCACAGGATCGTCCGAGTACACGCTCTCGGTCCCGAAGCGACCCTGCAACAACCTGACGCAGCGCCCCTCCGAGATGTCTACGGACGGATAGACGACGAAGCTCAAAGCTTGCTCACCCAACCTCTCAAGAACTCGATTCCCGCCCGTCCGCTCTTCTCCGGGTGGAACTGGACGGCCACGGTCGAGCCGGACTCGATTGCAGCTGCGAAACGATCGCCGTGCTCGCACCACCCCGACACGATCGTGTGATCGGACGGATGCGCGGCATAGGAATGGTCGAAGTAAAAGTACTCGTCCCGACCGCTGCTCGCGCCGCCGACCTTATTCCAACCCATGTGCGGCACTCTCACGTCACCCTGCAAGCGTTTGACCTCGCCCGCGACGAGGCCGAGCCCTTGCACCGGCCCACGCTCCTCGCTGCGGTCGAACAGGATCTGCATGCCGAGGCATATACCGAGGTAGGGCTTCGAAGACCTTGCCCACTCGAGGACATCGCCGCTTAGGCCGTCTTTCTCGAGGTTCTCCATGCACCTGCCGAAGATGCCTTGGCCGGGAACGCAGATCGCGTCCTGTGAATGCATCGCAGCCGGATCCTCGACGAGCGACACATCGGCACCCGCGGATTCGAGGGCCTTTGCAACGCTCGGCAAGTTGCCCATCCCGTGATCGACGAGACCCACCCTGGGGGCCGAGCTCACAGGATGCCTTTGGTCGAGGGGATCTCGCCCTTTGCGCGCGGGTCCTTCGCCACGGCATCGCCCAGCGCCCGTGCCACACCCTTGAAGATCGCCTCGACGCAGTGATGGGCGTTTGTTCCCTCGAGAAGCCGCACGTGCAACGACAAACCGGCCGACCGGCACAGCGCCTGCAAAAATTCCTCGGTGAGATCTGTGTCGTACGTGCCAATCGTCTCCGCCGGGATCTCCGCCCGGAGCACGAGGCGTGCCCTTCCCGAGATGTCGAGCGCGACCTGGGCGAGGGCCTCCTCCATCGGGACGAGGGCATCGCCGTAGCGTCTTATCCCCGCCTTGTCCCCGAGGGCCTGGCTGAGGGCCTCGCCGAGGACGATCCCGCAGTCTTCAACGGTGTGGTGCGCGTCGACCTCCAGGTCGCCCGAGGCCCGCAGCGTCATGCCGATGCGGGCATGCCGGGCAAGCTGATCCAGCATGTGGTCGAAGAAAGGGATCCCGGTGGCCGCCTCCACCTCCCCCCCGTCCAGACCGACGGTGACGTCTACCTTCGTCTCCTTGGTCGCCCTCTCGATCGACGCGGTGCGGTTACCCATCGAGGGCCTCCTGCAGCGCGGCCAGGAAGGCATCATTCTCCTGCGGTCGTCCCGCCGTGACCCGCAGACATCCTTCGAGACCCGGCTGGTCCGACAGATTGCGCACGAGGACCTCGCGTTCCAACAGCCGGCTCCAGACCTCGTCTGCATCATCGACGCGGAACAAGACGAAGTTGGCGCGCGAGGGAAAAGTCGTGAGACCCATCTTCTGCAAAGAGACGGCGATCCTGTCGCGCTCAAGAGCGATCGTCTCGACGGCCTCCTTCAGAAAAGCCGCTCCGTCGAGCGCCGCCTCCCCCGCTGCCTGGGCGACCGTCGACAAGTGGTACGGGATCCGGATCGGCTCCATCTCGGCGACGATCTCGGGGTGCGCCAGCAGGTACCCGAGACGCAGACCCGCGAGGCTCCAAGCTTTCGACAACGTCTTGACGAGCACGAGATTGCGGTTCTCATCGAGCAACGAGCGGACGCTTTCCTCCTCGGTTGCGAACTCGATGTAGGCCTCGTCCACCACGACCAAGCCGGGAGAGCTCTCCAACAAGGTCCTGACCGTTCCCAGCGGCTCGCACCCCCCCGAGGGGTTGTTCGGGGAGCAGACCATGACGATGTCTGGGGCCACCGACGCGATCGTGTCGAGCGCGTCCTCTAAGTCGATGAGGAAGTCGGGTGAGCGCGGCCTTTTGTGGACGCGCGTGCCGGTCACTTGGGACAGGGTCGAGTGAAGCGCATAGGTCGGCTCGAAGGTGACGACGGTCCGCTCCGGACCACCAAATGCGAGCAGCATGTGCAGGAAGACCTCGTTTGATCCGTTCGCGACCCACACACCCTCGGGCGGCCATGAGTTGAGCTCGGCGACCTTGTCTCGCAAGCGCGTCGCCTCGCGCGACGGATAGCGGTTCAAAGAGGCGCTGGCCAGCTCCTCCTTGACTCGATCCACGATCTCCGCAGGAGGCGCAAAGGGCGACTCGTTTGTGTTCAGTCGGACGCGAGCCTCTGGCTGTTGCGAGGAGTAGCGCTCTAGGTCCGAGAGGTCCTCCCGGGCCCGCAAAGCGGGGGTCTCCGTGCTCACGGCCGGCCTCTCTCCCACGATTCACCCAGGCGAAGATCCACGGCCCGGGAGTGCGCCGGTAGACCCTCGGCCTCCGCCAGCGCGCGGATGTGCGGCGCCAGGCGCGCAAGAGCGGCCTCCTCGAGATCGCAGACGTACATCCGCTTGACGAAGTCCCACACCGAGAGTCCGGAGGAGTAACGCGCAGTCCCCCCAGTCGGTAAGACGTGGTTCGTGCCGGCCACGTAGTCTCCGGCCGGCACGGGAGAGAACGGTCCGACGAAAACCGCTCCCGTGTTGCGGATTCGATCAAGCGAATCGCGCGCGCCCTCGAACAGCAACTGGAGATGCTCGGGGGCAAAGCCGTTGACGGTGTCGAGAGCGTGCTCGAGGTCTCGCACCAGGACCGCCCGGCCCCCCTCGATAAGAGCGTTCTCGACGTCGTCGAAACGAGGGTGAGCCGCGAGCTCGAGATCCAGCGCCCGGATGACGCGATCGATGAGCTCTCGGTCCCAAGTGATCAGCACGTGGGAGCCGTTGGGTCCGTGCTCCGCCTGAGCAACAAGGTCGGCGGCGACGGTGCGCGGATCGGCCGACCCGTCCGCCACGATGACTATCTCGGTCGGGCCGGCTTCCGAGTCGATCCCGACCCAGCCTCTAACCAGGCGCTTGGCGAGAGTCACGTACACGTTGCCGGGACCGACGATCTTCTCGACCGGTCGGACGGTCTCGGTTCCGTAGGCAAACGCGGCTATGGCCTGCGCCCCGCCAATGCGGTACACCTCGCCGACCCCAGCCACCGCGCACGCGGCGAGAATCGGCTCGGCGATCTCACCCGAGCTCGTCGGAGGTGATGCGACGGCCACGCCCTCTACGCCGGCCACCTGCGCCGGTACCGCGCCCATGAGGACACTGGATGGATATGCGGCGTGACCGCCCGGCGCATAGACGCCGACGCGTCGTAGCGGACGGATGATCTCGCCTATCAGCTCGTCGCTACGTTCATGCGTCCAGGAGCTCGGCAGCTGTCGCTCGCAGGTACTGGTCAGCCGTTCCCGCATGACCTCGAGGGCGTCGATCAGCTCCGGTCGTACGAGAGATCGGGAACGCTCGATCACCTCGGGATCCACCCTGAGCGAGGACGCGTCGAGACGCGCCTCGTCGAACCTCTCAGTGAGCTCGATGAGCGCTGCATCGCCCCGGAGGCGTACGTCGTCGATGATCGAGCTCACTGCGCTCGATGGGTCGGCGGCGGCGGGGGCCGGGCGAGGGCGAGGGACGTGAACGGGCGTCATCTGCTCGCGCCCGTCTATCAGTTCGAGCATTGAGTGAGCCTACGGCCTCGCCGTCCGGGGGCCGCGCCTACCCGACCTTCTGTGTGGGCGTGGCGCTACAGTGAGCGCGTGCCGGCCGTGCAGATGCGACCACTCAACTTCGGCGAGATCCTTGATGTCTCCATCAAGATCTTCACGCGCAACGCGGCAACCCTTCTGAAGCTCGTTGCCCTCATCATCATCCCCGTTCAGGTCGTGAGCGCGCTCATCCTTGCTTCGACCATGCCGGACGTAAACGACGCGTCGGGTTCGTTCTTCGCTCCGACCCCCACCCAGCCGGCCTCCATAGACGAGGGCGCCATCTTCCGCGAGGTCGCCGGGTTCCTGGTGACGATCATCATCGGGTTCATCGGTACCTCTCTCGCCACGGCTGCTACTTACAAGGCGGTCGGCGATGCCTATCTCGGGGGCAAACCCGGGTGGCGCGAGTCGATGTCGTTCGGGTTACGTCGCCTGCATTCGGTCATCTGGGTGACCCTGCTCACCGCACTCTTCGCCGGCCTGATCTTGGCGGGCGTAGGCATCGCGGTCGTCGGGACGGCTGCGATAGCCGGGGAGGCCGGAGGGATCATCCTCGGGATCCTTGCGTTTTTTGCAGCAATCCCGTTACTCGTCTGGTTGTACTTCTCGTGGTCCGTGTCCGTCCCGGCACTACTCACCGAGGGCCGACGAGGGACCCAGGCCCTCCGCCGCTCCTTCGGGCTCGTGCGAGGCCGGTGGTGGTTCGTCTTCGGAGTCCAGGTCGTTGCGAGCCTTGTGGCCACCGTCGTCTCGTTCATGATCACGGCCGTCCCCCAGGCGGTGCTCATCGGGACCCTCGGTGACAGTCCCTTCGCTTTTCTGATCCTCCAGGCCCTGGCGACGTCGGTGGCCGCGATCCTGACGACTCCGTTCGTCTCGGCGGTTGCGGTGGTGATCTATTTCGATCTGCGCGTCCGCAAGGAGGGCTTCGATCTCCAGCTGCTGGCGCAGAACATGGGCGTGGACCCCGGCGAAGGGGCGTCATCGATCCTTCCTCCTCCGCCCCAGTGGGGCGCTCAGCCGCCCCAGCCCTACCCCGGCTATCCGCCCCCCGGCGGCTACCAGGCCCCCGGCGGTTACCCGGCCCCCTACCAACCTCCCCCCTACCCCGCCCCCGGATACCAGGGGCCGCCTCCGTCGGCGTACCCGCCCTATCCCCCCGGGCCTCAGCCGGCCCCCTACGCACCCCCCTATCC
>JALZBR010000241.1 GCA_030863485.1 Actinomycetota bacterium
CGAGGCCGTCCGCGTGCTCGGCGACGACCCCGCGGACCACGCATCGAGGGACCTCATGGGCCATCCGAGCGATCACCATGCGCGACTGGGCCTCTGCCGACCCGACCAGTTGCCCGCCGATAAAGGCGAGCGCCACGGTGGCCCAAAAAGCCATGCCCCTCCGCCGCACGAGCAGCAGCGCAGCACCGGTCCCCAGCAGGATCCCGACCAAGCCTCCAGGCGCGCGCACGACGACTCCGGCCGAGATCGCAACTGTGGCCCCCCACACGAGGCCGAGCAGACCGCGTCCCGCTCCCTCCACTTCCGTCGAGTTAAGGGGCGATCAGATCGTCACGTAGGGGCGTATCGACTCCAATGTGGCGGGGCCGATCCCAGAGACCTCGAGCAACTGGTCGATGGATTCGAACGCGCCGACCTCCGTGCGATAGGTGATGATCGCCTGAGCGGTGACGGGACCGACCCCCGGGATCGTCTCGAGCGTCGCCTGATCCGCCGTGTTGAGGTCCACGGTCGCAGCGGTGGGGGCGGCCCCCGGAGTCGGAGCGGTCCCCGGAGTCGTGGGCGCCACCGTCTCGAGGTCCTCCCCGCGCCTGGGAACGTCGATCTTCTGACCGTCGGACAGCGGCTCCGCGAGATTGAGAGCGCCCAGGTCCGCCGAGGGCTTCGGCCCTCGGGCCAGATCTATCGCGTCGGCGATGCGCGCTCCCGCCGGCATCTCGTACAGGCCCGGGCGGTTCACGGCGCCGGCGACGTGCACGAGGATGACCTGGCCGGTCGGAACGGCCGAGGCCATCGGCGAGGGGGAGGTGACCACGGGAGGCGCAACGAGTGGCGCCTCGGCCGGCGGCGCGATCTTCGGTTGGCTCCGGCGCTCGAGCGTCAGCGCGACGAGGACGGCTACAACGATCACGGCGGCCACCAGCCAGACCTGACGTCGACGTCCGGCCAGCTCCTCGAGACGCTCGCGCAACGTGCTCGGCACGACGATCTGCGACATGGCCCCACCCTGCCCGCGCGTCCCGGGCGCGACAGTGAGGCGCGTCACACGCGCGCGAGATACTGAGCCGCATGGCAATCAAGTTGCGCCCGATCGAGGAAGAAGAGTTCGACCACTTCCTGGAGACGGCAGAGGTCGCGTTCAGCGACGAGATCAGGCCGGAGCACATGGACCGGTTCAAACGCGTCCTGCCCGCAGAACGGACGCTCGCCGCTTTCGACGGCGACACGATGGTCGCTTCGGCCGGCGCATTCGACTTCACACTCACCGTCCCCGGCGCCCGGGTCCCCGCAGCCGGCGTGACCGTCGTGGGGGTGATCCCAACCCATCGGCGCCGCGGCATCCTCAGGTCGATGATGAAACGACAGCTCGAAGACACGAGGGCAGCGAACGAGGCCCTTGCGGTGCTGTGGGCGTCGGAATCCCCGATCTACACGAAGTTCGGCTACGGTCTCGCGTCCGAGGTCGCTTCCATAGATGTCCAGCGCCATCGAGCCGGCATGCGGTTCGAGCCCGATCACCCCGGAACGACTCGGCTCGTCTCACAAGAGGAGGCGCTGGATGTTCTCCCTCGGGTCTACGACCGCGTCTGCGAGAGCACGCCGGGGATGTTCGCTCGTACGCGTGATTGGTGGGAGGCCCACCGCCTTCCCGACCCGGAGTACCGCAGGCAGGGCGCGGGGCCGATGTTCCGCGTGATCGTGGAGATCGACGGTGAGCCGGAGGGTTACGGGCTGTACCGGGCGCGGAGCTCGTGGGACGACGACGGGGTCAACGTGGCGACCCTCGAGGTGATCGAAGCGCTGGCGACCGGCCACGCAGCGGAGCACACCCTGTGGAGCTACCTCTTCAACGTCGACCTCATCAGCCGGGTGAAAGCGCACTTCGTCCCGGTCGACCTCCCTCTGAAGCTCTTCATGAGCGATCGCCGCCATCTGCGGATGCGGGTGCATGACGGCCTGTGGCTGCGCATAGTGGACGTCGAGCGGGCTCTCGAGGCCAGGTCCTACGCCGCCGACGGTCGCCTCGTGTTCGAGCTGATCGACGCATTCTGTCCCTGGAACGCCGGCGTGTGGGAGCTCGAAACGACGAACGGTGCGAGCAAGGTGCGCCGGTCGGATGCCACTCCCGACATGTCTCTCACGACCGAAGAGCTTGCCGCCGTGTACCTCGGCGGGACGACCTTCGCACAGCTGCTCCGGGCCAACCGTGTGCAAGAGCTGGCTCCGGGGGCGGTGGAGGTCGCCGATGATCTGTTCCGCACCTCCAAAGCACCCTGGTGCCCGGAGATCTTCTGATCGTCTAGCTCGGGACGACGAACGAGATCAGCTTGGGAGGCCGGGTGATGACCTTGGTGGGCTCCTTGCCGTCGAGGTAGCCGCGGACCTTCTCCGAGGCCAGGGCCCGGGCCCGCATCTCCTCTTCGGTGATCTCCACTTCGACGTCGATCGTGTCTCGCACCTTGCCGTTGATCTGCACCACCATCGTCACTCGATCCTCTTCGGCCAGATCGGGATCGAACGACGGCCACGCCTCGAGATGGATCGACCCCTCGTGACCCAGGCGATGCCACTGCTCCTCGGTGAGGTAGGGAGCAAAGGGGGCCAGCATCTTGAGCAGTGCCTCGATCAGCTCTCTCAACACCTGGGGGTGGCCTCCGCCGACCTTGCGATAGCGGTACGCCTGGTTGACCAGTTCCTGCAATCGAGCGATCGCGGTGTTGAAAGAGAATGCCTCGAAGTCTTGGGTAACAACTTTTATCGTGCGGTGGATGTGGCGTCTCACCTGGACGTCGAGTGGGGACATCGCAAGCGCCCCCACAGACACGACGTCGCGGTTCTCCTCGCATAGGCGCCATACGCGTTGCAACCACGGGCTCGACACGCGCCCGATGGCGGCCACTCCCTCCTGAGGCCAATCGAAGTCCTGCTCGGGGGGGCCGGAGAAGAGCATGTAGAGGCGGAGGGCATCGGCGCCGTAGAGCTCGAAGGCTTCGCGCGGTTCGACGATGTTGCCGCGCGACTTCGACATGACCTTGCCGCCCATCGTGACCATTCCCTGATTGAGCAGGCGTGGGAAGGGCTCGGGGTCGCGCGCCATCCCCATGTCCACGAAGACCTTTTGGAAGAAGCGCGCGTAGATCAAGTGCATGACCGCGTGCGTGATCCCCCCCGTGTACTGATCCATCGGCATCCAGGCGTCGGATCGCGTCCGGTCGAACGGGATCTCTTCGTTGCGCGGATCCAGATAACGATGGAAGTACCAGGACGAGTCGACGAACGTATCCATCGTGTCCGTCTCGCGTCGTCCCGGTTTCCCGCACTTGGGACACGGCGCGCTGACCCAGTCCTTCGCGGTCGCAAGCGGGGAGGCCTCGCCGGTCGGCTGGAAATCGACGTCGTCCGGCAACTCGACCGGGAGCTGATCGTCCGGCACGAGAACCTCTCCGCAGTCCTCACAGAAGATCACCGGGATGGGCGTCCCCCAGTAGCGCTGACGGCTGATCAGCCAATCCCGAAGCCGGAAGTTGACCGCGGGTCGACCCAAATCCTTTTCTTCCAACCACGCAACTACTCGTTGAACCGATTCGGAGGTGGGGGTCCCATCGAAGGGCCCGCTGTTGACCATGACGCCTTCGCCGGCATAGGCCTCCTCGGGGGGGACCCCGGCGGAGTCGCCTGGGGGGCGGATGACCGGACGGATCTCGAGTCCGTACTGGCGAGCGAATTCGAAGTCTCTCTGGTCGTGGGCCGGTACCGCCATGATCGCTCCGGTCCCATAGTCCATCAGCACGTAATCGGCGACCCATATCGGCATGTTCTCGCCGTTGACGGGATTGACGGCGTGCTTGTGTAGGAACATCCCCCGCTTCGGCCGGTCCGTTGCGGTCCGGTCGATGTCCGTCATCCGTCCGACCTCGTCTTTGAAGTCCTTCAATGCCGCTTCGTGCTCGGTCGCGGCGACAAGCTCCTCGGCCAGGGGATGCTCCGGGGCCACGACGAAGAAAGTTGCACCCCACAGCGTGTCGGGGCGGGTCGTGTAGACCGTGATCGGTTCGTCGCGGCCCTCGATCTCGAACTCGACCTCGGCCCCCGAAGACCTCCCGATCCAGTTGCGCTGCATCATCTTGAGCCGCTCGTTCCAGCCGGTGTTGAGCTCGAGATCGTCTATGAGGCGATCGGCGTAGTCGGTGATCTTGAAGAACCACTGCGTGAGATTGCGCTTGACCACCGGCGTGTCACAACGTTCGCAGCGGCCGGCAATGACTTGCTCGTTAGCGAGAACGGTCTTGTCATTCGGACACCAGTTGGCCGGCGCCGCCCGACGGTAGGCGAGGCCTTTTTCATAGAGGCGCGCGAAGATCCACTGGTTCCACCTGTAATACGAGGGCTCGCAGGTGTAGAAGACACGCTCCCAATCAAAGGAGTAGCCCAAGCGCTCCATGGACGCCCGGTGCTTGGCGATGTTGTCGTAGGTCCACTTCTTGGGATGGATGTTGCGCTTGATCGCCGCGTTCTCGGCCGGGAGACCGAAGGCGTCCCATCCAATCGGGTTGAGCACCTGATAGCCGCGCATTCGATAGAAGCGCGCTATTGCGTCCTGGATCGAGAAGATCTCGACGTGACCCATGTGGAGGTCGCCCGAGGGATAAGGGAACATGGTCACCAAGTAGCGTTTCTTGGCAGGGTCCGGATCGTCTTCGGCGGACCACATCTTGGCGTCCACCCACTTCTGCTTCCAGCGTTCCTCTATCGCCTTGAAGTCATAGCTCCGATCCATGGGCGAACCCTAAAGCCTCGGGTTAGCTCGTCTCCTACGGGGAACGGTGTCCTGATGGGCCTAAGAGAGCAACTCGGTATCGAGACGGACGAGGCGGCGAATGGACGGGCGCTAGCCTTCATGGTGGCCGGCGACGATCACCTCAATGACGCGGGCACGGTCCACGGGGGAGCCATCGCGACTCTCGCAGACTCGGTCATGGGCTCCGCCGTTCTGAGCACACTGGACGACCACGTACCTGTGACGGTCGAAGCCAGCATCCGCTTCCTAGAGCCCGGTCGCAAGGGAAAGATCGTCGGGAAGGCGAAGGTCAGACGACCGGGGAAGAAGTTCATCGTCGTCGAGGCAGAGCTGACGCAGGACGAGTCAAACGAGCACATTGCCTTCGCAACCGCCACCTTCACCGCCGTCGGCGAGTAAACGAGGCTCGTAGCAACAAGCCCTCCGGGCGAGGAGTCTCGACAGTCAGGCATAAAAAAGAGCGGCCCGCTAGGCGGACCGCTCTGCAGGTACTTCTGAAAGTCGGGTCTAGCGGCGCGAGTTCGCCATCGCCAAGCCCAAGAACATCCCGACAACCATGCCGACCCAGCCGGCGGCCATCGTCGACCACGTTCCTGCCTGAGCAGCGCCCATCGTGCTCGCCTGTCCCGCCTGCGTCGCCGCTTGCGTCGACTGGGCCCCTGCCTGAGTTGCTGCCTGCACCTCGTGGTCCTTGCGAAGATCCTTCACCTGCTGCTGTAGCTCTTCCGTGCTAACGCTCATATTCCCGTTCCCTTCCATAGATGGCCCTCTTCCTGTCTTGGTTCTCCGAGTGTGGAGCGGCGCTCTACGACTACCGATCGGCTGAGTGACCGCACGATCGGGTGGTCGGTGCTTCGTGGTCCTCGGTCTTCGCTCAGAGCTTCGAAGGCTTCGGCTGATGATCAGCCAGGATGGCGAGTGCCGCATCGGGAGCAGGTTGATCGACCCCCTCGAAGCTACATCCGTACCCACGCAGCGAGGAATCAAACTAGGGACGTGTTCATCCCGACGCTTCTAAGCGTAAGAGGGGAAGGCGGGTGGACCCGATCGGAATCGAACCGACGACCTCTTCCATGCCATGGAAGCGCTCTACCTATTGAGCTACGGGCCCTCTAAGACGATGCTAGCAGGCGCCCTAAGCGCTTCCCGATCCCTTCGGCTTGCGTCTGCGTCGACGGGAGCGTCGTTTGCGATTGGACTTCGGAGACGTGTTCTCCTCCGCGTCCGCAGCGCTGCTTCCTATGCGGGGGGCCGCAGGGGCTTTCTCGCGTTTCGGGCGATCGGAATCGACGGTGGTTGGAGCGCTGCCGTTGCTCTCGCTTGGTTGAGGGCGCTCGTCGGTGACACCCCCGCGCTCCGAGCGATCCTCGGCGACCTTGAGTGTTATCCGGAACTCCTGAGGGTGCTGAGGGACCCCGTGCTCCGACTGGAGGTCTCCAATGACCTGCTCGAGCGTTGTGCCGTCGTGCTCCCCGGTAAGCCGCGCTGGAGGTCGTTTGGGATCGGCCCGTACGAGGTCCTCGGATGACTTGGGCGATGACGCGCCGCCGCTGCGACCCCGGGTGCGGCCGCGCCGGCCCCGGCGCGAGCGGTTGCTGCGTTGCTGGGGCTGAGCCCCTCCGGCCTCTCGCGACTGATCGACGGTCTCGCGTTTGCCCTGTTCCGAAGACGCTCCGCCTCCACTCCCTCCTCTGCGGCGTCTGTTACGTCGCCTCCGCCGCGGCTGGCTCACCACTGCCCTCCCAGTTCTCGTCGAAGGGAACGACCCGCGCGTCGGACCAGAGCCGCTCGAGCTCGTAGTAGTCGCGGTCCTCCCTGTGGAATACGTGAACGATGAAGTCGACGAAGTCCAGCACCACCCAGCGTGCCTCGCGCTCGCCCTCGCGCCGCGCCGGCTTCCTCTTTTCGTTCTCGAGAAGGCGACGTTCGATCTCGTCGGCAATGGTCTTGACCTGCCGTTCGCTGTTGCCGCTGCAGATCAAGAAGTGGTCGGTGATGACGAGCACTTCGGAGACGTCCAGGATGACGATGTCCTGCGCCTTTTTTTCGGCGGCCGCTGCCGCGGCCTCGAGCACCAGTCGGTCCTGTTTCCGTCTCGTCGTCAATCCGCTCGTAGAAAGTCCTTTCCAACCACGATGGTCAGGTCCACGATACCTTGACCTTGGGCCGAAACCTGCACCTCGCCCACCCCGAGCAGCGCCCTGGCCCGTTCCGCGATCGAGATCCCTTTGTCAGAAGAGTCGTAGGTGACGATCAGCGTCTCCTCGTAGTCGAGACTGCGGGCGTTCCCGGACAACAGCACCCGGAAGTTCTCCTCACTGAGCTTCTCGGCGACCTCCTCGCCGATGCCGGGAACGCCGTTGCCGTTCAGGATCTGGACCCGGATCTCGTCGCCGAGAGAAGGCTTGGATCCGAGGGTCTCCTCCATGAACGCGGGGAGGCCGTCGGTGTCCACCTCGTAGAGCTCGTCGCCTCCGACGCTGACCTGCGTGACCGGAAGCGCCGTCAGGGTGCGATTCTCGGCCGGCACCGAGACCACGGAGCGAAAGAACTCGGCCAGGTCCTCGGGCGATTCTCCGGACTCCACGAGAGCAGACGAAGCGGCGTCGACCGATCGGGCGAGGCCCGTGGGGTTATCGGCGAACTCGGTGAAAAGCGCGTCCCAAAAGGCGAGGTGGCGGCTGCCCAACTCGGCCTCGTCGCCCTCCGCCCCCATCGTGAAGAGCAGCTGCTTCAGGAACTTCGCCGGAAGAAGCTGCTCGCCTTGCTCGAAGAGCAAGCGCGTCTGGTTCTCCCCGGCCGGAACGGAGACCTCGACGGGGACGTCCACCGTGAGCGGGCCGGTCTCTTCGAACAACACGAGAGCATCTGAATCGGACAGCTCGACATAGCGATCGATCTGCACCCCGAGCATGTTCTCGGTCGTTACGAGCAGGAGCGGGATACCCCCGGATGCGAGGGCCTCGCCCACGCCCAGCAGGCCGTGCCCGGGCACCTCCGTAGCGGTGTGCGCGGGGATGTAGATGACCGAGGCGCGCCCAGAGGTCGCATCCCGGCTCAGGAGGTTCAACCACACCGCGGCCTTGTCTCCGACCCCTCTCTCCTTCGTCCCGAACACGAGCGTCGTGTCGATGTTGTCCTCGACGACCGCCTCGGCCGAGGGGGCGGGTTGGGGCGCGGGCTGCTCCTCGTCCTGCACCGCGAGGTAGATACCGCCCCCCACTCCGACGATCAGTCCCACGACCAGAACGAGGGCCCCGCCCTTCATCAGGCCGCGCTTGGCCGCAGTGAGACGTTGCCTTCGTCGCAGGCTTCGTTGCGCCTGACGGCGCGCGCTCTTTGGTCGCCGCTGTTTCGGCTTGCGCGTAGGTTTGGGCAGGCTCCGGTACCACGCCCGCCGGTGCTTTGCCCTTCCCGATCTAGGCAACCGCGTCCCCTCTTCCGCTCACGTACAACCCGTGCTCGCGGATGTAGGACACGACCTCGGCCGGCACGAGGTAATCAATGGGCCGCCCTTTAGCTACCCGCGCCCGCACGTCGGTCGAGGAGATGTCCAGATCGGGGGTCGCCATCACCCGGATCCGGGGCCACTGGGGTCTGGGATCGAGCCCCTCCAGGGCGAAACCGGGTCGCGTCACCGCCACGACCTCGGCCAGAGCACCGAGAGACTCGATCCTCTCCCAGGTCCCCAGCTTCAAGACGGCGTCGGCACCAGCGACGAAGAAGAGCTCCGTCTCGGGCCCGTGGAAGTCCCGGAGCTGCTGCATCGTGTCGGCGGTGTAAGTGGGTCCGACGCGGTCCAGCTCCATGCGAGACACGGCGAAGCGAGGGTTGCCCGAGGTCCCGAGAACGGTCATGAGATACCGGTCCTCGGAGCTCGACTGGGCCTTCTTCTGCCACGGACGGCCGGTGGGCATGAACACCATCCGATCCAGCCCCAATTCGTGAAGGGCCTCGGAGGCAATGATCAGGTGACCCAGGTGGATGGGGTCGAATGTCCCACCCATCACGCCCAGACGCCGGGGGCCGTCGCCGATCCTCTCCATCCAGACAGTGAATAAGAAATGTCGCTATATGTGGCGGAAATGCAGGCGGGGCACCCTACTGTCGCGTGTGTCCCTCGCCCCAGACCACGTACTTGGTGGTGGTGAGCTCGGCGAGCCCCATGGGTCCCCGGGCGTGCAACTTCTGAGTCGAGATGCCGATCTCCGCGCCGTAGCCGAATTCCCCCCCGTCCGAGAACCTCGTGGAGGCGTTCACGAACACCGATCCCGAGTCCACCTCCGTCGCAAAACGGCGGGCCGCATCGAGGTCCTGGGTCACGATGGCCTCCGCGTTCGAGGTCCCCCACTGGTTGACGTGCTGGATCGCTTCGTCGAGCGAGTCCACGACCTTCACCGCGAGCACGAGGTCGAGATACTCTTTGCCCCAGTCGTCTTCTCGAGCTGCGGTCGCCTCCGGCCACACGTCGAGGACCCGCTCGTCCCCTCTGACCTCCACGCCCTCATCGGTCAGGTCGCGGAGCACCTGGGGGAGCCAGTCATCCGCGAGGTCTTGGTGCACCAGGAGGGTTTCCGCCGCATTGCAAACACTGGGTCGCTGCGTCTTCGCGTTGACCACGATGCGACTCGCCATCGCTTCATCTGCCGAACGATCGACATAGACGTGGCAGTTGCCGTCGCCGTCGATGATGTAGGGGATCGTGGCGTTGTCCTCGATGCTCTTGATGAGCTCCGCTCCCCCGCGCGGAACGAGGAGGTCCACGTAGCCCTTGGCCTGCATCAACTCGGTCGCGGCTTCCCGGCCGGCGTCGAGGATCAGCTGCACGGCCCCCTCCGGCAGACCAACGGCCCTGCCGGCCTTCACGAGCACCTCGACGATTGCCCTGTTGGAAGAAAGCGCAGTCGAAGATCCGCGCAGGATGCAGGCGTTGCCCGACTTCAGACACAGTCCCGACACGTCGGCGGTGACGTTGGGACGAGCCTCGTAGATGACCGCGACGACACCGAGAGGGACCCTCACCTGTTGGATGAGCAGGCCGTTGGGCCGCTTCCACCCCCGGACCACCTCCCCAACCGGGTCGGGCTGGTCGGCAACGGCGCGCAGCCCGGCCGCCATGGATCCGACTCTCTTGTCGGTGAGGGTGAGCCTGTCGACAAGAGCGCCGGAGATCTCCTGGGAGCGGGCGCGTTCGAGGTCCTCTTCGTTCGCCCTCATCAGGTCTGCGGAGGCGGCCTCGAGAGCGTCCGCCATCGCCCGAAGAGCGTCGTTCTTGGCCTGGGCGGAGAGCTTTGCCACTTCCGGCGCGACCTCGGCGGCTCGCGCACAGATGTCTCGGACTTCACTCATCTCGCAGCACCACCAGCTGATCTCTGTGGATGACCTCTCTACCCGCGAGCTCGGCCGTCGGTCGACCGCGCACGCTTTCGAGGTCCTGGGCGGCGTAGCGTATCAATCCCCTGGCGAAGACGACTCCGTCGGCCCCCGCCACATCGACGGTATCGCCCGCCGCAAAATCGCCGGAGACACCCGTGACCCCCACGGCCAAGAGGCTCCGCTTGTCCCCGATGAGCGCGGAGCGAGCGCCGTCATCAACACTCACGGTGCCGCGCGGAGGTTGCGCAAACGCAATCCACAGCCGACGCGCCGATCCCCGTTGGTTGCGAGGATGGAAGAAGGTCCCGATCCGGTCGCCGGTTGCTATTCGAGTAAGTGCGTCATCTGTGCGCGCGTCGGCCACGACGACACCCACCCCTGAGAATGTCGCAACCCAGGCAGCCGACAGTTTCGAGGCCATGCCACCGCTCGAGAGGTCGGATCCGCGGCCCCCGGCCGCCCGCTCCAGCTCGGGGGTGATCGCCTGCACCTCGTCGATCACCGGCGCCCCGGGGTCCGCGCGGGGATCGCGTTCGTGCAAGCCGCCGGCGTTCGTCAGCAGCACGAGGAGCCTGGCGCGAGAAAGATTTGCCACCAGGGCGGCCAGACGATCGTTGTCACCGAAGCTGATCTCGTCCACTGCGACGGTGTCGTTCTCGTTCACGACGGGGACCACCCCCATGGTGAGCAGACGGTCGATCGTGTTGCGCGCATTGAGGTACTGGTGGCGGTGCATGAAGTCGTAGCGCGTGAGAAGCACCTGGGCCGCGACCATCCCGCGGGCCTCGAATGCCCGGGTGTAGAGCCCAAGCAGCCGGCCCTGACCCACCGCGGCGGCCGCCTGCAGAGAGGGGATGTCGGTGGGACGTTCGACCAATCCGAGGGGGCCGAGCCCGGCGGCAATGGCCCCGGACGACACGACGATCACCTCGACGCCCCCGGCAGTCAGCCGGGCAATGCCCTCGACGAAGGTATGAACCCTCGTCTCCTCCGGTTCTCCGTCGG
The DNA here is from genome assembly GCA_030863485.1 of Actinomycetota bacterium. Next base: position 11,180 of record JALZBR010000241.1, read on the forward strand.
GGCCGACCAGCGAAGCGGTCCCGATCTTGACCACGAGACGATCCCCGCGGGCCAGAGTCGGCCGGCTCATGTGCGGTGCGGTTGCCGGCCGCCCGCGCGGAGCGCTCTTTCACTCACCTTCGTGACGCTCCGGCTCGTAATCGAAAGAGACTTCGCCGATCCGGACCTCGTCGCCCTTGCGAGCCCCGGCCCGGTCCAGCGCCTTTTCCACGCCCATCCCGATCAAAGTGCGCTGGAGCCTCGATACCGCCTCTTCGTTGTCCAGGTCCGTCGACGTAACGGTGCGCTCCACCCGCCGGCCGTGCACGCGCCAGGCGCCGTTCTCGCGTTCGACCTGGAGAGGATCGTCGCGCGTCACGTGGCGGACGTAACCGATCGCGACCGGTTGCGCCGAGCGGGCCTTTGTCACCTCGGCATGGAGGCGGCGCAACAGCTCGTCGATTCCCTCGCCCGATACGGCTGAGATGGGAAGGGCGTCGGGTAGGCGGTCGGTGATGGAGTCGATCCGGTCGGGCACGGCGTCGATCTTGGTCGCAACGATCAGCGAAGGGCGCCGGGCGAGATCGGGGTCGTATGCCTGGAGCTCGGAGCGCAAGACGTCGACGTCTTCGACCGGATCGCGTTCGATTGCGGCGAGGTCGACGAGGAACACGAGAACCGCGGCGCGACTGACATGACGGAGGAAGCGGTGGCCCAGCCCCCTGCCCGTGTGGGCCCCGGGCACGAGGCCGGGGATGTCTGCGACGACGAACGAGTCCTCATCGCTGCGCACAACTCCAAGGTTGGGGGTCAGGGTCGTGAACGGATAATCGGCGATCTTCGGCTTGGCGGCCGAGATCCGCGCTATCAGCGTCGACTTACCCGCGTTTGGGAAACCGACCAGTCCCACGTCGGCGAGGAGCCTCAACTCCAATCGGAGCTCGCGCTCTTCCCCCGGCTCCCCGTTGTCGGCAAACGCCGGTGCGCGCCTCGTGGCGCTGGCGAAACGCACGTTGCCGCGACCGCCTCGTCCGCCCTTCGCTATCACCACTTCGTGCCCCGCGACCGGGAGATCGGCTATCAGGACCTCGCTCTCGTCGAAGACGACCGTTCCGGGTGGTACGAGAACGACCCGATCCTCGCCGTCCGCGCCGTGCCGCCTGTTCCCCGCGCCGTGGCCTCCGCGCCCCGCGCGGATATGCGGATGGTCTCGGAGATCCAGCAGGGTCCCGATGGAGGCGTCCGCTCGCAGGATGATGCTGCCGCCATCACCGCCGTCACCCCCGTCCGGACCCCCCTTGGGCTTGTACGGCTCGCGATGGAACGCGACGCTTCCGTTGCCGCCCGCACCGGCGGCGACCTTTATGCGAGCTTCGTCGACAAATGACAAGAGGTTCTCCTGAGGCCGAGTGGGCGCGCGGACTAGGGCGCGGACATCAGGTTAGGAGAAAGGTCCGGGGGGGTGCTACTCGGGGAGGACGCTGACGACTCGCCGGCCCCGCATCTGGTGGAAGGTCACCGTCCCCGTGGCCTTCGCGAAAAGAGTGTCGTCCCCGCCCTTGCCCACGTTGTGGCCCGGGTGCACCTTCGTTCCGCGCTGGCGGATGATGATCGTGCCCGGCGAGACGGTCTGGCCCCCGTAGGCCTTGACGCCCAGCCTCTTGGACTGCGACTCGCGGCCGTTGCGTGAGGACGCGGCGCCCTTTTTGTGTGCCAACTATTTGCCTCCACCCATCTTGATGCCGGAGATCTCGACGCTCGAGTACCTCTGTCGGTGTCCGCTCCGACGGCGGTAGCGGGTCTTGTTGCGATATCTGAACATGTCGATCTTGGGGCCCTTCACCTCGGCTACCACCTGGGCCGTCACCTTGGCCGAAGAAAGGGCGTTCTTGGCGGCGTGGGTGGTGCCGTCGTCATCGACCACGAGGAGCGGTGTGAACTCGAGGCTCGAGTCGGCATCGGAGACCTTCTCGATCTCGATCACATCGCCTTCGGCGACCTTGTACTGCTTGCCGCCCGCGCGGATGACTGCGTACATCGAAAGACTCCTTGGGTTTCTCAGGCTCTCTGCCGTGAGACAAGACAGGATACCAAGCCCTTCCGAGGGAACCAAATCCTCCCGTAGCCTTGTTCGATGCCGAATCCGCACCTCTTCGAGTTCAACGGGACCTTCGAGCTGCCCCTGACGGTCGAGGAGACCTGGGATGAGCTCGAGCGGACCGACCAGTACGAGACCTGGTGGCCCTGGATGCGCAAGCTCGAGGTAGTCGGAGACCCGCTCGATCCCGGGACGACGTTCTCCTTTCTGATCGTGGCCCCGATACCGTTCACGATGCGCCTGAAGGCCGAGGTGACCAGGGCCCAGCCGCCGTGCAAGATCGAGGCCGCGGTATCGGGTGACCTGACCGGAAAAGCCTCCATGACCTTCGAAAGAGCCGGTTCTCGCCAGGTAACGGCCACCATCTGGTGGGAGGTGGAGGTGACACGCAGCTCTTTGCGATCGGTTGCACGCGCCACCAGACCGATCTTGCTCTGGGGACAGAGGTGGGCCGTCGACATCGCCCTGAGGGGGTTCCGCCGCCATCTCGCCGCCGCCTGACAAGGGTCCCAGCGGGGAGGCCTGAACGAGCTTCGACGATGAACGCGTCGAAGTTCCAGGCTATGCGTTCAGTCGACGTCGTGGAGGAGCAGGCCGCGGCCCTCGCACGTGGGACACGTATCGGAGAAAGCCTCCACGATGCCCGTCGCCACGCTCTTGCGAGTCATCTGCACGAGGCCAAGAGGTGAGATGTCGAAGACCTGGGTCCGGGACCGGTCCTTGCTGAGCTCATTCTTGTAGACCTTCAGTGTTTCGTCGCGGTTCTTCAGGTCCTCCATATCGATGAAGTCGATGACGATGATCCCGCCGATGTCTCGCAGACGCAGTTGTCGGGCGATCTCGACGGCCGCTTCCTTGTTCGTGCGGAACACGGTCTCCTCGAGATTCGATTTGCCGACGAACTTCCCGGTGTTGACGTCGATGACGGTCATGGCTTCCGTACGTTCGATCACGATGTGTCCGCCCGAGGGCAACCACACCTTGCGATCGAGAGACTTCCTGATCTGCTCCAGCACCCGGAACTCCTCGAAGATCGGAAGGTCTCCTTCGTAGAGCTCGAGTCGATGATCGAGGTCGGGCGTCGTGGAGCGCACATACGAACGCAAAGTGGACTCGAGGTTGGCATCGTCGACGACGCAGCGGGAGATCTCCTTGTTGAACAGGTCTCGTATCACCCGCAGCTCGAGTTCGGGTTCCTGGTAGATCAGCGAGGGTGCCTTCGCCTGCTTGCTCTTCTGTTCGATCTCCTCCCAGGTCTTGACGACCCGTTCGAGGTCGCGTTCCAGGTCGGGCATCTGGGCGCCCTCGGCAGCCGTCCTCACGATCAGGCCGTGCTCCTTGGGACGAAGGTTCTGGGCCGCGTCCCGCAATCGTTCGCGCTCGGAATCCGGTAGACGCCGCGAGACGCCGATGGATTTTGCGTTGGGAACGAGCACCAGGTGGCGGCCGGCGATTGAAACGAGGGCCGTCAAGCGAGCGCCCTTCGAGCGCATCGGATCCTTCGTCACCTGGACGAGGATCGACTGTCCCGATTTGAGGACCGTCTCGATGCGGGGCACCTCGTCTCCCTCATCGCCGGCGATGCCGACCTCGCCGGCGTAGAGCACCCCGTTGCGGGCCTCGCCGATGTCGACGAACGAAGCCTCCATCCCCGGAAGCACGTTCTGGACCCTTCCGAGGTAGACGTTCCCGACGAGAGAACGGTCGTCGGAGCGGGCGACGTAGTGCTCGACAATCTGATCCTTCTCGAGCACCCCTATCTGCGTGCCGGCCGAGTCACCGTGGACGAGCATGACGCGCTCCACCGGGGGCCGGGTCGAGCGCTGGGAACGGCGGCGCTGGGGTCGACGCTTCTGGTTACGGCCGGAGCCGCCCGAGGAGCGGTTCGTCCTCTTGCGGGTCGAGGACCCGGGCTCACCGTTCGGATCCGCCGCAGACTCGACGGTGTCCGGCGCGGCCGGCTTCTCCGCAGGCAGCGGCTTGGGTTTCGTCGCCGGGGAGAGCCTGGCGACGTCTGCCGCCTTCTCACGCCGCCGGGGGACGGGATCGCTCACAGAAACCGTCTCATGTGGATGCTGTGGAGAAGACCCACGGCGATGAAGTGCGTCATCATGCTCGACCCCCCATACGAGATGAACGGCAACGGGATACCCGTGATGGGCATGATCCCCATCGTCATCCCGACGTTTACGAATAGCTGGAACCCCCACAGCGCGGCGATCCCGGCAGCGATGAGGGTGCCGTACGTATCCTTCGCCATCGCCGATATGCGGAGCGCCCGCCAGATCAGCAGCGCGAACAATCCGAGCATCGTGGCGGAGCCGATGAACCCGAGTTGCTCTCCGATCGCTGTGAAGATGAAGTCGGTGTGTTGCTCAGGCACGTAGTCGAGAGTCGTCAGATTCGCGCCGCGGTCCAGGCCGGTGCCTCGTAGCCCACCACTGGCGATGGCCAGCTTCGCCTGGGTCAGGTTGTATCCCTCGGACAGGGGGTCCGGATTCGTGTCGAGGAAAGCGGTGATGCGCTCCAGTTGGTAGTCGTGGATGAGGTTGAGCTGCAGAGCAACGATGATGCCGACGAGGCCCATGACGCCGAGCACCAAGAAGTGGCGCAGCTTGGCCCCGGCTACGAGAAGAAGTGCTCCGGTTATCGCGACGAAGACCATCATGGTGCCGAGGTCCGGCTCGAGGAATACCAGCGCGCTCGGCAGGGCAACGATCCCCAAGACGATCGCGATGTCACGCGCGGTGATGTCCTCCTTTCGCTCGGAGAGATACGCCGCGGCAACGAGGATGGTCCCGATCTTGGCGAGCTCGGAAGGCTGCATCTGGAAGCTGCCGAGGTCGATCCAGCGGGTCGCCCCGCCCACCGGAGTGCTGAGCGGGGTCAGCACCAGAACGAGCCCGGCCAGGGTGATCCCATAGACAAAGATGGCAAGACCCTTGAGCCGTCGGTAGTCGAACGAGCTGATGACGATGAGGGCGATCGTGCCCGCGAGGGCGTAGATCACCTGGCGCTTCATGAACGTACCGGGATCTAACCCGGCAGCCTCTTGCTTGCTGGCCGTGGCCGAGAAGATCATCATCGCTCCGAAGGCCGCGAGCATCGCGGTGATGAGCAGCAGTGAGGGGTCGAGATGGCGGATCGGAGCCTTGCGCGCCATGCGAGCCGAGACCGGCTCTCCGCCGATGCGGTCTACCGCTTGTCCGAACAGGCCTTCAGCGCGCATCAGTCGCTCGCATCCGATCCGAGCGTCACCGAAGTGTTCAAGTCGTCGTTGTAGATGCCCTCGTAGATCTCCCTAGCGATGGGGGCTGCCGTCTCGCCGCCATGGCCGGCGTACTCGACGTAGATCGCCACGACGTACTCGGGGTCGTCCGAGGGGGCGTACGAGATGAACCAGGCATGGCTGAGGTCGTCGGTAGGCGTTCCCACTTCGGCCGTTCCGGTCTTTCCTCCAACGGGGACGCCGAACCCGGCAAACGCCTCGTGTGCCGTTCCGTTGCCTCCCTGAACGACCGCGTCCATCCCCAGCTTGATCTGCGCGCTCTCCTCGGGAAGCAGATTGAGCTCGTGCTTGACGACGGGATCGAATTCCTTGATCGTCTCGCCGTTGCCCGAGAAGTCCGGGCGCGTGAGCTTGGAAACCACGTGCGGCTCGAGCACTTGACCCCCGTTCACCAGAGCGGCGTACGCGACCGCCATCTGGAGGGGCGTAACGAGGAGGTCGCCCTGGCCGACGGCCATGTTGACCGTGTAACCAGGGAGGTACTCCTTGTTCGGTTCACAGAAAGTAGGCAGCTCGCACATCTCCGGGTCCGGCACCCGCCCGGGGGCCTCGGGGAGCTCGACCCCGGTCGGGCGACCGAAGCTCATCGCGCGGGCATACCTCTGGAACTCGAAGGTCCCCGTCGCGGTGGGCAGCACACCCCACTGGGACTCCATACGCCAGCCGAGATCGTAGAAGAACGTGTTGCAGGAGATCTCCAGAGCGCGAGGGATCTGCATGGAGCCGAGGTCGGAGGAGGTCCAGTTGTAGAACTCCGTGAAGGTCCCGGGGGGGATGTACGTCCCGGGACAAGGGAGGTAATCGTCGTACTCCATCACGCCGAGCTCCAGGGCGGCAGCCGTGGTGATCGGCTTGAAAGTCGAGCCCGGCGGTAGGGGCACTTGCAGGGCCCGGTCCTTCAACGCGTCGTCGCTGTAGTCCTTGGGTGTCGAGGCTCCTAGCCGTTTCCAGTCCCGTTCGGTGAAACCGTCCGCAGCCACCTTCGCGTCGTAGGTCGGATAACTGGCTTCCGCGAGCAGCTCACCGGTGTCCGGGTCCAGCACGACGGCGGCCGCCGACTTGCCCTCGTACCCGGCCCCCCTGGCCGCCATGACGCCGCTGGTGAGCGCGCTTTGGGTTATCCGCTGGATCCTGGAGTCGATCGTGAGCCTGACGTCCGCGCCCGCCTCTTCCTTCTGGATCACCCTCGGCTTCCCGATGGGGTCGCCGGCCGAGTCCACCACCACGCGCTCGATCCGCGGCTCCCCGCGAAGGAACTCGTCGTAGGTGCTCTCGACGCCGGCCTGGCCGATGATGTCGCCCGGGTCGTATCCCTTCCATTCAGGGCTCTTCAGCTGCTCGGGGCTGATCTCGTTCGTGTAACCGAGGACATGTGGAGCGATCGTGCCCCTGTCCTTCACGATCTTGCGCCGCCACACCTTTTCGATCTCGACGCCGGGGAAGTCATCGCTGTGCTCCTCGATGTAAAGAGCCTGGTCCTCCGGGATGTCGTAGGCCACCGCCAAAGGCTTGTACGGCGACACGGTGCGGTTCCGCAACCTTTCGTACATGTCGAAGAGGCTGATGTTCAATCTCTCGGACAGTCGAACGAGGACCATGCTCTTCTTCAACGGGCTCTCGAGCAGGCCCCGGTTCAGCGACACCGCGAGCGTCCGCTTGCTCTCGACGAGCGGGCGACCCCAGCGATCGAGGATGCGTCCCCGGGGAGGCTCGTATTCCACGAGACGGACCCTGTTGTCCTTGGCGACCGCCTTGAGCTCGTCCACCGCCAGGACCTGCAGGTACCAAAGGCGCGAGTACAGCGCGACAAACGAGCCGATGACGATCAAAGCAAGGATCGTGAGACGCACCTTCTTCGGATCGATGGTGCGCGACTTCTTGTGCTGGGGCGGAGGAAGTCCGACGGCGCTCATGTCGTGTACACCTTGGACGGTCCGAAACGGTTCGAGATGCGGCGGACGATCGGGAACACGAACGGGGTTAAAAGGGTGTTGTAGAGCACGACGAGCCCGGCGACCTTAGCGGTATAGGTGAGGCTCACCCACCGTTGGCCCAAGATGATGGAAAGTCCGGCGTAGCTGAGCTCGGAGATCGCCGACACCAATGTCACCGTGATGACGGGCGCCCAAACCGACTCCGAGAGCGAGTACTGGCGCATGGCACCGACCCCATAGCCCAGAAGGACGTAGATGAGAGGGGTGATGCCCACCACGCCCCCCTCCTCGGGCAGCTGGAGATCGAGCAAGAGCCCGGCGGCAAAGCCGGCAACCACACCGACGCGCTCCCCATCGAGGTAGGCGAGGCTCACCACCACGATGAGCGCGAGCTGCGGCGTGACGCTCAGAAAGGTGACCTGCTCGAGCACGGTCGACTGGAGCACGAGCGAGAGCAAGACGAGGCCGCCCACCGCGACGAGACGGGCGATGCCGAGGTCCCGCAACAACCCCGGACTCCTTATGTCGGCTGCCACGCTCACCTCGCCGGCTTCGCTTTCTTGGTGTCGATGGGCCCCGTCTCGAGCAGGACCTGGACCGTCTGGATGCTGTCGAAATCAACCGTGGGCTCGACGTCGATGCTCTGGGTGAGGCTCGTCTCGCTCGCCTGGACGTCGGAGATCGTTCCGATCGGGATGTTGGGCGGGAAGATGCCCCCGGCATAAGTAGCCGTGAGGACCGAGGCCCCGATGTCTACCTCCGACTCCGGGTCGACGAAGTCCATCGTCAGGTCCTCGCCTCCACCGTTGCCGTATACGCCACCGGTATCTCTGACGCCCTCGATCTTCGCCTTCGCCGCGGCCTGAGGATCGATCAGCAGCAGAACGGTGGCGGTGTCGTCGGTGATCGGCTCGACGGTCTTCCCCACCAAACCCCCGGCGGAGCCGTCGATGACCGCCATGTCCTCCTTGATGCCGTCCGCGCTGCCCTTGCTGATCGTTACGGCCCACTTGTAGTTGGCCGGCTGATCCGCGATGACCTCGGCGGCAACGGCATTCATGTTGAACCAGGGCTCCTCGAGCTCGAGCTCCTCTCGCACCTCTGCCAGGTCCTCCTCGATGGCATCGGCGCGCTCGGCCTTGACCTCGTACTCGGCGAGCTTGTCCTGCAGTTCCTCGTTCTCGTCGCGCAGGCTGCTGAGATCTCCGATCGAGGAGAAGAAGTTGCGGACCGGCCTCACCACCGTAGACACGCCGCGCTGGATCGGCGCCACGACGGCACCGGCTACATCTCTGGCCTTGTCCAGTGGCCCCTCACCCTCGGTCTGAAAATCGAGAGTGATGACGCCTATGGATAGGGCAACGAACGCGACCAATAAGAAACGGCCCCGCCCGGATCGGCGAAACATCTGCTATCTAGACCTCGTCGCACTAGGCGAAAACTTGGGGGCGGCCTACGCCAGCCGGCCTCGACGTCAACGTCGCGGTACTGCCGCCCTGCCCCTTCATCGTAAGCCTCTGGTGGCTGAGGGCAAAACTTGCCTCTGACCTGCACAAACGGGGCCCCGCCGCGGAAATGAGAGCGCGAAAATCCGCTTGTGAGGTCCGACTCGGGCCGCCCCGGCTCCCGCGCCTCTAGTTGCGGGTAGAGGAGATCAGCACCCGCTTGAGCGACTCGAACTCCTCCAGGCACTTGCCGGATCCCACCGCCACGGACGAAAGGGGCTCCTCGGCGATGTGGATGGGCATCCCGGTCTCGTGCTTGAGCCGCTCGTCGAGTCCCTTGAGCAGCGAGCCGCCGCCGGCGAGCACGATCCCCTTGTCCATGATGTCGGAGGCCAGCTCGGGCGGAGTCTTGTCGAGCGTGTTCTTCACCGCATCCACGATTGCGTTGACCGGTTCCTCGATGGCCCGGCGGATCTCCTCCGCGGAGACGAGGATGGTCTTGGGCAAGCCGGTTACGAGGTCGCGGCCCCGGATCTCGGCCTGCTGCTCCTCTGGGAAGGGGAAGGCGGAACCGATCGCCATCTTGATCGTCTCCGACGTCCTCTCGCCCAACGCGAGTGAGTATTCCTTCTTGATGTAGTTGACGATGGACTCGTCGAGCTCGTCCCCGCCGATACGGATCGACTGACTCGTAACGATGCCGCCCAGTGAAACGACTGCAACCTCCGTCGTTCCACCACCAATGTCCACCACCATGTTCCCCGTTGGTTCGTGCACGGGCAACCCCGCTCCGATCGCGGCGGCCATTGGCTCTTCGATAATGAACGCGCTGCGCGCGCCCGCGGAGATCGTCGCTTCCTCGACCGCGCGCTGCTCGACGCCGGTGATGCCGGATGGCACACAAACGACGACGCGCGGCTTTACGAGGAACGAGCGCCGATGGACCTTCTGAATGAAGTAGCGGAGCATCTTCTCGGTAACGTCGAAGTCGGCGATGACGCCATCTTTCAGAGGACGGATCGCAACGATGTGGGCCGGCGTGCGGCCGATCATCTGCTTGGCTTCGGCCCCCACGGCGAGGATCGCACCAGTCTTCGTATTGATTGCCACGACCGACGGTTCGTTGAGGACGATGCCGCGCCCCCGCACGTAAACGAGGGTGTTGGCGGTCCCCAGATCGACGGCCATGTCCCGGCCGATGACCTGGAACAAGTTATCCATTTTTAACTCCCCATATCACTTCTTTACACATGAACCACTAAGACTAGCCGAAGAAGAGTTTGATCTCTCTTTCGGCCGACGTCGCCGAGTCCGATCCATGCACGATGTTCTCTGTAATTACAGTCGCGTGATCTCCGCGGATGGATCCGGGCGCAGCTTCGAGAGGGTTGGTTGCTCCCATGATCTGTCGCATGCCAGACACTGCATCCGGTCCTCTGACCACCATTGCCACGACGGGACCGGAGGTGATGAATGAGACAAGCTCGCCGAAGAACGGTTTATCGGTGTGCTCCTGGTAGTGCTCGCGAGCAAGGGCCTCGTCAATGGTGAAGAGCTTCATATCGCTCACCTCGTAGCCCTTGGTCTCGATGCGCCGGATCACCTCTCCTACCAAGCGCCTCCGGACCCCGTCCGGCTTGACCATGATGAACGTGCTTTGCTCCTCGGCCATGCTGCCTCCCGTTGACATCTCTTCGAAATGGACGGCTCACCCTAATGGCTAACGGCGTCGTCTCTCTCTTCGACGTGGGTGCGAAGCCGACCTCGGAAGTAAGACAACAAGGCTGCCGAAACGACAGCGGCCGAAGCTATGGCTATGAGCACTCCCCCTCGCAATGCGATCGATTCCGAGGACAAAGGGTCCCGCCAGTCGGTCAGCGACTGCCACAAAACGTCAAGTGCGTCGGCGGGCACGGACAGATAGTCGGCGAAACTGAAGCGACCGGTGAGAAACGCCACCATCACAAAGCCGCCGATGCCGAGGACAAGCGTTACTGCTATCGGGTCCTTGAGAATCGGACGCAGGGCTAGGCCGCCGGTCCCCCGGCTCCCGGGATCGCTCACACCTCGCCACCGCCACAAAAACAACGAGATGCCAAGCACCAGGATCAATGGGATGAGATAGAAGGCGATGCCCATCGTGATCACCAGAAGGTCATTGGTGATCACGAGCTCAGATGACTGAGTCGAGTAGTCGTCGTCGGACCTCCCCAACGACGTAATGCGATCCGGTCACGCAGACCAACTCGTCGACCGACGCCGTCGCGATGGCGCGCTGGGCGGCGGCAAAGGCGTCTTCGACTTCAACGACCTCGAGCCCCAGCTGGGTCGCGGCGGCGCAGAGCTCGTCCACCGGGACCGCTCGCACACCGCGCGGCGCGGTGGCGTACACCCAGCAAGGAAGCCGACGAAGCTCGGTCAGCATCCCTGCAAAGTCCTTGTCCGAGAGCACCCCGAAGACGAAGTGGACCTTCTCGAAAGCAAAGGCCTCGGCAAGCGAGGAGACCAGCGCCGAGATCCCGTCCGGGTTGTGGGCAACGTCGAGAACCACCGTCGCCCTCCCCGGGTAGCGAAGCGCCTCGATCCGACCCGGCACCACCGCGTTGCCCAGTCCCTCGAGGATCACCTCCTCGTCCAACGGTTGGACCGGCAAGAACCTCGTGACCGCCTCGACCGCGGTCGCGGCGTTGACTCCCTGGTGGGGGCCGTGGAGTGGGACGAACAGACCCTCGTAGGCAGTGGCGCTGGATTTGACCGACAGGTATCGCCCACCGACCGCGACCTTGTTCTCGAGCAGGTCCCACTCTCGGTCGATAAACGAGGAGGTCGCCCGCAGCCACGAGATCTGATCTTCGATGACTTCGATGACACGAGGATCCCGCTCGGCGGACACGAGTGTGGCCTTGGCCTTCACGATGCCCGACTTCTCCTTCGCAATAGAGAGCTTCTCCTCGCCGAGCAAAGCAGCGTGATCTATCGCGATGTTCGTGATCACTGCAACCGGCGCCGGGACGACGTTCGTTGCGTCCCACCGACCCCCCAGACCAACCTCGACGACGATGGCATCGACGCTCGCCTCTGCCGCCCACAAAAAGAACATCGCGGTGAGGACCTCGAAGAACGTGAGCTCTTCATTGAGATTGCTCTCGACCATGCGCACATATGGGATGAGGTGATCGAACACCTCCCCGAGGGCTTCCTTACCTATCGACTGGCCGTCACGCACTATGCGCTCGTCGATGGATTCGAGGTGAGGAGACGTGTAGGTCCCGACCGAGAGCCCCGTGGCCGTGAGGATGGAAGAAGCGAGACGCGCGGTTGAGGTCTTGCCATTGGTACCGGTCACGTGGAGCGCGGGAACGGACCGCTCGGGATGATCGAGCACCTCGCAGAGGGCCTCGATGCGATGCAGAGACGGCGTGGCCGACTTCATTGCGTCGATGCCGAGCCCGTAGAGGTAAGCCTCGGCCTCCTCGTAGCTCACTTCGTGAGCCCCTGCAGTTGGCTTTCGAGTTTGCGCTTCGCGTCCGAGGCCTCCGCGAGCTTGCGCCGCTCCTTCTCGACCACTTCCTCGGGAGCCTTGCTAACAAACGAGTCGTTCGCGAGCTTCCGCTCCGCCCGCATCACATCGGCTCGGAGCTCCTCGAGCCTCCTCTCCAACCGCTTGCGCTCGACTTCGAGGTCGACCACGTCTCCCAGCCGAACGGCGGCCTCGATGCCGGCGGGCGTGATCGTGGTCACCTGGTCCGGAGCCGTCTCGAAGGCATCGAC
>JALZBR010000115.1 GCA_030863485.1 Actinomycetota bacterium
CCGGAACGACGTAGGGGGCCGCACGGACGCTCCACAACATGGCGAGCGTGCGATCTTTCGTTGTCGCGCGCTCCAGGAGCGCAGGGGAGAGCCCCTCCACGCGGGCCAAGAAGGCGACCTGCGCCGAGGCCGACGGAGTCTCCTGGAGACCACAGGCCGCCGCCCTGATGAACGACTCACGCGGCAACCGCCGGGTGAGGTTGTGGCTGCAAAGCCGGAAGGCGAGTATCTGTTCGCGCCCGACGTGCACCGTGGCGGCAATGGTACGCCTACGGACGTGGCGGACTTCTTAAGCTTCTTTTCGGAGGATCCGGACCGCGAGGGCCACGCTCATGCACAGGGTCTTACGGACAAGTCGCCCCGCTACACGTCGAACCGGCTCGGATCCTCTCGGAGAGCTCCGCCAGCTCGATTGGGCTGGGATCGTTGGTCGCTTCTAGATCTCCAAGCAGATTGGTCAGCTGCCATGGGTCTTCCTGCAAGTCGTAGTATTCGCGGAACACAACGCTGCCGCCGTCGTCGTAGTACTCGACGTACTGCGCCCTGCCCGTCCTCACTGAGCCCCAAGTCGGCGCTTCTGCGGTATCGCCCCTGAAGTACTCGACGAACATGTGACGTCGGCGCCAGGAGCGAAGCAGGGACTTCCCGTCCATCGGCCTGTCCGGCCCCACGCCGGCCGCATGGAGCACTGTGGGCGCGATGTCGACGTTCGCGGCGAAGCGTGGGTCCCTTACCCCCGCCGGGACCCGGCCCGGCCACCGCATGAGCAGCGGCAGCCTGATCGAGCGCGTGTAGGGCACGGTCTTGTTGACCAGACCGTGGTCGGCCCACAAGAAGCCGTTGTCGGAGATGAAGATGGCCAGCGTGGTCCGGCCTTCCCCGAGCCGCCCGAGCTCGCGGAACAGGTCTCCGATGAGGTCGTCGACCGACATCAGGCTACGAAGCTGCCTAGCCCGAACCCATCTCCCGCTCGAAAACGTGGCCTGAGCGGCTCGGACGAAGGGAGGCTTATCGCTCTTGTCCGACTCGAACACCGAGGGATTTCCCCTCCAGGGAGGCAGGGGCGCGCCCCGGTAAACGGGTGCAGGGATTGCGGGGAGATGGGGAGCCACCGGGGCGACGTAAAGCATCCAGGGCCGAGAGTCGCTTTTCTCGAACGCTCTTACGAATTGGACCGCCTTGTCGCGGATGTAGCCGGTCGAGTACCGCTCGATGGTCCTGTAGGAGCCGTTGACGTTGAAGACGGTGTCGTAGAAACCAGAGGGGGGGTTCGGGCGAGTGGTGGCCCACTTGTCGAAATACGGCGGCGAAGGTGGCAGGTATCCGGGGCTCGAGCCCCAGCGGTTCAGGTACTTGCCCACAATGGCGTTCTGGTATCCCGCCCGAGCCAAATAGCGGGGGAATGAAGAGCGTGCGTCGAATTGCTGCGGCTCCTGAGTCCTTACCCCGTGATTGTGTGCGTAGCGCCCGGTGAGGATGGTCGCCCGAGACGGACAGCAAAGGGGCGTCGTTACGTAGCCGTTGGTGAACTCCGTTCCTCCCCTTCGAAAGATGCGCCGCGTCTTGGGCATCACGGCGAGCGTGCCGATGGGCTGGTCGTCGGTGACGATGATCAGTATGTTGGCGCGCCTCGGAGCGGCGTCCGCCGGTTGGGAGGCACGGGGCCCCACCACCCCCGCCGAAGCTGCGACCGAAGCGGCCACGACCGCGAACCGAACAAGGGATCGGCGCACACGCAACGCCAGCCCGGTCACCGGTACACACCTAGTCCGTCGACGATTACCGGTTTGCCTGATGACGCCACGATGATGCGGATCGTTCCCGTTCGCGGCTGTGCGAAGTGGGCGACCGGGAACAGTCGGCGTGCCCTGAAGTGGGGGGAATAAAGGCTTACTCGCTTCACGAACACTCCGTTCCAGTAGACGCGCACCGATCCGCATCGAGCACAGGAGACGGCCATGAGTGCGATGCGCCTGCCGGTGATCCTCGTGAGGATCACAGCGGCCCGCTTCCTGGAACTCTTGGAGTAGGTGCCGAGATAATGGCGAACGTCCCGACGGTGGGCCCACTTTCCTCGGTGCACGAGCTGGGTGTCATCGACCGGCAGCGCGCTGCAGGCCGCTGTGCTCGGGCCGGAAACGTTTCCCGCCCTATCGGTTGCCGTTCCGACGAAGCAATAGGTGGAACCGGGGCGTCCGATGAACGTCGCCCCGGTCGCATTCGTCCGCGACAACCACGGTCGCGACAGGCGCTCGCCCGTCCGGCTCCAGCGTCGATAGCCGACGTCGAAAAAGGCAGTCCCGCTCACCGCGTCGAACGCGCTCCAGGAGACGGTGAAGTTGCGCGCCCGTGCAAAGGGGGCAGGCCAGGCCTGCATGTAGCTCATCTCAGGACGGGTGGCGTCCACCGTCCAGCGCCACATGGCAGCGTCGGAGTTGCCGACCAAGCGAACCTCGAAGAGGTGGTGTCCCTCGTCTACGGTTCCCTCCCAGGGCGACGTACACGGAGCCCAAGGGCCCTCGTCCAGGCGACACTCGAAGCTCGACCCCTGATACGAGGAGAACTCGAAGAAGGCCTGCCAGGCGCGCGTGTAGCGGTCGGGATGGCGGGTGATCTCGACGTCCCCGGAGACGGCGGTCGCGGGGGATACCGGCAGGGCGGCCATGAGCACTGCTGCCGCGATCAGCGGGAATCGCGGGGACGCTTTAGGCCGTCCCCCAGGTAGAGCTCGACGGAAGGATTTTGTCCGGTGTGGTCTCTTGGTTTTGGATCTTGAACGCGACGCCGGACAAAGAGGGCGAGACCAGTTAGGTGTAGAGCTGACCAAGGCTGAATGTGTCGTCGTTCGAGCCGGCCACGATCCTGGCGACGATCAACGCGAAAAGGCCGAGAACCGGCCCCCGATTCTTTCTCCCCTTGACTTCCGCGATCACTCCGGCTCCTTCTGGCGCGGGGCTCCTCCCGTCTTGTTTCGGCAAGCGAGCACGGGACA
The DNA here is from genome assembly GCA_030863485.1 of Actinomycetota bacterium. Next base: position 2,993 of record JALZBR010000115.1, read on the forward strand.
TGAACTGCAGCCCCAGCGAGTGCGTCAGAAGACGGCATCCCGGAGGAATTGGGCAGTCGGATGGCGGGTGTTCTCCACCGCTTGGTATAGGTACCGAAGCGAGCGCCGCCACACCCTGTTCTGCACGTGGGTCCACACGAACAAGAACGACACCAGCGATGCGCTCAGGGCGATAGCGATCCGCCCCATCAACTCGAGAATGGCGTCGCTGGCCCTCTATGAACGTGAGGCGCCGGCCCAAGATGCGGGCGTCTCCTCTGAGGGATCCGGATCCGCGGCGAGTGGTTCCAGTTCATCGTCCCGTCCAGCCAAGCTGTGCCTTGAGGGCCGCTTGAAGCGTGCACCGATGGGTTTTGCTGAGCCGCGGCGTCTCAACAGAGTGGATTAGACGCTCGATCGAACAGGGAGGTAGGTGTGAGCAGGGTGATCGCGGGGATGACCATGTCGCTCGACGGCTTCGTCGCGGGTGAGGATGGCAGCGGTCCCGACGCACTCGAAGCGGATCTCTATCCTGACCTGGAGGCGCTCCGGGAGACCGAGTACATGAAGTCCATGATCGAGGAAACGGGTGCGGTCTTGATGGGGCGAACAGCCTACGAGATGGCGGAGGACCCCGACTGGTGGGTGGGCAACTATGAGTTTCAGGTCCCGATC
>JALZBR010000142.1 GCA_030863485.1 Actinomycetota bacterium
CGAGCAAGGGCAAGAAGTGCCGGCTCGAGGGCTTTGATCTCCTGTGCCCGGGCACCGGCCGCGACAACGACCTTCATCCTTTTGGCGGGTGGGATGTTGTGATCGGCGCGCAACCTGCGGATACCTCCCACCAGCTCGCGGAACCGGTCGATGACAGATTCGGCATCGGCGTCGTCTCGCGCCGAGGTCTCGGGCCAGGAAGCCCGCATGATCGAGCCGGCATCCGGATTCAGACGCGCCCACAGCTCTTCGGTGACGAAGGGCATGACGGGATGGAGCAGCCGCAGCACGTTATCGAGGACGTGCACCAGGACAGATACAACCGTCCTACGGTCCGGCCCATCGAGGCGGAGCTTTGAGAGCTCGATATACCAATCGCAGAACTCACTCCATACGAATCGGTGAAGGGACTTGATCGCCTCGGACCAATTGAACTCGGCAAGTGCTCGATCCATCTCGGCCACAGTGGCGTCGAGCCGGGAGAGGATCCAGCGGTCTTCGACCGCCAAGGTCGCCTCCGAGAGATCGCCTCGATCGCCATTGACCGCGAGCAAAACGAAGCGACTTGCATTCCAAAGCTTGTTCGCGAAGTTCCGCGCACCTTCGATGCGATCTTCGGACGCGTTGGTGTCGTTGCCCGGGACGGCAGCAAAGGCAAGCGAGAACCTCAACGCGTCCGCGCCATACCTATCAATCATGTCCAACGGGTCGATGACGTTGCCGACGGACTTGGACATCTTCTTGCCCTCGAAGTCGCGCACGATGCCGTGGATCAGCACCTCGCGGAAAGGCACGTCTCCCATGAAGTAAAGACCTGAGGTGATCATGCGGGCGACCCAGAGATAGAGGATCTCGTACCCGGTGGCCATCAATTGGGTCGGATAGAAGAACTCGAGATCGGGCGTCTCATCCGGCCATCCCAGTGTCGAGAACGGCCACAACTGCGAGGAGAACCACGTGTCGAGCACGTCGGGGTCCTGCCTCAGCGAGCCGGATGCGCACTTGCGACACTCGACGGGGTCATCTAGGGAGGCGAAGGCTTCGCCGCAGTCGTCGCAATACCAAACCGGGATGCGATGTCCCCACCAGATCTGTCGGGATATGCACCAATCCCGGATGTTCTCCATCCAGTCGGAATAAGACTTGACGAAGCGCTTCGGCTCGAAGCGGATCCGTCCATCTCGCACCGCATCCAGCGCAGGACCGACCAAGGGTTGCATCTTCACGAACCATTGTTCGGAAAGCCACGGCTCTATCTCCGAATGACACCTGTAGCAGCGACCCACGGAATGGACGTATGGCGCCTCTCGCCCGACGACCATCCCCAGCTGGTCGAGCTTCTCGAACACCTTCTTACGAGCCTCATAACGATCCAGTCCCTCGAAGGGGCCCGCCACCGTGGTGGTCTTCGCCTGCCCGTCGAAGATGTTGATCTTGTCGAGACCGTGGCGCTCACCGATCTCGAAGTCGGTGGGGTCGTGAGCGGGAGTGACCTTGACGGCTCCCGTCCCGAATTCGGGATCGACTGCATCGTCTGCAACGATCGGGATGCCTCGGTCGGGAAAGAAGGGATGCTTCACCCGTCGGCCGATGATGTCCACATAGCGGTCGTCGCTCGGGTGAACTGCGATCCCGGAGTCACCGAGCATGGTCTCGATCCGGGTCGTCGCCACCGGGATCTGCCCTCCGCCATCGACGAGCTCGTAGTTGAACGTGACGATCTCGCCCGGCGTGTCCTCATGCTCGACCTCGACGTCGCTCAGGGCGGTTTCGTGTTGGGGGCACCAGTTGATGATCCGGAGGCCTCGATAGATCAGCCCGTCGTCGAACCATCGAACGAAAACGGTTCTAACCGCTCGCGATAGGCCGTCATCCATCGTGAAACGCTCGCGATCCCAATCACACGAGTCACCCAGGCGACGCATCTGTTCGAGGATCCGGCCGCCGTACTGCTGTTTCCACTGCCAGACCCGCTCGACGAACTCCTCGCGTCCCAGCTGGTGACGGTCGGTCCCTTCCTTGGCAAGCTCTCGTTCGACCACGTTTTGCGTGGCGATGCCCGCATGGTCGGTTCCGGGAAGCCACAGAGCCTCCAGGCCCATCATTCGAGCACGTCTGACGAACGCATCCTGCAGGGTGTGTCCGAACGCGTGACCGATATGCAGCGCGCCCGTCACATTGGGGGGCGGGATGACGATGGTGTACGGCCTCCTGGAGCTATCCGGGCGAGCTCTGAAGGCACCTTCTCGTTCCCATGTCTCGTACCACCGCCGCTCGATGGCGGCCGGCTGGTAGGCGGTCGCCAGCTCCTGTTGGCTCACTCGACTCCGACTATGAAGCGGGCAAGCGTCGTGTCACCATCCAGCCGCGATCCGAAGGCAACGAACGAGAGTGGATCGATGAACGGCTTGACGTCGTCGTCGTAGGTCTGCTGCGCATCGGTATTGGGGATCGGCTGGCCCGTCGTCGGATCGAGCGTGGTGATGCTCGGGAGGACCGAATCCTCTACGAGGGTCTGGATGGCATTCGCCTCGAAGTACCCCGAGAGCGTGAAGCCGTCTCCTAGAGCAGCTTCGGCTGTGTTGAACGTTTCGTCCTCTTGCAGAGTGGTCGAGGACTCGAGCGCCTGCTGGGTGGCGAGGTCCCCGTAGGCAATCACAACCCGCTCGTCGCCGGCGACGACGTTGATCGGCTGAGGTTGGAACGGGTCCTGGATCGCGAATCCCTCGACGCCGGGGATGCCGAGGTCCTTGACGGGAGCTTTCTCCCGACGGGCGAGCTTCTCGAGAGCAGCGATTGCGGTTCGAGAGGCCTCGGCGTCTTTGGTCTCGATCACGACTCCGCCACTGACGGTGGTCGGCGAGGTGCCTTGGACGAAGATGCCGAGATCGCCCATCCAGGAGAGGATGTCCTCCGAGAGAGACAATCCCGTTTCCCGCTCGATCTGTTCTTCGATGAACTCTCGGCCCCCGGGTCCGAACTGACTAACAAGATCGAGGGTCTTGTCGATGTACTGGCCGAACTCGCCCAGCCCTATGGCCCCCCACGACCCCCCGGGCAGCTGTGAAACGATGTCGGAGGTAAGCGAGGCCTTAGCCGCGCTGGTGATGTCCTCCGCCGCCTCCCCCTGGGGCAGACCAGCCGCGTACTCGAAGACGATCGCGTCCGATCGCAGAGTGAGCGCGGCGCTGAACGGCTGGTCGCTCGCCATTCCGTAGATCGATTCGAATGCGACCAGCTCCTGGGGGGCGAGACCGCCGGCCTCCTGGAGCTGAGAGAACAACGCCTTCGAATCCAGATAGAAGGTGGCAACGCGATCCCCGGTGAGAGGCTCGGTGGCTTGCTCGTACTTCTCGGATCCCTCCAGCGAGTCGCCGTTCGCTGCGGTGTCTACGACATCCTTGAAGGCATTTTCGGTGCCGATGACGAGATGGCTCTCGACGACGCCCACCGCTCCGCCGTCCTCCTGGAACTTGTAATCGGTTCCTTCGTAAGTACGGTCCTCGGCGTTCTGGAAGACCTCGTCTCCACACTCGTCGAGAGATTCGAGTGCCGCATCTGCGTCGTCGGTTGCGACGAGAATGGCGCCCTCACCCTCGTTCTCCGCCCCATCGCCGGCCTCGCTCAAAAAACCTGCGACCTGCTTGCCGAGCCAGGGATCGATGTCCTCTTCGAAGGTGCAGCCCTGCTCCGACAGGCCCTCGTCCACCAATGACGTGAGCTTGTCGATCGCCTCCTCAGGGTTCTCGTAGGGCGTCTTTGCAATCAGGTCCTCCAGGGCCTGCTTCTGGGATGTGGAGGGTGAGAGAAAGACGTTGAAGTAACCGATCGAGTCTTCCGGCACGAGGGAAAGTGCATCGTCCTGGGAGGATGCGAAGAAGAACCCGTACGAGAGAAGACCAATGGCCCCCACGAGCAGGAGGGTCACCACGGTCCCGATGACGATCTTGGTCTTCATGACGTTTCCTCCTTACCGGTGACCACGAATAGCGGTCGTCCTCCGTCCGCGAGGCTCTAGAGAACTGCGACTAATCGTAGGTGAAGACGCGGAGAGGTGGCTTACGCCGAGCGCTCGCGAGGTGGACGCTCGGTGCGCGCCTTCGAGCGGGGTACGAGAGTGGGGTTGACCTTCTCGCGTACGACGTCACCCGAAATCACGCACTTGCCTACGTCCTCTCGGCTCGGGAGGTCGTACATGACGTTCAGAAGCACCTCTTCGAGGATCGCCCGGAGGCCTCTGGCCCCCGTTCCCCGCAGCATCGATTGCTCCGCCACCGCCTCCAGTGCATCCTCGGCGAATTCCAGCTCGACCCCGTCGAAGTCGAAGAACTTCTGATACTGCTTCACCAGAGCGTTCTTCGGCTCGGTCAGGATCTTGACCAGTGCTGCCGAATCGAGGTTGTGGACGTGGGTGATCACCGGCAGACGGCCGACGAACTCGGGGATCAACCCGTACTTGAGGAGGTCCTCGGGAAGGACGTGCTCGAGGATCCCGCCCAGGTCTTTCTCCTGCATGCGCCGGATGTCGGCTCCGAAGCCGACGCCCTTGCGACCAATGCGTCCCTCGATGACCTTCTCGAGACCCGCAAACGCCCCGCCGCAGATGAAGAGCACGTTGGTCGTGTCTATCTGGATGAATTCTTGGTGCGGGTGCTTGCGGCCTCCCTGGGGAGGAACGCTTGCCGTCGTGCCCTCGAGGATCTTGAGGAGAGCCTGTTGCACACCCTCACCCGAGACGTCGCGAGTGATCGAAGGGTTCTCGCTCTTGCGAGCGATCTTGTCGACCTCGTCGATGTAGATGATCCCCGTCTCGGCGCGTTTCACGTCGTAGTCCGCGGCCTGGATGAGCTTGAGCAGGATGTTCTCGACGTCCTCGCCGACGTAACCGGCCTCTGTTAGCGCGGTTGCATCCGCAATCGCGAAGGGGACGTTGAGCATCTTGGCAAGCGTCTGCGCAAGGAGCGTCTTCCCACATCCCGTGGGACCCAGAAGAAGGATGTTGGACTTTGCCAGCTCGACGTCGCCGTCTTGATGCGCACCAACTTGGATGCGCTTGTAGTGGTTGTAGACGGCGACCGACAAGACCTTCTTCGCTTGGTCCTGCCCGACGATGTAGTCGTTGAGGAACTCGTAGATCTCTTTGGGCTTGGGGAGGTCTTCGAGCTTCAGCTCGGGGGTCTCGGAAAGCTCCTCTTCGATGATCTCGTTGCAGAGGTCGATGCACTCGTCACAGATGTAGACACCTGGGCCCGCTATGAGCTTTTTGACCTGCTTCTGCGACTTACCGCAGAAAGAGCACTTGAGAAGGTCGCCCCCGTCGCCGAACTTCGGCAAATCTCTCTCCCGTCTACTTACTTCTCGGTCTAAGCGTCCGGACTCTCGGCCGGCGAAGCTCCCGCTTCCGCCTCCGCCTCGGCAAGTCGCTGTGGTTCGCCGGGAAGAAGGCCGGGCTTCAACTCCGCCGCTGTCCGGCTGCTCAGGATGTCATCGATAATACCGTAGCTCTTTGCTTCCTCCGAGGTCATGAAGCGGTCTCGATCGATGTCCTTTTCGACCTGCTCGATGGGCTGGCCGGTGTGGTCCCCGATGATCTCTGCCATCCTCCTGCGAAGCGACAGGACCTCTTTGGCATGGATCTCGATGTCGGCCGGGGTGCCCTGGAAGCCTGCCGATCCCTGGTGGATCATGATCTTCGCGTTCGGCAACGCGTAGCGCTTGTCCTTCGCCCCACCCAACAGAAGGATGGCGCCCATCGACATGGCCATTCCCACGCAGATGGTCGATACGTCGGGCTTGATGTACTGCATCGTGTCGTAGATCGCCATGCCTGCGTAGACCATCCCGCCGGGCGAGTTGATGTAGATGCTGATGTCCTTGTCGGGATCCTCGGACTCGAGGTGGAGCAACTGCGCCACGATCAGGTTCGCCACCTGATCGTCGACTGCCGTACCGAGGATGACGATCCGCTCTTTCAGCAACCGGGAGTAGATGTCGAAGGCACGCTCGCCACGGCTCGTCTGCTCGACGACCATGGGAACCAGGTAGTTGCTGTAAGGCTGATGCTCAGTCACTCGTTGTCCTTGTCTTCGTTGCCCGCGGGCTCCCTGCCGACGACATTTGCTGTTGCAACTACGTAGTCGAGGGCCTTTCGTCGCATGATATCTGCTGCTACCGCGCCCAGACGCCCTGAGTCGGCGAGCTCCTTCGCCACCTCACGCGGCTCACGTTGCGCTCTTGCAGCTGCAAGCGCTACTTCGCGACCGAGGTCTTCATTAGTCACTTCGATGTGCTGCGTGCGAGCGATCTCTTCGAGCAGTAACTCGGCTTTTACGGCACGCTCGGCATGAGAGCGCATGTCTGCGCGGATCTCGAGCTCGGTTGAACCCGAGGCACTCGCGTACTGCTCCATCGTCATGCCGGCTTGCTCCAAGTCCTGCTGGAAGTGCTCGAGACGGTGCTGGAACTCGTCTCCCACGAGCTTTTCGGGTGGATCGAGATCCGCCGCGGAGACGAGAGCCTCGAGAGCGAGAGCGCGGGTCTGCTCCTTGACGACGTTTCGCTTGACCTCCGCCAGTCGGGTCCGAAGATCAGCCTTTAGCTCGTCTAGTGAGTCGAACTCGCCAACGGTCTTGGCGAACTCGTCGTCCAGGTCCGGCAGCTTCTTTGCCTTGACCTCTTTCACCAAAACCGTGAAGGAGATGGTCTGTCCCCCCAGCTCGCCGGCCCCGTCGGGAAGAGTCGAGTTGAACTTCAAGATCTCGCCGGGCCGGCTACCCTGCAGCTCGTCATCCAGCTCCGGTGGCCCGCTGCGCGACCCCACCTCGTACAGATAGTCCGGAGCGCTTGCCCCCTCGACCGGTTGATCGTGGCGGTAGCCGTTGAGATCGATGAGCACGTGGTCGCCGCGGCGGGCTTCCCGACCGACGGTCTCGAGCTCGGCGAACCTGTCGCGCAAGCGGTCGAGTTGCTCGTTCAGGTCGTCGTCGTTGACCTCGGCCGGCGGGGCCTGGACCTCGAGCGAGCCGATGTCGGGAAGCGTGATCTCGGGGCGGATGTCGACGGTCGCTTCGAACACGAGCGGGGTCCCAGGCTCGAACTCGACCACCTCGATCTCGGGAGCGGCGATCGCCTCGAGGTCTTCGGCCTCGAGGGCCCGGCGGTAGAGGTCGGGCAAGGCATCGCGCAGCGCTTCCTGGCGGATGACCTCGGGGCCGACATGGGTGTCGATGAGACGGCGGGGGACGTGACCCTTGCGAAATCCGGGGAGCTTGATCTCACGCGACCAACGCTTGTAGACCGCGTTGAGAGCAGGATCTAGCTCCTTTTCGGGGACCTCGACCCGAAGCTTCACCCGGTCTTTCTCGAGTGGCTCGGAGCTGGTCGAAAGGGTCGCTGTGGGGGTCATAGTGGCGGTCATCCTAGTGGCCGCGTGTGGCAGGCAGGGGCATTGGCTGGGCTGATTGAGCCCGCGAAACAAGGAGTCAAGCGGCCAGTGGAGAACTTCTCAGGGAGGCGGATCACGGTATCGGAGACCCAGGTCGGGAGCCAGAGACCGCTCTAGGCGGACGAAGTGGGGATGTCGGCCCCTGGCCCCCGGCCTTGGTCGCCGGGGTTACTGACTGTAACCTTTCCCTGCCCGGTCCTGCTTGCTACGCAACGCGTTCGCACGACTACATTCTAAGTACATTTCCTCTCCGTCGTCCGGACTTCCTCTCGAGCTACGTGTGGGTCGTCATATTCGACATGGCTTGCCCTCCAGTTGTTGACCACTCCATACAACGACCCGGACCACTTGCCTCCAAAAAGGTGAAGCCGACCGCGAAGGGCCTTTGCCCTCCGCGATCGCCGTCCAACGTGAGTTCGGGCACCGGGGCAGCTTTGGCTTGCCCCCCGACCTGACTTCTTGTTTCGCGCTCTTTGCAGAACCGGGAAGCGTGGGATCATCGGGACACCACGGGGCGTAGCGCAGCTTGGTTAGCGCGCAGCGTTTGGGACGCTGAGGTCGGCGGTTCGAATCCGCCCGCCCCGACTCACGGCCCCACCCCCCACTCACGTCCCCGTCCCTGGGATCGGCGGGAGGGACCCAGTACTCATCCGTCCTTGACTTTTCTCGTTTCCCCCCCGCCGCGTTGGGTAGCTAAACCACTACGCACCGTCGTTCCGCCGGGAGGCGGGGAAGAGGAGGAGCCATGGAGGACTGGATCTGGCTAGTCGCAGTGGGGGCGGTTGTCGTCATCGGCTTGATCGCCTACGGTGCCTGGAAAGCCAAGCGTTCGCATCAGGTCAAAGAGCAGTTCGGCCCCGAGTACGAGCGTCTCTCGTCCGATCAGGGACACAAAAGCGCCGTTAGCGAGCTAAGCGAGAGACAGAAGCGTCGTGAGCAGCTCGACATCCAGCCGCTGAGCGCCGCCACGGCAGACCGCTACAGCGACTCGTGGGCGCAGGCACAGACCCGCTTCGTCGACCACCCGGACGTCGCCGTCAAGGAAGCCGATTCGCTCGTCACCTCCGTGATGGTCGAGCGCGGCTACCCGATGAATGACTTCGAGCAGCGGGCGGCGGACATCTCCGTCGATCATCCGAACCTCGTCACGAACTACCGCGCCGGGCACACGATCGCCCATCGCGCGGAGAACGGAGAAGCGACGACCGAAGAGCTCAGGCAAGCGATGGTCCATTACCGGGCCCTGTTCGAGGAGCTCCTCGAGACCGACGGCGCAGACGACAAACGTCAAGAAACACAGCGGAGCGAGTCCGAGGACACCTTCAGGCCACAACGCTGAGGAGGTCTTTGGGCAAGGCACTCGTCTCGAGCGATGCCGGAGCGAAAAAAGGGCGGCCCCGAAGGCCGCCCTTTTCTATGTCCTCTCCATGTCATCGGAGCGAAATGGCGGGTGGGCCGCCCTCGCGTCGGCTACGTTCACTCCTGAGTCCTGACGTAGGAACGGGACGAGACGGCAGCGACCCCGGCGGTCGCAAGAGAACAACTTGGGAGCTTTCATGCGCGGGAAGCCAATTCTGGCCTTGGCCTTCGTTGCGATCATTGGTGTAGCCCTCAGCTTCCCCCTGCGGGACCCAGGGCGCTCCGGAGATTCCCGTCGGCTCTCGGCCGAGGCCACCCCCACCTCGGCACCGCAGACGCCAGATGAGACTCCCCCCTCCCCGGAACCCAGTGAGACCAAATCTCCCGAGAAGGACCCGCCTGAGGACGAGCCGGCCGACACCGACCGGCTAACGGGGACCTATCCGAAGAAGTGCCTGTCGCCGGCCTCGCCCCCCGAGGGATCAGGTCTCCTCGCGGTCAATCAGGGAAACGGGATCGAGATCAGCGATATCAATGGCGATCCGACCGCCACCATCGAGGACAGGTTCCCCTTCAAGTGGAGTCCGAGCGGTCGCTATCTCATGGGTCGTTCGGGGAGGGTGTACGACTCGGGCGGAGACGAGACGGCTCGGCTGTTCGACAGCGGCTCGGTCAGCTGGGCCTGGTCGCCCATCGCGGACTGCATCGTGTTCGCATCGCTGGAAGGCGGTGTGTCGACCTTCACGCCCGGCTCTGGATCGGTGAAGCTCCACAACGGCCTGATGTCGAGGTTCTCCTTCTCCCCCAGCGGAGGCGACCTCGCTTACGTCGAGGATGATCCCGACGACCAAAAGGCTCACCTATGGGTTGCTTCGCTGGCGAGTGGGAGGGCGCGTCGGCTCACCACGCTCGACCTCGCCTCCGGCGAAGAGGTCGTTCTCGCGGGATGGACACCCGACGCAAGCCACGTCTTGTTCTGGCGCGGCGCGCCCGATGCGCTTCTTCGCACCGGCGGATCTCTCTTCGCGGCGTCGGCAGACAACGAGGTCAAACGTCTGGCTCGAGTCGTTGCCCATCGAGATTTCATTGCCAGCTGTGGAGAAGAGCTTCTCGCCGTCACCGGGGGCGGATCCCGACTGAAGGCCAACAGCAAGAGGCTCGCCGTCCTAGAAGCGGGACAAAGCGCTCGCTACCTGACCCCAGCCGAGGCGCACGACATCTCCCCGAGCTGCTCACCCGACTCGACCCACGTGGCGGTAGCCCGATCACCTCAGGCAGATGGTCGGGGTCCGGCGAGCCTCACCGTGCTCGACCTCTCGGGCAACGTCGTGTTTGCCAGCGAGCAGACCGAAGCCACCGACGCCTATCCGATGTGGGGGCGGGGAGATGCGGGATTGCTGTTCATCCGCCAAGCCCCCGGCGAGGGTGTCCCAGAGCTATGGCAGATCTCACAGACGACGCCGGCACAGCCGACGGGGCTCTCGTTCGAGGGCATCAGACGCGACCCGGGGATCTTCCGAGACTCCTGGGCGCACTTCCTCGATTGGTCGGCAGATCAGCCCACAGGTCTCAGCGCTCTGAGCGAAGAGGAAGAGTCCTAGTCGGCCACTGCGCTGCGCCGTGCGCCAATCGCGGCGCGCTCGATATCCTGAGGAACGGAACCAACGCGGGTGTAGCTCAATGGTAGAGCTCCAGCCTTCCAAGCTGGTCATGAGGGTTCGATTCCCTTCACCCGCTCGAGACGGGCCAGGGTCGGAGGAATGCATTGAAGCCGGTTGCCTCCGTGCCTAGCCTGTGAGGAGCAGCTTTCGGCCCCCTTCTGGAGGACCCATAAAGACGTCACGATGGCCGCGACATAGGAGCTTTCGGGTTCGTCGCGTGAACCGGCTGCCGCGGTCCCCCAGGTGACGATCTCGGCGATCCACGACCTCGTCGCTCAGGATGCAGATCAGTACGTCGGATGGCTGAGCGAGGCCTGCTCTTTTCCGTCCATGGCTACCGAACCCGAAGGCCTCCAGGCCATGGCTGCTTGGCTCGAGGACAAGCTGCATGAGATCGGGGCGCAGACCGAACGATTGACGTATCCGGGAGCGCCCGATGCATTGCTCGGACGAGTGGGACGGGGGCCGAAGTCGATCCTCGTGTACGACCACTACGATGTCCAGCCGGTCGATCCACTCGAGCTCTGGAAATCGCCGCCGTTCGAGCCTCAGGTTCGCGACGGTGTCTTCTACGCGCGCGGTTCGGCCGACAACAAAGGTGACCTCGTCGCTCGTCTGGCAGGCATAGATGCCTACCGCAAGGCAAAGGGCGAGCCCCCCGTGACGTTGAAGATCTTCGTCGAGGGCGAGGAAGAGACGGGCTCGAAGTCATTCGAAGGTCTCGTTGAACGCTACGGCGACAAGCTCGCCGCGGACGGATGCATCTGGGAGGGCCTTGGTATCGACCACGGCGGACGGCCGAGTCTCGTGTTCGGGGCCAAGGGGTTGTGCTACGTCGAGTTGACGCTGCGCTTGCTCAACGAGGATCAGCATTCATCGCTTGCCGTGGTGGCGCCAAATGCAGGGTGGCGACTCATGGAAGCTCTGACGACGATGCGTGGCGAGGACGGACGCGTCCTAGTCGACGGCTTCTACGACGACGTGATCGCTGCGACCGACGAAGACCTCGAGTTGCTCCAGAGGTACCCGTTCGACGAGGGGGCCGAGAAAGCCCGGTTGGGGATCTCGGACTTCGTCGGAGGGGGGTCGGGCGTCGAGCTACTACGACGCTTCTTCTTCGACCCCACCTGCAATCTTGCCGGATTCGTAACGGGTTTCACGGTGCCGGGCACGTCGAAGACGGTGCTCCCGAAGGAGGCCATGGCCAAGCTCGATCTCCGGCTCGTTCCCGATCAGGACCCGAACGACATCGCCGACAAGGTGCGCCGGCATCTGGACGCTCGCGGCTTCGACGACATCGAGATGAGGACCTATTCAATGGAGCACCCGGTCCGCTCTCCCGCGGACTCGGCCATCGGGAAGGCCGCTTTGGAAGCCGCCGATCAGGTCTTCGAACACGATCCTGCCGTCGCCCCGATGATGATCGGCACCGGTCCTATGTATCCCGTCGCTCGCACGCTAGGGATCCCGACGGTGTCCCCCGCCGGCGTTTGTCGGCCGGACTCGAACATCCACGCTCCCAATGAGAACTGCCGCGTGGACGATTTCTTGAAGATCGTCGAGTACACCGCCGCGTGGATCGACGCCTTCGCGGCAACCCCATGAAGCAACGGCCTCGGTTCTTCGGAGTAAAAGTCGCGCCACACGCGATCTGAGCTCCAAAGAACGCCTCGGCTAGGCGGGGACGCTCTCCAGACTCTCCTTTTCGAGTTGGTTCTCGAGGTCCTCTTCCTCCTCGGCCCCCTCGACCTCTGCAACGGACCGGTGCTTGGCCGCCTCGATCACCTCGAGACGACGCGAGAACTGATTGGTGGCAAAGCCCGACAGCTCCTCACGCGTGATGCCGAACGGGAAGGGGATCCCCTGCTCTTCGTACTGATCGAAGGTCACGTCGATGATCGACAGGGCAGGCATGAGCAACTCGTCGAGCGTGTCCTGCACGACCTGCCAGAGCGAGTTGTCGGCGGCGATGTGACGTCTGCAAGTGAAGGTCCCCCACGCCATGTGGCGGCGCTCGTCGCGCCCGATCAGCTTCACGGCCTGCTGCATGCCGGGCATAATCCCTTGCTCGACCGTCGCCTTGTACCAGGAGTGATAGCCGGTGAGCGCGAGGACTCCCTCGACTACCTGGTTGTAGACGACCGCGGCGCGCACCTGGGCGGCCGGCGAATGATCGCTCGACAGTCGCTGCATCGATTCCGGCAATAGCTCGTAGAAGATCTTTCGATAGCCCGGATTCTCGTTGACGTGCTGATGGAGATCGCCGGTCTCGCCGATCGCGTCGAGCCAGCGTCGGAACAACTCGATGTGCTTTGCCTCTTCGAACGCGAACTGGGTCAGGTACATCTCGTCTTCCAAGCGGCCCTCGGCCCCCATGGCCGCGATGAAAGGCTGGATGTCGTTCGTGACCGCTTCTTCACCGGCTTCGAAGAGAGTTGCGAGCTGGATAGCGGCGAGACGCTCGCTGTCGTCGAGGCGTTCCCAGTCTTCGGCATCTTTCGAGAAGTCGAGGTCGGCCGGATTCCAGAACAACCTGTTGCCCTTTTGGAACAGGCGCATCGGGACACTGGTCCACCTCACGCCGCCCTGACGCAGCGAGTTGAAGCCCTCTCTGGGTTGACCGTTCATGCTCATGTGACCTCCTGACCGGCCGGTTAGGCGACCCCTGATCTCGTGGATCGACGACTCGGGAACGAATCGTAATTGACCCCGGTCCGGTGACCATATCGATGACGTAGGTCCCCGAGACCAATACGATGGAGCCATGCGCGCCACGAAGATGATCAAAGGCGAGGGCGACGAGGGGCTGTTCGGCCCCGGCTCCATGACGTGGAGGGTCCACGCACACCCGGCCATGCTGATCGGTGGCCTGCGATCGCTGCTCGTCCAGGCGCTCAACCCCTTGACGATGGCCGGCGTGGCTCAACACAGCAACTACAAGGACGACTCGTGGGGTCGGCTCATGCGCACGACCGATTACGTCATGACCACAACCTACGGTGACACCGCGGCGGCCGAGCATGCGGTCAAGATCGTCCAGCGGATCCACGATCGGGTCCGGGGGGTCGATCCCGTGACGGGAGAGGCCTACGAGGCCAACGATCCCAAGCTGCTGCTCTGGGTCCACTGTGCGGAGGTGGATGCTTTCATCGGGGCGTATCGCGCCTACGGGCCGCGCATCTCCGACGCGGACGCAGACCGATACGTGTCCGAGATGGCGGTTCTAGCGGAACTGTTCGACATCCCTTCGGCAGACATCCCTCGCAACGTTGCCGAGCTGCACGAGTACATGGAATCGCAAGAGCTCACCTCGAGCGCTTACGCGCGCGATGCGATGAAGTTCATCCTCTTCCCGCCGGTGCCCTGGTTCGGGGGGAAGTTGCCCGAGATCCCGGGTCGGAAGCTGCTCCTCATACCGGGCCGTGCGGGCTGGTCGCTCTACTCGCTTGCGACGGTAGCGATCCTCCCGAAGCGCGTGCGGCGCGCCTACGGCCTGCCCTGGGTACCGATGACCCCCGTCCTGCAGGCGGCCGTCTTCGCGATGTCGAGGACCATGCGACTGGTCTTCGCTCCCCCACCTCCGGTCCTGCGCGCGATCGAGAGACAACGCGAACTGGAGAGCGCCCGCTCCGCCTGACCAGCGAACTAGGCCGAAAAATCGACGACGCGAACTTTGGAGCCCAGAGGCGATCTGTCCGCCCCGTCGCTCCAAAGAACGCCTGTAACCTGGCAGCATGCGCCCGTAGCTCAGCTGGATAGAGCATCGGACTTCTAATCCGAGGGTCGGGGGTTCGAATCCCTCCGGGCGCGCTGAAATTGTCGTGTTTCGGTTGACGCTGGGCAGGGCGCGCTGAAAACCGTCACCTCGCGAGCCCCCCGTCGAGTCGTGATCGCCCACGACTACGTGCTGAACAGGTGCGGCCTTGCCCCCAGCCTCGCCAAACCCCTATCCGCAGACCGCAAAGGGAGGGAGAATCTGCACGTCAGTTGGCAGATGGAAGGAGAATCTGCACGTCAGTTGGCAGATGGAAGGAGATCCATGATGCACCAGCGCGTAGGGCGGCGGGCCCTCGCAGTTGGCCTTTTGACCTCGCTCGTGGGAGTGGGGATGTTCTCGACCGCCTCGAGCTCGGCGCAGTCGAGAAGCCTCATCGCCGATGTCAGAGACGTGAACAACGAGACGGTCGGAACCTTGCGGCTCACCCCGGCCGGACATGGCAAGACCCGTGTCAAGTTCACCGGCTGGGATCTGTCGCCCGGATTCCACGGTTTCCACATCCACACAACCGGGCAGTGTGACCCGGCAGCGACAGACACCACCGGAAAGACGTCCCCCTTCTTCTCGGCCGGGGGTCACTACAATCCTGATCCCTCTAAAACGCATGGAAGCCACGCCGGAGATATGCCCCCGCTCTACGTCACCGCTGACGGCACTGCTGCGCTTATCTTCGAAACCGACCGGCTACAAGCCCGCGACCTGATGGATGCCGACGGCAGTGCCGTCGTGATCCACGCTTCACCGGACAACCTCGCCCACATCCCTGCAACGACCCCTACCGGCGGCGAGCGCTACCACTCCCACGTGGACAGCGTGCTGGGAGCAGACACCCTGACCAAAGCGACGGGAGATGCAGGCGCGCGCTTCGCTTGTGGGGTCCTCGGGAGAAGAGCGTCCTAGCAGCGAAGATCCCAAGCCGGAGCGACGAGCAAGACCGTAGCCGTGCCGCGCTGCCGTGTCTGGAGCGGCGTGCAAAGGAGGTTCTGAGATGCAACGGGCCCACACGACCACTAACCATCGCAGTGCGTCGCGAGCAGGACGATTCGCACGCGTCGTTGCGATCGGCGCCGGAGTCATGCTCGTCGCCTTCGGTGCCTGGGCGTTTTTTTCTCCCCGCTCGTTCTTCGACACCGTCGCGACGTTCGAGCCCTACAACCGACACTTCATCCACGACATCGGGTCCTTCCAGATCGGTCTGGGGGCGGTGCTTTTGTTGAGCGCATATCTGCGCGATGCACTTCTGGTCGCCTTGTCGGGGGTCGCCGTCGGGTCGGTCTTTCACTTCGTCTCGCATCTGATCGACCGCGACATCGGCGGCAAGCCGGCTTCTGACCTGCCGCTGTTCGCGGTCCTGGCCTTGGTACTGGTCGCGGCGGCGTTCTCTCGCAGATCCCAAGATAACGGCGGGTCGGGCGAAAGAAGCTGAGTCTCCGTAAAAGGAGAGGGGGCCCGATTCACGGGGCCCCCTCTTGTCATATATCCGGGGAATGCGTCAGTTCAGAGCCTCGTACACGGCCTGGATCAGCGATGTCGCTCGCTCGTCCTTGCCCGGCTCCAGCACGAGCAGAGTCATTGCGTAGCCAAAAGCCAAGCGCCTCTCTGGATCGGCGAAGGCGGCCGAACCGCCGGCGCCTCCGTGACCGAACGTCTTCACACCCGGCGGGGAAAGGTCGGGCGGCACCATGAATCCACGGCCGACCCTCTGCTCCACCGTCACGCCCGGGCCCGAGAGCACTCGGTCGGGCCCCGAGGTCTCCGGCTGAAGGATGTCTGCGATGGTCTCGGCGCTCAGCTCATCGAGCAACCAGGCATAGAGGCGGGACAGGCCGCGCCCACTTGTTACTCCTCCTACGCCCCCGAGCTCTGCGGCCCGGAAGCGCCGGTCGAGAGCGGCCTCCGCGAGGCCGGGCAGAATCCCGTTCAACGTGGAGGCGGCCACCAAATGAGGCGAGACGGGCGGGGTCGAGTCGCCGGGACCAGAGGAAGCGCTGGGCTCCTGGGATACAAGGGGCGCGACCCGATGCTCCTCGGTCTCCGGCAAGCCGATCCAGAAGTCAGCGCCCGCGGGATCGGCGATCTCTTCGGCAAAGAACCGACCGAGGCTTCGCCCATCGATGCGTCGTACAAGCTCGCCCACCAGCCACCCAAAGGTCACCGCGTGATAACCGTACGCGGTGCCGGGCTCCCAAGCCGGGCGTTGCTCGGCCAAGCTCGCCACTATGCGATCCCAATCACCGAGGTCATCCACCGTGAGTCCCGGACCGGGGGCGAGCACGCCGGCCTTGTGCGTCAGAATCCACCGCACGAGGGTTTTGTCCTTGCCGTTGGTGCCGTACTCGGGCCAGACGTCGATCACGGGTGCATCGAGATCCAGGAGCCCGCGCTGGACCAGGAGGTTTGCGCACGCAGCAGTTGCACCCTTCGTGGCGGAGAAGACGACCTGCAACGAATCCTCCTCGCAGCCACCCCAAAGATCGACTACGGCCTCACCTTTCAGGTGAACGCAACATTGGGCGCCGACCTCTCCCCGTAGGGAGAAGTTCTCCTCGAAGACCTCCGCAACGCGTTCGAAGCCAGGGGCAACCAGCCCCTTGACTTCGGGTGGCATCCGTCCTCCTCGAAAGCCTTCTTTCATTCGTCCCCCGTCCTCCCTCGAGAAGATACTGACGGATCATGCGACCGAGACCTTATAGACCTTGGTTGAGCGAGCTACTTGCGAAGGACTGCCAATGGAATCCGACGTCGTCGTAGAAGGTGAAGATCTGGTCATCCGCCGGATGCGGGACGATGACTCAGATTACAAGCTCATGTTGGACTGGCGGAACTCTCCGCACGTCCTTCGCTGGTGGGATCCGGACTTGCCCCCATGGACCTTGGAGTCGATCAAGGCCGAATACCAACCGGACACCGCTCCTGACGCCCCATCCACCGCATGCATCATCGAGCTCGGCGGCACTCCCGTGGGTTTCACGCAGTTCTACAGATGGATCTCGTATGGCGATCATGCCGATAAGGTCGGGATCCCGTTCGACGCCCGTGCCTTCGGTCTCGACATCTTCATCGGCGACCCCCACAAGATCTACCGGGGTCTGGGGACTCGCGTCGTCACGTTGCTGTCGGACTATCTCTTCGACGAGCTCGATGCGTCCTCCGTATCTCTGACCACCGACGTGGCCAATCACGCCGCCCAACGGTGCTACGAGAAAGCCGGTTTCGAGAAGATCAAGCAGGTCTTGGACACGGACACCTATCGTGGCGAACGAGTCTGGAGCTGGGTGATGGCCAAGGACCGCGGAGCTGCGGCCGTCGAACGAACACTTCGAGACGAGCGGGAGCGCACCCTCCATCGGATCGCTGCCTTCGAGGGCCAGTTCGAGGGCTTCGTCGCGTACTCGGAAGGATCACCTCCCGATGACGAGCACGACCCCGAGGGCGCCACGATCGCGTTCGAACGCGCACAGGTCGGAGCCCTCATGTCACAGGCTCGGTCGCATCTCGCCGAGGTCGAGGCTGCCCTGGATCGCCTGGCACGAGGGTCATACGGGATCTGCGAACGATGCGGCAAACCCATCTCGCCCGAGCGGCTGGAGATCCGCCCCCACGCCCGAACATGCGCGACTTGCTGATTACAGCTTTAGACGCATCTCGTGCTCGATCTGTACGGGATTGCGCGGGAGTGGCTCGGAAGAGCCCGTCGGCCGGAAGCCGCAGCGTCTGTGGAGGCGCTCTGCCCACGATTGGTTTCTGTGACTTGAAGCTGCAACTCTCGCACGCCTTCACTGCGCGCCCAGCCCTTGCGGTGCGCTCTTACTTCACGCCGATCGTGCCGACCATGTCATCGGATTCGGCGTGGATGGTGCAGACGAATTCCGTGTCGCTCTCTGGGGCCATGAAGGTGACGGTCTTGGACTCTCCTGAGTCGATGGTCCCGGTATCAACTCCCAGCTCCTCGGATGTGAAGGTGTGGGGCGCCTCTCCGTCGTTGGTGAACTCCACCGTGACTTCCTGGCCTGCGGGAACCTCGAGATCAGTCGGCTCGAAGTCGTTGTCGACGGCTACCAGCGAGACGGCGTCTCCGCCCGCGCTGCTTGATCCCGTATCGGATTGCTCTGAGCTCGCGGCACCACTGTCTCCGCTGCACCCGGCGAGGGCGAAAAGGGCTACGGCGGACAGGGCCAGCAACTTCGGGTGTACCAGGCGAGCTAGACGCATATCGAGACTCCTCGGTTAGGGGTTACGAACCAGGTTCGTCGGTCGGGCCCCCTCCGTATGGTTCTGCGGCCCGGTAGTTGTCCGGGGTCAATGTGATTAAGGTGACTGAGTGACCACATTCGAAATGAGCAATCCACCCGAAGACGTCGTCGCTCCAGCTTTGATCGTTTCATTCGAGGATTGGGTCGACGGCGGGCAGGCGGGGACCACGGCCGCGAAAGCCATCGCGGACGGAGGCGAGCTGGTGGGCACCTTCGACTCGGACGCCCTCTATGACTACAGGAGTCACCGTCCTGCCCTCGACATCGTCGACGGCACCCCGAAGCAGTTCTCCTGGCCGTCATTGACTCTGACGAGACGCCGCCTTGCGGAGCGAGACCTCTTCGTTCTCACCGGCCCGGAGCCGGACTACCGATGGAGGGAGTTCGCAGCCAACGTCCTGGAGCTGGCCGTCCGGATAGGGATCGTTCAGCACGTGAGCCTGGGAGCGATCCCCTCCGCGGTTCCTCACACGGCCCCAACGCCGGTGATGATGACCGGATCCAGCACGGACCTAGTGTCGGGGGCAAACCGGATCGAGGGCCTGTTGCGTGTGCCGGCCGCCGCCGTGAGCCTTGTGGAATGGACCCTCGCCGAAAGTGGCATCCCCGCCATTGGCTTCTGGGCCCAGGTGCCCCATTACGCGAACCCGTTCGCGGCGGGAGCGATCGCTCTCATCAGGCGAGTCGAGGACCACCTCGGCGTAGCTATCGGGGCGGGGCCGTTGGAACAAGAGGCAAGCACGCAGACTGCGGCCCTGCAGCAGATCTTCAATGACAATCCCGAGGCCAAGGAGCACCTCGAGCGTCTCCAGGGCCTGATCGGGGACGAACAGGTCCCGCCGGCGGACAACATCGCCGAAGAGGTGGAGCGTTTCCTGCGAAACCAGCGGCGGGGCAACGAAGGACCGAATCCCTACAGTCCCTGACGCGACCGTTTTGTCCGTTTTGGTGGGATGCTGAGCTCGCTCTCCTTAAGAATCTCGGGGGACAAGCAGGAAAACGGCGCCGGCGCCGAATCCTCTTGATGACGGGAAACCAACCAGGAGGCAAAAATGCGTCGATTCGCCACCATCGCCGTAATCGCAGTTCTCGCTGTAGCGGCCGTACCCACGCTTGCTTCTGCAGGCAAGAACAAGGGAACCTGGACGTACATCGACACGACCCCCGACCCCACCGTGGTCGAGAACCCGGCCAGCGCCCACTGCAGCGGCGGTCTCGTGCCGGCCGCCCCCGTGGACGTCAACGTGCACACCTTCAAGGCAAAGAAGAAGGGCACGCTGACGCTCACCGCTCACAATGCTCTCGACTGGGCCGTCGAGGTCCACGACTCCAAGGGTGCAAACATCGGCGGCACCGACGGAGCCAGCCCCGTCGACCCCGAGAACCTCAGCGTCTCGCTGAGGAAGGGGACCTACAAGGTCATCTACTGCAACTTTGCAGGCGAGCCCGAGATCACGGTCGACTACCGCTTCAAGTAGACCGCCAGCAAGAAGTCAAAAAGCCCGGCCGGCTAGGACGGCCGGGCTTTTTCTTTTACCGCTGGTCAATCGGGCTCGTGCTCAGACACCGGTTCGCTAGTGGCCGTACGCCGTAGGAGAAAGATCGTGGCGCCGAGAACGAGAGCGGTGATAGCCAAGATGGCTAACTCGAGCATGGCGTCGTCGAACTCGGGCTTGCCAAGCAGCTCCTGAGCCTCGGCACTCAAGACGACCATGCGCCGGATAGCGGCAACGATGCCGACGATGAGAAAGGGCTCCGCCACAAGGATCTTCTCGTCGATGACGACCCTGATGGTGTGGATGATCTCGGTGAAGATGAATACGAGAAGCAACGAGCCCAAGAGCTCGATCACCAGAAGCGGTAAGTCGCCACCTTCCACGACGTGCTTGACGAAGTCGTAGACCGTGTAGGCCAGGTACAAGAAGCCGACAAGGACGAGGGCGCCGGCCACGGCGATGTAGAAGACGTCCTCGACGTAGCCGAAGAAGTCCGACGTCTTCTCTCGAAGCACTCCTTCGGCCTGTCGTCTCTCTTCCTCCTCGGCCACGGATTGGCACACCTCCCTCGAACCCAGATCGCAACCGGCGGATACCGAGTCGTAGCCTACGCCGCAACCTCTCGAGGGAGCATGTTCGCCATGGGTCCTATAGGTGGGTACTTGCCTAGGCATATGCCCAGACGGCTTTGGAGGCGTAAAAAGCTCGACAGGTTAGAACAGACCTCGGTAGATCAAGCCTGCGACTGCGCAGGCCAAGACCACCGGCAACACCTTCCACTTGAAGCGCCACAGGCCGACGAATGCGATGGTCGCTAGACCTGCGGCGAAAAGGTCGATGCTGCCCAACTGCGGAAGCGGGAACGTGACCCCGAGAGCACGGCCCGTGCTCACGTCGTCGAACAGCGTGTGGATCGCGAACACGACGGCGAGATTCAAGATCACGCCGACCACGGCCGCCGTTACGGCCGAGAGAGCTCCGTTCAGCGCTCGGTTGCCCCGCAACCTCTCGATGTAGGGGGCGCCGAGAAAGATCCATAGGAAGCAAGGTGCGAAAGTCGCCCAGACTGCGACCGCCGCACCCAGCACGCCGGCGGCCACGGGGTCGAGCCCACCGGGGAAGTGGTATCCGGCCAAGAAACCGACGAACTCGGTGACCATGATGAGGGGTCCGGGGGTTGATTCGGCCAGCCCCAGTCCCGTGACCATCTCTCCGGGGGCGAGCCAGCCGAACTGATGGACCGCGGCCTGGTTGATATATGACAGGACCGCGTATGCCCCCCCGAACGTCACCATTGCCGCTTGGCTGAAGAAGATTGCCTCCTTCGACACCGTGTCGTCGAGGCCTCGGATCGCTATCACCAACAGCAAGGGCCCCCACCAGACCAAAAGACCCACGGCTACGACGCGCAAAGCGCGCCCTAGTGTCGGCCGGACGGCGTCCTGTGCGACGGCATCCCCGAGCACTGATCCGCCGTCGTCTCCTCCATGCGTCGTGGGCGTGAACAGGTCCGGGCGCACGCGCGAACCAACGAGGCCGACGATCGCTGCCCCGACCACGATGATCGGAAAGGGGACCTTGACAAAAAAGATTGCGACGAAAGCGACGACAGCTATGGCGAGACCGATCAAATGGTCGAGAGCCTTGGAGCCCACGCGGATGACGGCCGACGCAACGATTGCTATAACCGCTGCGCTGAGTCCGTAGAAGATCGCCGCCACCCATGCGATATCACCGTGAACGGCATAGGCCCAGGACAAAGCCAGGATCAGAAAGAAAGCGGGAAGGACGAAGAAGACGCCCGCTACAAGACCTCCCGCCATACCGTTGAGTAGCCATCCTATGTAGATCGCGAGTTGCTGTGCCTCGGGGCCGGGCAGCAACATGCAGTAGTTCAGGGCATGCAAGAACCTGTTGTTGCTTATCCAGCGGCGTCGTTCGACGAGTTCGTCGTGCATGATCGCTATCTGGCCCGCCGGACCTCCGAAATTGATGAAGCCGAGCTTCACCCAGAACCTCAAGGCGTCGCGAAACGGAACCAGAGCCGTTCGCGTTGGCTTCTCGACGCCTCGGTCGCCTGATGCGTTCTTGAGGCTACCCATTCGATCGAGGTTACGTGACGGGTACTGACTAGAGGGCTACTCGTACCCGGCCCGGTCGCGGCTGAGGTGGGAGAATCGCCTCCGGTCGGAAGGGCAAGGAGGGCGATGTCTCTTTTGGTGAGGATACGCGGGCCGCTGCTCATGGCGGCCCTCTATGTCGTCCCGCTCTTATTGTGGTGGGAGGCCGTTCCCGAAGCGAATAGGTTCCCGGACACTCCAACAACCTTGAATCAGGTCGGTGTGCTCTTCGGTTTTGCGGGGATCAGCGCCTACGCAGTCAACGTCTTGCTGGGGGCCCGCCTCAAACCCCTCTCGTACCTCTTCGGCGGGGTGGACAACATGTACGCGGCCCACCGACTCAACGGACGCCTCGCATTCCTTCTCATCGCGCTGCACGGCGCGTTGATCATCGGAGGTCGGTGGGCGTCGGCCGATCAGGTCACAGTCTTATTCGACCCCGGCGTCAGCTGGGCTCCGCTCCTGGGAGTGATCGCTCTTCTATTGATGGCGCTCGCGCTCTATCTCACTCTTTATCGACGACTCGGCCACGAGACGTTCGTTTACGTGCAGCGAGCGCTTGGGCTGATCTTCGTGCTCGCTGCCGCTCACGTCTTTCTCACGCCCGGTGCGAAAGCCCTATCCAAGCCGCTGACGATCTATCTCGCCGTCCTGGCCGCTGCAGCGATGCTGGCATTCGCGTATCGCTCGCTGTTCGGAGATGTCCTCGTCCGTCGTCACGATTACGTCGTTTCGCATGTTCGGCCTTTGGATCCACAGGTCGTGGAGATCACGATGTCTCCAAAGGGTCCGCCGCTGCGGTTCACCCCGGGCCAGTTCGTGTATGTCACCTTCTATTCGGACACGTTCAACGCGCAATTCCATCCCTTCTCGATCACGGCCGAGGGAACTTCCGCCATTGTCTCGGTGAGACCGGGTGACGTGCGCAACCAGTTCCACCCCTTCTCGATCACCTCGGGCGTTGGTGAGCGCAATCTCCGAGTCGCCGTCAAAGCCGTTGGCGACTACACGACGGCGATGCGCAAGCTGGATGAGGGCGCAGCAGCGCGCGCTGAGGGACCGTACGGCAGCTTCTCCTACAAGAACGTTCATAACAACAGACAGATCTGGGTCGCCGGTGGGATCGGGATAACGCCCTTTCTGAGCATGGCGCGCAGCCTCGAGCCCGATGGCCACGAGATCGACCTCTTCTTCGGGGCCAAGACCCTCCAGGCCGCGTACTTCCTTGAGGAACTGCTGGCGCTTAGCGACACGATCCCGGGATTGCGAGTCGTGCCGTTTCCGGAGGACCAGCTGGGACACATGAACGCGGAGTACATCGAGACCACTGCGGGGGGCCTCGAGGACAAAGACGTCCTCCTGTGCGGGCCTCCGATCATGATCGACGTCCTGACCTCGCAGCTCCTCGGAAGGGGTGTGGAGCGGTCGAAGATCCACTTCGAGCACTTCGCATTCGGCCCCTCGTAGCTCGCGCGAGCCTCCTGCTTGATGTTGCTGGACTCCTGGTCCGCCTTGGAAGCCCAGCGCTCGAGGTAGCGGCGAACGACCGGGATTCCACCGCCGCCGAAGGCGACGACTGCGGAGCCGACCAGGATGGCGAGCAGCCCGTAGAAGAGCCCGCTCACGATGGTGGGGGCGATCTCGAGCTGGTCGAGGGCGGCAAAGAAGGCGAGCACGATGATGGCCGTCGATGCGCCGAAAGCCAGACCCTTCCGTAGCTGAACCCGCCCAAAGAGGCTTCGACGATCTCCTTGACCGCCGCGGCGAGGGCGAAGCCGACCACCAGGATGACGATGGCGACAAACAGCTTGGGCAGATAAGCAAGACGCCGGTGATCATGTCCGAGATGGGGTTGTCCCCAAAGACGCTAAAGGCGAGCTGCAGGACGAACAAGAAGACGACGTAGAACACGATCTTGGCCAGCAACGAGGACGCATCGAACTGTGACTTCTCGAGGGCCGACTTGATTGCCTCCGCGCTCGACCACTCTGTCAAAGCCCACTTTTTCGAGGACCGCGTCCAAGATCTTGGCGATCGCCTTGGCGACGAAGTAGCCGATGACGACTATGAGCAAGAAAGCGACGAGCTTGGGCAGGAGAGGGCCACCGAGGCCAACGCATCGCCCAGTCCGTTCTTGAAATCTTTCATGGGGATTCTCCTTCTCCGATAAAGCCGGCGGACACGGGGAGGAGCACCCCTCGAAGACAAATAAAAACTCTGAATGAAAGATTTCGTCCGGACTATGAGTTTTGAAAACCGAGCAAAACTATTTAATTCGGACGTCGGGGACCGCGCGGTCTGGTGACGGTGAAATTTCGTCCCCACACCGAGGGTGTCGCAGCTCTTCAGCGCAGCTGGGGTGAGGTCTAAGCCTTTGCTAGGCGGGGACGAAGCAGTTCGGCCACGCGCCCGGCCCCTGACCGGCGAGGACGCGCTCCGCGATCGCGATCTGCTGCTCGCGGGTCGCTTGATAGGCGTAGCGGGCGTACTGGCCACCGCCGTATGCCAGCCATGTGTTGGGGTGGAACTGAAGTCCGCCGTCATAGGTGGAGTTGATATGCCAGTTCCCCCCGGACTCGCATTGGGCGATCGCGTCCCAATTCGCGCTGTAGCCGTCGGCGGGCGGAGGCGGTGGTGGCGCGACAGGAGGCGAGGGCGGGGGTTGGGAGGTTGCTTCCTCGGCCTTCTCTGCTGCCTCCTCTGCTGCTGCTGCAGCAGCAGCAGCTTCCCGGGCCTCCCGTCTTTCGGCCGCCTCGGCTATCGCTGCCTCTATGTCGGAGATCTCGTCTCGTTGCGCCGCAAGGTTCGACTCGACCTCACCCTGTAGCTGGGCGAGCTCGGCCTGGGCATCGGCCGCAGCGGCGCGCGCCGCGTCCATCTCGTCGAGCCTTTCTTCGAGCTCGGCCTGATCAGCCGCCAGCCGCTCGAACACCTCGGCGCGCGACTCTTCCGAGGACTGGAGATACGCGAGCTGGGCGTCCAGGTCGGCCAGCGTCTTGGAAGACAGCACGGCCTCGATACCGCCGGCGGTGCCTCCCTTGTAGAGCTCTTGAGCCAGGAGCACCGCATCTTCTTGTTGGACCACCATCCGCCTCGCCAGTGAGCGAACGGTTCTCTCCGTGTGAGCGATATCGGTCTCGATGTTCGTGATCCGCTCTCGGAGGGCCCCCACACGTTCGGTCACGGACTCGAACTCGGCCTCGAGGCTAAGGAGCTCGTCCTTCGCTGCTTCGAGCTCGTCGGAGCTCGAAGCAGCGTGCGAGGTGCCGAGCGCGCCCGTGCCCGTCAGGGCTATGGAAGCGGCGAAAACCGCTCCCACGACGCGCAAAGGCCTTCGGTGCTTGCTCGGGGGCATGGGGCCACCATAGTCCGTCCGGCCGACTTCAGGCAATTTGCCCCAAAAGTGTCCCAGAAGCGCAGGTCAGAGCAGGTTCGGAGGGAAGTTCTATCCCTCGCAGGAGGGTTGGCTGCCCGGACCCACTCCGGTCCAAAAGGCGCGAGGATCGCCCCATGCATAAGAAGACGAAGCTCAGGTTGCTGGCGGCGGCAGTCGGGGTGCTGCTCGTTCTGGGGTCTCCCGCGTGGGCCCAGAAGGCCTCCGTCTCGGCCATCGACAACGAGTTCGATCCCGCTCAGATCGACGTCCAAGCGGGCACCACCGTCACCTGGACGAACGACGGCGAAGCGCCTCACACAGTCACTGCGTCGGACGGATCGTTCGACTCGGGCAACCTCGATCCCGGCCAGAGCTACAGCGTCACCTTCGAAGAGGCCGGGGACTTCAGCTACATCTGCGAATACCACGAGGGCGACGGGATGGTGGGAGCGGTCACGGTCGCTGCGGCCGGCAACGGAGGAGGTAACGGGAACGGGAATGGAGACGGCGGGAACGGCGGCGGCGATCCCACCGAGCCGGCCGAGGACGACACCACCGACGACGACACGCTTCCCCAAACCGGCCCGGATGGTCTGGGGGCGTTCCTATACCTCGCCCTGGTGCTCATAGCGGCGGGAGCGAGCTTCATTCGACTCGGCCGCCACGCCTATCGGCCTTAGGGCCTTTCGGTGACCCAGTCCCGCGTCAGATAGAGCCAGAAGGCCAGCCCTGCGTAGGGGCCGTACCTCTTGAACCTCCGCTCGATGGTCGCGTCCTTGGCGCTGCGCATGCCCGCCAATCTAAGGAAGGTCGGCCGGGTCCACGAATCCAGGATCAGTCGCGAATAACGCCCAAGCATCAACATGATGTGCGCCGCGGCGTAGGGGCCCACGCCGGGCAGGGCTTGAAGTCGGAGACCGAGCTCGTCGTCCGGGAGCTCTGCGGGCGACGCACGCCCCCAGCTCTCGACATCGATCTCTCCCGACGCAACGGCGGTGGCCAGTGACAAGAAGTACGGCCCCCTGTAACCGGCCCGCACGACGTCCCGGTAGAAGTCGGGTGATGCCGACGCCATCGCCTGAGGCGAGGGAAAGGTTCGTGCCAGCGGCCCCGACTTCGGCGCGCCCACGGCCGGCTCCCCGAGATGTTCGACGAGCGCGCCCACCATCTTCGTCGTCAAGGCCCAGGAACAGTTAGTGGTGCAAACGGTCTTCACGATCTCCTCGAACACGGTCGCGCTGCGGATCATCCGCCCGGCTCCGCGCGCCGCCCAGGCGAGATCGGCATCCGCCGAGGCCACTTCGTAAAAGGCCGAGAGGTCGCGGTCGAGAGCCAGTACGTGGCGAACCCCCTGCTCCACCGCGCGAAGGGTCCGAGGGCCGTGACGTCCTCCGTGCACGAAGACGGCGGCGTGCTCTGTATCGGCAGCCTCGATCCGAACGGTGCGGGGCCTTGCGTCGGCCAGGGGCAGCGTGACCTCCAGCGACGAACCTCCCTCGTGGAGATGAAGGGGCGGAAGCGACGCAATGCCATGTGACCTGAACGTCCGTGTGAGATCAACGGGTTCCCCCCCACCACCCCGCAGAGGGATGAGCAGGTCGGGCTCTTTGGGGTCTGAAGAGGAACTCAGCGACGTTCCTCGAAGGCGGAGATCACTTCCAAGGCGCGGAGCGTCAAGCCGAGGTCGTCCGGCCACCCTTCGGGGGCCGGATCATCGCGGAGTGCCTCCACGAACTCATCGACCGACGGATGGTCGGGAGGTATCTCCGCGGCGGCCCAGAACGTGAGGGCCGTGGCTCGCTCCCACGGTCCCCACCAATCCTCCTGCCACTCGCGCGACCACCGCAGTGCCCACTCGGCCATCTCGGTCTTCGGACCCTCCGCCAGCCAGTAAACGGCCGCCGCCGCAAACGTGGGATAGGCGCCTCCGGTGAACCGACCTTCCATGTCCGCCTCTCCGCGCAAGAGATCCATGGCGCGATGCCCCGGGTGACGTCCCGCCGCCAAGATGCCGCAGGATGCCGAGGCGGTAGCCCACACCCTGCTCCCCCCCGGGTTGTCGAGCTCTCCCGGCACGTCATCGGGCGCATCAAGCCACGCCTCGGCAGGCGTGCGGTTCTCGATGAGCCAGTCCACTGCGATCGCAGTAGCCGCGGATTCCTTCAAACCGATGATGCGCAGATGGCACAAGCCTTCGCCGGTCGCGCCCGGAGAGGAACGTCCACTAGGCCCGACGAACGCACCCTCTTCGTCCTGGTAGGGGATGGCGGGAGGATCCTCGGGATCCTCACCCGACAGACGCAGGGCTCGCCATGACTGCCACTCGTTCCCGTTCTCCAGGACCCGTTCGAGAGCGAGCCCGTCGTCTATCGCCATGGCCGCATGCTAGTTGGGCAACGACCTAAACGTGCCATCCGAACCGTTCGGCTTTGGGGCGACCGTTCGCGGTCGGGTTGCCTGGATCCCGGTTGGCGGGACGCTGCGGGACGATGGCCATGTTGGGAAGGTGATCCCGTGGGCCCGACCAGGGACCGGGAGGGGCAACGGTCAGATCCGCAAGCGCGTACGCGAGCGATTCGTAGTTCACGCGCCATCCGCTGAAGTGCGGCCAGGCCTCCGCGACCGAAAGCTCCATCGGGAAGTTGACCTTCTGAAGACGTTCCATCGCGGCCTCGAACTCATCGAAGGTGAGAGTGATCGGGTCCGTCGGCAGCGGGTCGGGGTCGTAAGGGATGCGCAATAGATCGGCTATATAGCGAAGACAACTGAAGCCCATGCGCAGACACAGACGCGCCTCCGTGGGGGCCGAGTTCGGAGACAGAGACAGCTGGAGGGCGGCCGCGTCCATGACCGCGAGGAGAGCAATGATCCAAGATCTCAGCGGGTGTGGGGAGCGGAAGAAGATGAGCACGGGATAGTTCGTATGGCTCTCTGCAACGTCGGCAGCCCAACGTTCCCATTCCGTATAGAGGCCGGGCAGTTCACCCATGAGCCCGACCTGCTGATGTCGAGCGAGGATCTCCGGCCCCCATGCGGGCGCCCCGGCCCGGCTCTGGAGCATCGTCACCAGAGTCTCGCGGCGATTGAATGCCGCATACAGCGTCGGCAGATACGCGATGAGGAGCGCCACGACGATCAATCCCGTGGCTGCGGCGATGAAGGCGATGATGCCTGCCCCAGTGCTCCGGCTGGTCTCGAAGCCCAGCGTGAACATCGACGAGCCCGCTTCCAGGAGGGCCTCCTCGAACCCCTCGTTCGAAATCCGCATGAGCATCAACGTGTAGCCCAGCAGGAAAAGCGAGAGCCAGGTCGTCAACAACAGGATCAAGAAGACCGGACCTTGCAACGCAATGATGTTGTCCTTGGTCTCGTAGGTGTCGAAACGGTTCGAGATGAACAAGAAGACCTTGCGGTTGATGAGGGACACCTTTCCCGCTACGAAAGAGGTGAGCCCGCGCGGCACTACGAGTGACCTGATCACGCTGCTGGTCGTGTAAATGGTCAGCGCGAGTCCCAGGATGAAAGCGAGCCACAGAGCAGATTCGTTCATGCCGAGCCCCTCTTGGCGAACTGCCCCGCTTGCCTACCCGGCCCCGGGGGCCCTGCATACGTCTGCGCAATGGACATCCAGTGCTCTGCGGCCGCCCCCTCGACCTCGAGGTCGGTATCGGCGACATGGCGTCGCTGAGTCGTGACCAGACAGAAGTCGAAGGCATCGCCGCGCACGCTGTTGGCGGCGGGTGATCCCCATATCCAGCTGTTTCCGTCGGGCGCGCGCAACTCGACATAGACCCGGTCATCCGGAGCCTGCAGCCCATTCGCCGAGTAGCTCCAGTGCCGCGCAAGCACTGCCAGGTGCGCCACGTGCCGCAGGTTCATCGTGGGCTGGCGCTCGACCCCGAGCGCGTCGGCCACGTCCTGGGCATGCGCCCACGTCTCCATGATGCGGGCGGATATGAACGAGGCAGGCTTCATCGCGGGGCCGTACCACGAGACCCTTACGTTTGGATCGACGTCGGCGAACGCCTCGAGCATGGCCAAGCGCGCCCGTCGCCACCAGGCCAAGAGGTCTTGCCCGCTGAGCGCGCGGCCCTTGGCAATCGACCTGTCCATGAACGCGCCGACGTCGGCGACGACCTCCTCGAGAGCCTTCGAGAACCCCTCCGGATCATCGACGGCAAGAGTCGCCTGCTCGTCGAAGAAAGCGAGATGACCGATCTGATCCCGTATCGTCCATCCTTCTGCTGGTGTGGGCAACGACCAGGAGTCTTCGTCCAGAGGAGCAACGAGATCGTCGAGCTGTGAGTGTTCCGACGCCAGGTCGGCGCGTATCTGAGCAAGATCGGCCATGGCGGTCATCGTAGACGTAGCCAAGGGCCCCGCATGATGTTCCGAGGGCCAACGGTCGCGCCCTCGGCAGCCTAAGATCGCCCGATGGCCAAGACAAACAAGGGGCTCGTAGTTGCCGTCACGGGGCCCACCGGGGACATCGGCAGGGCATTGCTACGGCGGCTGGATGATGAGCCGGGCATCGACCGAGTCATCGGTATGGCCCGGCGCTCCTTCGATCCGGAAGCTCAGGGTTTCACCAAGATCGAGTACCGCGAGGGGGACGTGACCAACCGACACGACGTCGAGGAGCTCGTCGAGGGGGCCGACGTCGTCGTCCACCTCGCGTTCTTGATCTTCGGATCGCGCGAGGAAACGACGCGCATCAACCTGAAGGGCTGCGAGAACGTGTTCTCGGCCGCCTTGAGCACCGGTGCCGACAGGCTCGTCTACACCTCCTCCGTCGCGGCCTATGGCTTCCATGAGGACAACCCCGAGCTCCTCACCGAGGACGTCCCGCCGCGTGGGACCGACGAGCACTATTACTCGGCACAGAAAGCCGAGCTCGAAGCTCGGCTCGAGACGATGGCCGCGGGGTCGTCGACCGACCTCTACGTGTTCCGTCCATGCATCGTGGCCGGGCCCACCGCGCTCAGCCTCATCGAGAAGATCCCCTACGTTCAGATCGCAGACAAGCTCCCCGCCGCCGCTCGCAAGGTGGTGCAATCGCTCCCGCTTCTGCGGCCCTTGATCCCCGACCCGGGCGTGCCCTTCCAGCTGGTCCACGAAGACGACGTCGCGCAGGCCCTCACTGCGGCCATCCTCGGGAAGGGCGAGCCGGGTGTCTACAACCTCGCGGGCGACGGGGAGATAACGTTGAGCGACCTTGCACATGCGCTCGGGTGGTACGCCCTGCCCATCCCGGACGTCGCGGTGGACGCGACGGTAAACATCGTTTCCCGCCTGCCGCTGCTTCCGGCCCAGGCGACTTGGCTGACCGCCATGAGGGTGCCGGTGCTCATGGATTGCACACGTGCCAAAGAGAAGCTTGGTTGGACGCCCGCCTACGACGCGCTCGAGACTCTCGCGGAGACCATCCATGCCGCGCGTGCAAGGGGACTCCTGGCGCAGACGGCGAGCAAGGACTGAGCTAGAGGCCCTCCAGAGCCTTTGCCATCAAGGTCTTCTGTTCTTGCTCGTGGAGCTTCGGGCTGCCGGTAGCGGGACTGGCGCTCTCGTCACGAGCGACGCGCGACAACTTAAGGCGGTCCGGAAGGATGTCCAGCAGCCTCGCCTGGACGAATGCCCAGGCCCCCATGTTCTCGGGCTCGTCTTGCACCCAGCGAATCTCGGTTGCCTGCGGATAGCGGTCGAAGATCTCGAGCAGCGCTTCCTTTTCGAACGGATACACCTGCTCGAGGCGCACGATGGCGGCGGGAGCGTTGCTCTTGTCGCGAGCTTCTCGCAATGTGTAGGCGATCTTGCCGGTGCAGAGAAGAATGCGCTTCACCGAGTCCCGGTCGGCGACGGTGGGGTCGTCGAGGACCTCGTGGAACGCCCCGCCGGTGAGCTCTGCCGTTGCGCTTCGCACATCGGGATGGCGAAGCAACGACTTCGGTGTGAACACGACGAGAGGTTTGCGAATCGAGCGGTGCATCTGACGCCGTAGCACGTGGAAGTACTGCGACGGAGTAGTCGGTTGGACGACTTGGATGCTGTCTTCTGCGCTCAGCGTGAGGAAGCGTTCGAGTCGAGCACTCGAGTGCTCGGGGCCCTGGCCCTCGAAACCGTGCGGTAGCAGCATGACCAGGCCGCTCAACTGGGCCCACTTGTCCTCGCCGGCGACCACGTATTGATCGATGATCACCTGAGCGCCGTTGACGAAGTCCCCGAACTGAGCCTCCCAACACACGAGGGCGTCCCCGTTGGCGATCGAATATCCGTACTCGAAGCCGAGAACGGCAAGCTCGGAGAGAAGCGAGTCATAGCCCATGAAACGCGCCTGGTCGTTGCTCAAGTGGTTGAGGAAGACGTACTCGTCCTCCGTTTCGTAATCAACCAACATCGAATGGCGCTGGCTGAAGGTCCCCCGGCGGGAGTCCTGGCCCGAAAGGCGCACGGTGAACCCTTCGAGTAGCAGGGATCCGAAAGCCAGGGCCTCGCCGTGAGCCCAGTCGATCGCGTCGTTGTCGAGGAGGTCGCGCCTCTTCTCGAGCATCTTCTTCACCTTGGGGTGGGGCGTGAAGCCATCGGGGATCGTCGTGAGGACATCGTGGATCGACCGGAGCCGGTCCTCCGCGACCCCGGTGGACGAGCAGGATGCCTCGGCCAAAGGCTTGGGGACGGGGATGACGTCCATCCCGGTGCGGCCGCTTTCCTTCGTCTCCTCGAACGCGCTCTGAAGGCGTTGCTGGAAATCGTCGAGGATGGCCTCTGCCTCCTCGACCGTGAGCTCCTCGCGGTTCACCAAGGACTCGGTGTAGAGCTTCCGCACCGAGCGACGCTCCTGGATCTTCTGATACATGAGGGGCTGCGTGAAGGAGGGGTCGTCGACCTCCTGGTGACCGTGCCGCCTGTAACAGACGAGGTCGATCACGATGTCTTTCTTGAATTGCCTTCGGAACTCGTAGGCGAGCCTGGCGATTCGCACGCACGACTCCGGGTCGTCGCTGTTGACGTGGAAGATCGGCGCCTGGACCATCTTGGCGATGTCGGTCGCGTACGTGCTGGAGCGGGCCTCTGCCGGCGAGGTCGTGAACCCGATGTTGTTGTTCACCACGATGTGGACGGTCCCACCGGTTCGATAGCCCTGGAGCTGCGACATGTTCAAGGTCTCGGCCACGATCCCCTGACCTGCGAACGCAGCATCCCCGTGGATGAGGACCGGTAGCACGCGCTCGTCGCCCTCTTCGCCGATGACGTCCTGCTTGGCCCTCGCCATCCCTTCAACGACCGGATCGTTCGACTCGAGGTGCGAGGCGTTCGAAGACAGCACGACCGCCATCTCGTCGCCGAAGCGGGACTTGAAGCGTCCCGTCATGCCGAGGTGGTACTTCACGTCGCCGGATCCTTGGACGGTGTCGGGATCGATGTCGCCCTCGAACTCCCTGAAGATCTCGGACATCGGCTTGCCGACGATGTTGGCCAGCACGTTCAGTCGGCCTCGGTGCGCCATCCCTAAGACGGACTCGACCATGCCGTCCCCGGCCGCCTGCTCCAGCAGCGCGTCGAGCATCGGGATGAGACTGTCGGCCCCTTCGACGGAGTAGCGACGGTGACCCGTGAACTTCGAGTGCAGGAAGCGTTCGAAGGCTTCGGCCGCGTTGAGGCGGGACAGGATGTGCTTCTTCTCGTCCGTCGTGACGTCTGCGGGACCGGGTTCGACCCGCTGCTGGATCCAACGCTTCTCGGTGGGATCGGACATGTGCATGTACTCGACGCCGACCGTCCGGCAGTATGCGTCTCGAAGGGTGTCGATGATCTGCCTCAGCGGCTGTTTGCGGGGGCCGGGAAGCCCGTCGGTGATGAAATCCCTGTCGAGATCCCAGACGGTCAGTCCATAGTGCGAGAGATCGAGCTCGGCGTGAGCGAGGATCTCCCACCCGATGGGGTTCAGCTCGGCGAGAAGATGTCCTCGCACCCGATACATGTTGATGAGCTGGATGACCCGTGATTGCTTTTCGAGATACGTCTCAGTGTCGTCCGCGGCATGGTCGCGACTCCACATCGCCGGTTGATAAGGGATCTTGAGGGACGAGAAGATCTCGTCATAGAAACGATCGGCGCCGAGCAGCAGGTCGTGTATCAGCGACAGGAACTGTCCGGACTCGGCCCCCTGGATCACTCGGTGGTCGTAGGTGCTCGTGATCGTCATGAACTTCGAGATGCCGAGCTGTGCAACGACTTTGGGATCTGCCGCTTCGTACTCGGCCGAATAGGCGATGGCGCCGGTACCTACGATTACCCCCTGCCCCTGGACCAGCCGCGGCACGGATTGGGACGTGCCCACGGTGCCGGGGTTGGTGAGAGTGACCGTCGTGTCGGCGAAGTCCTCCAGTTTGAGGTCGTTCGAGCGCACCCTGCGGATGAGGTCCTCGTAGGCGGCGAAGAAACCTTGGAAGTCGAGTTGATCCGCCTTCTTGATGTTGGGCACGAGCAGGATCCGGGAGCCACCCCTTTCCACGTCCACGGCAAGTCCAAAGTTCACGTGCTTGTGATGGATGGCGTGCGGCGTCCCGTCCACCTCCGCATAGCTGGAGTTCATGGCGGGGTGCGCTTCGAGAGACTTCAGGATCGCCCAACCGATCAGGTGGGTGAAGGAGACCTTGCCCCCGCGCCGGCCGGCGAGATAACGGTTGATGATGCGTCGGTTCTCTTCCAGAAGCTTGGCAGGGATGGTGCGTACGGAAGTCGCGGTCGGGACCTCTAGCGAGCGCTCCATGTTCTCTGCGATGCGAGCGGCAACGCCCCGAAGGGGTACGGAATCCTCCACCTCGTCATGGGGGGAGCCGTCTCGACCGGCCCTCTCCCGTCCAGGGGGCTCGCTCTTGGGGCCGGGGTCGCTCCTGCCCTCGCCGCCGAGATCGGCCGCCGATTTCGAAGACTTGCGCACACCATGGGCGTCATTGGCTCTCTTGTCGGTCGGAGTGGCCCCCTTGGGACCCATGCCGCCGGCGTCGTCCGTGATCGGCTCGGGCTGGCCCTTTGAGGTCTTCGTTTGCGTCGGCGCCTGCCCGTTCTGGGTTTTGGCCTCGCCGGCCTCTTCTTGACCCTCGGATGGGGTCTTGGTCTGAGGCTTGTAATCCTCGAAGAACTCCCGCCAGGACTCGCCTACGGCGTCCGGGTCCTCCTGGTACTGCCGGTACATCTCGTCGACGAGCCAGATGTTCGGCCCGAATGCCTCGCGACCGCTTTCGTTCGCCAATTGCCTACCTGTGTGATCGTCTTCTGATGGAGTAGGGCTCCAAGACTAGTGCGTTCGGGCAGATCGGCCGAACGAGCGCACAACCTCGCCGTCCCTATGGTTCTTTCCGCCGCCGACTAGGCGGGGATGCGAGCAGCGTGAGACGATAAGCAGCCCGAGCAAGGAGGCTCCTCATGTTCGTACAGGTCATCCACGGCAAGGTCCGCGACCCCGAGGCGATACGCAAGCAATTGCAGAAGTGGGAGCAGGAGGTAAAGCCAGGGGCCGAGGGGTTCCTGGGGTTGACGGCAGGAGCGACCGACGATGGGGAGTTCGTCTCTGTGGTCCGGTTCGAATCCGAGGAAGCCGCCCAGAAGAACGGCAGCCGCCCGGAACAGGACGAGTGGTGGCGCGAGACCTCTCAGAACTTCGAGGGGGAAGCGAGCTTCCACAACTACGACCAGACCCGGCTGGGCTCCGGAGGCGGTTCCGACGACGCCGGCTTCGTGCAGGTCATCCACGGCAAGATGAGTGACATCCAGAGGTCGAACGAGCTCGCCGATCAGTTCGAGAGCGAGGGCCGGAAGCACCGCCCGGACATGATCGGGTCGGTGGACTGCTGGAGCGCCGACGGTGGGTACACGACCGCCATCTACTTCACGTCCGAGGCCGAGGCGCGCGAGGGCGAGAGCAAAGAGATGCCCGAGAACCTCAAAGCCGCCATGGAAGAGATGATGTCGTTGGCCGAAGAGACCCGGTTCTTGGATCTGAGAGATCCCATCTTCATCAGCGCCTAGGGTCGTTCTTTTTTTTCCGGGGCCTCGTTGCTCGGGGGCTTCAAATATGTGCTGGGAGTGGTCCCCGGGCCCACCCGGTGCACAGAAAAGGACTGCCTCTCCGTTCGCGGCCGTAGGGCGCGCGCATCGGGAATGAAGAGGTCGATTGTGACGCTGAACGACAAAGGCGTCGTCTTATTCACGTTCTGAAGCTCTC
This sequence comes from Actinomycetota bacterium, assembly GCA_030863485.1. The sequence goes on from JALZBR010000142.1 coordinate 35,713, forward strand.
GGAGGAACCTTGGCTATAGAGGAAGCGGTAGGTATGCGCGCAGGAAACGAGGTGCGACCTCGTTTGTTCAGCGGCATGTTCCTGCTGATCACCTTCGCGACGCTTGCTTATTTCGTGTCGGTTGGGGCCCTGCAGCCCATCCTTCCCCGCTTCGTCAAAGGGCCGCTCGGTGGGGGTGACCTCGAGGTCGGGATCGTGGTCGGGTCTTTTGCGTTCGCTGCCGTGCTCGTGCGTCCGATCATCGGTCCTATCGGCGATCGGCGAGGGCGGAGGCTGCTGATCGTGGTGGGGGCCGGCATCGTCACGCTCTCGGTGGCCGGCTATGTGTTCGCCGATTCGCTGTGGCTGCTGCTGACCTTGCGGTTCATCTCTGGTTTCGGGGAGGCCTGCTTCTACGTCGGCGCGGCGAGCGTGGTGAACGATCTCGCACCCGAAGAGCGCCGAGGAGAGGCGGTCAGCTACTTCTCGCTCGCGCTCTATCTGGGGTTGACGGTCGGGCCGCTGCTCGGCGAGTGGGTCTTCGAGACGAGCCGCTACGACGCCGCCTGGTTGGTCGCGGCGGCAAGCGCTGGCGTGGCCACGCTGGTAGGACTGGCCGTCCGGGAGACCCGCCCCGCGGGCGATGCAGGCGACGGGAGGTTCCGCTGGTTCCATCCCGCCGGGATCCTGCCCGGGACCATCCTTGCGGCGAGCATCTGGGGCCTCGGTGGCTTCGCTACCTTCGTGCCGCTGTATGCCCTCGAGCTCGGGATGAGCGGGTCCCGGCTCGTTTTCGTGACCTTTGCAGGGGTGATCCTCGTGGTCCGGAGCCTGGGAGCCCGGCTGCCCGACGTCCTGGGCCCGGGCCGGGCCGCTCGCATGGCGCTGTCTCTGCAGGCGGCGGGCCTCACGATCATGGGGCTGTGGAAAGAGCAGGAGGGGCTGTTCGTCGGAGCCTTCGTGTTCGGGCTGGGCCAAGCGTTGTCGTTTCCGGCCCTGATGACGATGGCGATTCGTTCCGCCAAGCCGACAGAACGTTCGGCGGTCGTCGGGACCTTCACGGCGTTCTTCGACATCTCGTTCGGCCTGGGGGCCGTTGCCCTCGGGGCCGTGGCAACCGGCCTGGACTATTCGGGAGCGTTCCTGAGCGCAGCGCTGGTCTCATTGGCGGGGCTCGGGATCCTGATGCTTCGGGCCCGGAGGCCCGATCCGGCCTCCGCCTGACCCGTAGGGTTGGGGGGTCCCGCGCGGGGGCCTTGGTTCCCGCTCTCGTTCGTCTCGCCGGGGATGAGCCGACGTCCCTCGGGGCGTCTTTCGGGCTTTTCGTGTGCGAAAAAGGCCAAATAGAGGTCGTTCTCGCACACGTTTCGTCGGGAGCCTGGCCCCTGGGGTGGCCGGAGTCACACTTTTCTTTTAGTTTAGGACTTAGTTACTATCGAGGCCGGAAGATCGACGGGGGCGGCTGGGGAGCCGGGCGGATGCACAAAGAGGTGCGAGGACGTACGACAACAGGTTTCGGCGGGGCCCAGCCTCGCGCGGCGACTGAAGAACAGAAGGCGGCCCCCCTCTCCCCCCGCAAGGCGTTCGTGCTCCTAACGGCACTGATCCTGTTCGCCACGGGGGCCCTCGTGATAACGAGACCGTCCCCCACCTCCGAGACCGACGAAGTCGACCTCCCGCCCTCCACAAACTTCGCCCTAACAGACGAAGAAGCCACTGCCAGATTCCAAGAACTCAGAGATCACGCTTTGCGCGCTACCCAGTCGGGGAACATCTCTCTTCTAGGGACCGTTTTCACCCCGAACGGTCCCCTGATCCGCCGGTCTCAGCGGATCATTTCTGACCTACAAGACAACGGAGTCCGTGACCGAATCAACTATGTATCTCTTGTCACGACCGTTATCCAAAACGGTGACAACGTAATACGTATCAAGGAGCGGCGTCTTCTTCATCCCTGCTTCACCGACGCCCAAGGTCTTGACGTGACAAAAGACTCCACTGTGGTCGAGCAAACGGTCATATGGACAATGAGACGCCTCAATTCGGAATGGAAGCTTCATGACGGTTCGCTTGTCCGAGACAAGCCATTAAGGCACGAGCATGCCGACTGCCCCTAGGTTCTCGGTTGCGATAGGCATCACATTCATGCTGTTCAACTCGACCTCCGCGAGTGCAGGATCGACAAGCTCAGCGGACTTGGTAATCGGAGACGAGAGGGGAGTTAGTGCATCAGCTCAGGTTGGATATGAAGTCAGTGCTGAGCCCACCATTGAGAGCTCCTCTGCCACTGCTTCGGCTACGCCTACAGGAGGTTCGGCAAACCAATCCTCCTTCGCCGCAACCGGAACGGACTTGTCCACCGAGGCTCCGGAGCGGGATGAGTTCTCGGCTGGGTATCTGACGATTCCTAATCCCTGTGTTCGGCGGAAGTTCGGCGGTCACTATTGCGAACCGGCCGCCCCTGCTCCGGAGAAACGCGACGCGCCGAGAGACGCTCCCGAACGCAAGGGACCTCCACCTCCGTCGCCGGAAGAAATCGCGCGGACCGCGATCGATCGGGCGGTGGCGCTGGCTCCCAATCCGCAACTCGAGGTTGCTCCGTCCCGGATCGGCATGACCGGCCTGGAGTCCTACTTCTGGCTGGCCGAGCCTCCGTCGGCGATCTCTGCCTCGGC
>JALZBR010000150.1 GCA_030863485.1 Actinomycetota bacterium
GTGCTGGCGCAGTACAGGTGCAGGACTTCGTGGCCACGCCTTGCCAACTCCCGGCTGAGCTCAACAGGGAAGGAGTACCCCGCGTAGTCATGGACCACTATTCGCACCGTAGACGCCGCCCGTGCTCATTCGGGTTGTAGAGAGTCGAGAGGATGTGTGAGCATAATGCCTTCTGCTGGTCGACGCGGGGAGGGGCCACTAGGTTAGAGTTGAGTCTGACACCCGCAGCGGGGGCTCTTTTCGGACAAACAGTTCTTACGAGGAACGTGAGTGGCTAGCTGGCGACAAGTTCTCGAGCCGAGAGTTCAGACGATCTTCCGGCGTCTTGGATTCGAGGTTCGTCGTTTCGACGGTTTCGGTATCCATCCCCTTGCTGATGTACGCAAGATACTGGCTGCCTCCGTCCACGGGTTAATCGTGTTCGACGTAGGTGCCAACACGGGGCAGACCATCAGGAGGGTTCGCGACTTCTTCCCAGAGCCGGTCGTGCATGCCTTCGAGCCCAGCGAAGCGACCTTCGCCGTACTTCAGGGCCGCTACGGCCGGACGCCAGAGGTTCATCTCAACAGGGTGGCTCTTGGCTCGGTTGAGGAAGAGCGCCCGTTCTTCGAACATGAGAGCTCATCCATGTCGTCGTTCCTCCCGCTCGGCCTCGACGGCTGGGGAGCCGTCCAGAAATCCAGTTTCGTCCCGGTCACGACGATCGATGCGTACTGCCACCGGCGAGGCATCGACCAGATCGACCTACTGAAGATTGACACGCAAGGGTTCGAGCTCGAGGTGCTGGCAGGCGCGACCCGCGTGCTTGGGGAGGGTCGCGTGACGTTCGTCCTCCTTGAGGTGAACTTCGCCCCGATCTACGAGGGCAGTCCCAGCTTTCACGACCTGTCCACAGTGCTCTTCGAGCATGGCTTCGTGCTCGTTTCGCTGTACAATCTCCACCACGTCAAGCATCGGGCCGGCTGGGCCGACGCCCTCTTCACCACCGCCTGATGTCCCCGGTCACCATCATTGATCGAGTCCCCACGTTCTGGGTCGAAAAGCCGTGGCTGCGCTTTCTCCTTGGCGACCTTGCCGGCGAGATCATCAGAGACCCAAGTGGCGACCTTGTCGTCCCGCACTCCCTGATCGTGACCCAGCGCCCCGATGTCCTAACTGATCAACAGCTGGATCGTATCCGCCAGACACCCCAGGTCGGTCTATTCCATATCTCCGACGAGTGGTACAGGCGCCCGGTCGACGCCTACCCGGCGTTCTCCTATGTCTGGCGTCAGCACCTGCACTCAGGGCTCCGAGGAAACGGCATCCGCTCGATCCCATTGGGACCGGCTTCCGTTGACGAAATCAGCGTCGACCTCCCAGCAGCCAGCCTCACACCCTTAGTCGAACGTCCTCACCCTGTGGCGTTTTTGGGCAAACTCACCACTACCCGGTTCGCCGCCATGAAAAACCTATCTACAATTCCCGGGGCGGTCGTACGGCCCTCTGGCAGATTCGACATGCGAGGCACAGCGCTGCCGGCGGCAGAGTACATGGGGATTCTGCGTGAGTCGGTGTTCGTGGCATGTCCGATGGGTAACGTGCACCTTGAGTCCTTCCGCGTCTATGAGGCCCTGGAAGCCGGCGCCGTTCCGATCGTCGAGAGGAGAAGACGTTTCGACTACTTTGCCCTCCTACTAGGCGATTATCCCTTCCCAAGCGTGCAGGCGTGGTCGGAAGCACCTCGTCTCATACACAGCCTAGGAGAGGGGCAATCCCTGCGCAGCATTCAAAAGCGGACGAGAGATTGGTGGCATCGCTACAAGGTCGAGCTTTGTGGCAGCGTTCAGGCCGACGTGACGTCGAACGACGACCGACGGGTGTTGATCACGGGTGGGCGCGGTCGGGGTGCCAGGTATCGCGAGTTGAGCAAGCACCAAAATCTGCCAGCCTTGGCCCGGCGAGCGCAACTGACTGCGATCCGGTTGCGGCGCCATCTGAAGACCTAGCGGCAGCGACATGTGCGGTAGGCTTAGCGGTAATCAGTAAGGATAAAGCGGGCTAGCTAGCCGTCTGTCTGCCTCAGGGACCACAGGGGCAGGCCGTCCCACAACCTCTAAAACGCCTTGCCTAGCCCGGCGGCGTGACTGCCGACCGAGGTGGCGCACGGATAAGCTAGTCAATCGACGGCTGGTGTATGGTGTCTTACTGTTGAACATCGATGCGCGGGATCCAAATGAGACGTTCTTCGAGGGGCAGTCGGTCTCCTGGATGTGGCAATTTCCCGGTGTCGAGCTTCCGCGTCGTAGAGAAGGTACTCGGGACAACGTCCGCCGGCCGACGTCGTACGCGCGGCCACTCAGACTTTGAATTGCAACATCCTCCGGATCCGAGTGTGCGCACCTTCCTCGGGGACCGGGTCCGCTACGAGGATTGACGCGGCCCCACGAAGGGCGGCGGTCTTGAGGGAGGACGAATCATCAGAAACTCTGGCTCTAGTCGGGCCACCTTGAGCCCGGCATGGACGTCGTCAGCAAGGGATCGGGCGCCGAAAATGGGCGAGCGGGCGAAGGGGTTCGCGATGTTCGTCATCTTGCATCCGCCTCGCCCCCTTCACGATCGATATCCTCGAACAGTGACACGAATTGCTGAGCGGTTCGGTCCCACGTGAATTCTTGAGCTCGACGCTCACCTCGCTCAAGGAAACTTCTCCGGAGAGCGGGTTCACGGACCACCCGCTCGATGAGATCGGCGAGTCCGTGTTCGTCGTGGGGATCGAAGAGCAGGCCGGCATCGCCGACGACTTCGGGTAGCGCGCCGGCGTTGGAGGCGATAACGGGAGTGCGTGCAGCCATGGCTTCCAGAGGCGTCAACCCGAAGCCTTCGACATATGAGGGGTGGATCAGCGCTATGGCACCACCGTAAAGGTCAGGAAGGTCGTCGTCGCGGACGCGCCCCAGGAAGTCGGTGACCTCGCTGACTTCTAGCGCACGGGCAAGCTCCCGCAGCGCCGCCTGCTCGTGGCCGGTAGGGTCTTTACCTGCGATCTTCAACCTCAGTTCGTTCGGTACGCGTCGCTCAGATCTCAGGTGAGCAAAGGCCCGCATCAAGGTAGGCACGTTCTTGAAGGGGAACAGGGTCCCCACAAAGAGCAGGTAGGGGGCGGCCTGGGGGTTAGGGGGCTGGTCATGACGGAAGGCGCGTACGTCGACACCTTCATGTATCACTGCAAGCTTTTCGGGCGCAACCCGATAGTCACGCTTCAGGCGTTCAGCGATGAAGTTGGAAATGGCCACTACTCGCTCCGCCCTCTCGAGCGAGCGTGGCAACACGAATTCTTCATAGATTCGGCGGGGGATAGATGGTTGGCGAATGGGAACGGGAATGTCACGCCGAACGGATGGCAGCGTGAGCTGGGACTGGAAGATCACGACTTGCGGTATCGGAGCCAGCAAGCTTCCAACATGGGAAGGAACGAGGAGAACGTCGGAGCTTCGAGCGACAGAAGGGCCCACGACCAGTTGATCGTAGAAGATGCGTGATACGGGGCCGGGGAGTGGAAGGCGGACGGTTACCACCTCACTCCCGCTCGCTCCGTCGACATGCGCTCCAAACATCTCGACGTTGTTAGGACGACACAGTAAGCGGTAGCGGTTGCGCTGGTCTACCCGTAGGAGGGCCTGAACCAAATTCACCAGAAACCTACGAATGCCAACCTTGTCTGGCGTGATAGAGAGCGTATTGACTGTGATGCGCAGGGCCCTCCGAGATGGCCATGAGGAGGTGGACGCCATCACGCCGCATCTTTCCATTTGGAACAGACGGAGGGACGCAGATTCTCGAAGGTTCGTCCAAATGTCGCGCCCACCGTTTTGGCCCGATTTGGAAGGAGAGCCGAGAGGAGAAGCTTGCTCATCGCGCCATGCCGTCGGTCTGGTAAAGGGTAAGAGGCCTGAATTCGGACACAAGCTCTCGCGATCGGGGGGAGCGATGCCATTGTATCCGTCGCGAAGTAGTGACGCGCCCGCAGCGCGGTAGTTCGGATTTCAGGACTTTGTCAAGTTAGATCGTAGGCGATCGAGAGATTGCCAGAGGAAGGTGACCTGTGGGTCTTGAACGCGGCGCGTGTAGTCATTCCGAGATGTTGCGTCAAAGCGCAGGGAGCGGGGGAGACTGGTGCCACGTTGAGCAAGCTGGTTTGCCGAAGGTGAGGTGACGGGACGCGCACAGTGAGCGAGGGCGGCGCGATTGAGATACCCGAACCACGCTCAGCAAGGCATGCCGAGCCCGCTAGCGCCCACTGCACGAACTTCTCTATGGGCGCGAGCTGCGGCGTCTGGCATCGAGGTTCGAACCCGACGTCGTGATCTCGGCCAACACCCCACTGCTCGCGCAGGCGACGCTTTGGTGGCATGCGCAGCAGTCGGGTGCCACGTTCGTCTACTGGCTGCAGGATCTCCTTGGGATCGCGACCTCCGCACAGCTGCGCCAGCGGTGGAGGAGGGTCGGTGGATTGGTTGGCGACCGGTTACGTTCATTGGAGAGCCACCTGTTGCGTCGTAGCGACGTGGTGGTGACCATCACCTCCGACTTCGTCCCGCTGCTCTGCGGGCTGGGGGTCGAGCCGGATCGGATCACCACGATCGAGAACTGGGCCCCCCTCGACGAACTACCTGCCCTGCCGCGGGCGAACGAATGGGCCGAGGAGCACGGACTGACCGCCATCCCCGTCTTCCTGTACTCGGGCACCCTCGGCACCTCAAGCACGATCCCGCCCTGCTGCTCGAACTCGCCGCGGCGGTCACCCAGCATGCCAAAGTTGTGGTGGTCAGCTCAGGGATCGGGGCGGATTGGGTGCGGGAGCCGGCCGCACAGCGGCGCCTTGACAACCTCGACGTCCTGCCATTCCAGCCCTATGAGCGCCTCCCGGAGGTGTTCGCGTCCGGCGACGTGCTTGTGGCCCTGCTCGAACCAGACGCCGGGGTGTTCTCGGTGCCGTCGAAGGCGCTCAGCTACCACTGCGCAGGGCAGGCCATCCTGTGCGCCGTCCCCGCCGAGAACCTCGCGGCCCGCATCGTCGAGCGCCATGAGACCGGTCTGACCGTTGCTCCCGGCGACGTGGGCGCCTTCGTGGCCGCCGCCCGCAGGCTCCTCCGGGACGAGGGGTTAAGGAGAGAGTCCGGACGCAACGCTCGTCGCTACGCTGAGGCGACCTTCGACATCGCGGCGATCGCCGACCGCTTCGAAGCGGTCATCCAACGCGCACGGATCCGTCGAGGCAGACTACGGGCGCGTGCCATGGCGTGATCCCGAAGACGTTATTTGTTGGGCCCTGGCGGACAGCCGCGCCAAACATGAGACCGCCCGGGCGAGTGGTCCTCGACGAGGAAAAGTAGGGGGGACGGGTGACGGTCGGCGGACGCCCGCACGTGAACTCGTCTTTCTGCGCTAGGGCTTGTCCCCTTGCAGTCGTCAGTCGACCAGAGGGCGGCCGCGAACCTCGAAGCTTGTGGTCGCTCATAGGGGAGGGACGAAGAATGACCGGTAGACGGCGTAGGGCAGGGGTAGGGGGATGTCGCCTTTCAGACCGAAGGGCACCTCCACCGGGGAGGGCTGTGCTGGCACGTAGCGGTACCAGCGGCCGTTGGAGGGGCGGAACACTGTAATGTCGGCGTCCCCGTCCTTGTCATAGTCGCCGGGAACGGGAACGTCACCGCTGAGACCGAGAGCCACCGTGGTGAGGGGGTCTTGGATGTGCCAGCGGCCCTCGGAGGGGCGAAACACCGCGATGTCTGCCTTGCCGTCAGCGAAGTAGTCGGCCGGGACTGGGATGTCCCCCTGACGACCGAAGGGCACCACCACCGGGGACTGGGGCTTTTCTGGCACGTAGCGGTACCAGCGGCCGTTGGAGGGGCGAAACACCGCCAGGTCGGCCTTGCCGTCGCCCGTGTAGTCGGCCGGCACCGGGATGTCACCGCTGACACCAAAGAAGGTCGTCGTGGTCTGCCCGTTGATGTTGAGGTACCAGCCGCCGTTGGAGGGGCGGAACACCGCCAGGTCGGCCTTGCCGTCCCCGGAATAGTCGGCAGGGACCGGCAGATCACCACTGCGACCGAAATACACCGTCTTGTGGTTGGGGAGGTTGATGTACCAGCCGCCGTTGGAGGGACGAAACACCGCACGCTCCCAACCCACCACCCCGTCATAGTCCCCAGGCACCGGGTAGTCGCCGTTCAACCCGAAAAACGCCGTGCCAAGGTCTTTGATGTACCAGCCGCCATTGGCCGGACGCAACAGCGAAATATCGCTATCGCTGTCCCCATCAAAATCTGCCACGACCCTCCTAGTGGTGGTCGGCGCCGTCGTCGTCGTAGTCGACGACGTGCTCGTGGTCGGCGCCGTCGTGGTGGTAGTCGTGGTCGGAGCTGTCGTGGTGGTAGTCGTGGTCGGAGCCGTCGTTGTGATGGTCACGGTGGCCATGTCGACGAGGGCGCCTGTGCACTCTGGCGAACTCTCGTCATAGCCACATACGCCGTTGTCGTCCTTGACGGTGTAGGTGAAGCTGTCGGTGCCGGTAAAACCTGCGGCGGGCGTGTAGCTGAACGACCCGTCGTAACCGAGACTCAGGAAGCCGTGAGCCGGGCCCGTGGTCACCGTGGCGCTGAGAATGTCCCCGTCGGCGTCGGAGTCGTTAGCAAGCACTCCGGGGAAGTCAACGTACAGTGCAGTGTCTTTCGCGGTGGTGTAGGCGTCGTCGACGGCGTCCGGCGGCGAGTTACTGCAGGGGTTCAGCCCAGAGTTGGAGGTCGTCACGAGCCAGGCTGAGCCCCAAAACCACCCGTTCTTGCTCGCGGTCATTGCCCCTACCAAGACCTCGCTCTGGTTGTCGCCGTTCGTGTCGCCTGCTCCGGCGACCGACGATCCCGCCTGATCTCCAGTCACGGCACCATCGATGCGATAGCCTCGGGTACCGAGTGCAGAAAGGTGCACCGTCGATGAGGACTTTGACCCGCAAACGACGTAGGCGGACCCCGAATCGGGGCGCCAGTTGTTGCTCGCATGACGGGAGCCGATAATGAGGTCTGGTACGCCGTCTGCGTTGACATCACCCGCATTTGCCACGGACTCGCCTGCCCCACTGATCCGATAGCCCCGGGCGCTGGAGAGCAGTGCAAGGTCCAAAGGTGGCGAGGAAGCTGCCCCGAAGATGACGTAGGTAGACCCCGACCTGTTGTCAGCGTAGATCGATCCAATAGCGAGATCCGCCAAGCCGTCGCCATTGACGTCCCCCGCGTCGGCAAGGCTTACGCCTATCTGATCTCCTGCTGCGGCACCATCGATGCGATAACCGCGGGTGCCGAGTGACGCAAGGTCCACGTTAGACGAGGACGCTGCCCCGAAGACGACGTAGGTCGAGCCAGATGATTGGCGGCCATTGTTGCCTGAATAGCGGCTACTGACAGCGACGTCTTGAAGACCGTCGCCATTTACGTCACCCGCTCGCGAAACTCCCCACCCCAGCTGATCAACCGCGACCGCGCCATCGATACGGAAGCCATGTGTCAGCGTGGCCAGATCAATCGAGGTAGTAGAGGACTTCCCATACACGACATAGGCCGAACCCGAATCGGAACGCCCGTTATTGTCCGTGTAACGAGAAGACACTAAGACGTCGGGCCGCCCGTCCCCATTCACGTCACCAACGCCTGCGACCGTCGCGCCGACAGCATCACCCGTGGTCGCCCCGTCTATGCGATATCCTCCCGCCCCAAGAGTGTTCAGGTCGACGTTGTCAGAGCTGCGCTTTCCGAACACCACGTAAGCAGAGCCCGAATTGGGGCGGTTGTTGTTGCCCGCTGACCAGGCCCCGACTACCAAGTCGGCGAGGCCATCGCCATTCACGTCACCAGCCGGTGCCACCGCGGTGCGGACAAACTCGTTCCCGTTCGGGAAATCGCCGATCGCGGCACCGAGCTCGTTGCCAGGAGCCGCGCCGTCAATCCGAAAACCATTGGCGCCGAGCTCACCGAGATTGCTACCCGTTTCGCGCCATGGGCCGAACACGACGTACACAGAACCCGAACGACCTCGGCCATTATTGCCTGCCCAGGGAGCGGCGACGACGAAGTCGACGACGCCGTCGCCGTTGACGTCCCCAAGGTTCGCAACTCCCGCCCCCGTTCGCTCTCCCGCCTCCGCACCGTCATAGCGTGCTGCAACCTGCGCGAGATCGATTGCCCTCGGAGACCCGGCGACCCTGGATGCAGTCACCACTGCGAAGATCACGAGCCCCAGGAAGGTGGCGACGGGGTGCTGGGCGGCCGTTCGCCCCAGCCTTTGGGCGGAAGAGCCGCGCGGATTGCCCCCAAGAACGAAACCTCGGCGACCGTCTTTCGGCGGCAAGAGCCAAGCTGTCCTTTTCGTCTGCATTACCCGTTCCATTTCTTCCAACCCGCTGGGGGGACGCCGCGGTTTCTCATGGTGACTACGCTCCCACCCGGGCCGGTCGCTCGCACCCGGGAGCACCCTTGACTTGCACCCTTGACTTTCATTCTCCTCGGGCGGAGGGGCGACGGCGGCAGCACCCGTGACCGTCCTTGCCTCACTCGACTTCACTCAAAGGGTGGGGAAAGCCCTCTACCTCGAAGACGGCCAGCGTGTAGCTCCCTCCCGACCCGACAGGGGTTTGACGCGGCTCGCCGGGGGGAGGGACGCCCCCGTCGCTCGGCACACGAGTCCCTCCCGGATCCAGGAGTGCCGTACCCCATGGAGGCCCGGCTGGGGTTCCAGCCGGCGGGGATGGGTCTAGCTCAACGTTGGGGGGCCGGCACCACTCCTGTGCCGTCGGAGCCGCGGGCGGGAGAGTGCCTCACACATCCGTGGCCGCGGTCAGTCAAGGCATCAAGGTTGCCCGCCCGCACGACGGCAGACGCCTTGCCACGTCCGGCGACAGCGAGCTTGGCCCTCACCTGGCCTTCGATCCAGGCGTAGGTCTTTGCGAGGCCCTCTTCGAGGGTGGTCTGCGGCTCCCAGCCCAGCACCTCACGTAGGCGGGTGTTGTCGCTGTTGCGGCCGCGCACACCCTGAGGTCCCTCGATGTGCTGCTTGACGACGTCTACCCCCGCGATCTCCGCCACGACGTCAACCAGCTGATTGATGGAGATGAGCCGGTCTTGGCCGAGGTTGAGCGGCTGGCGGTGGTCGGACTGCATGAGCCGGTAGATGCCCTCGACGCAGTCGTCGATGTAACAAAACGAGCGGGTCTGCTCCCCATCGCCCCACACCTCCACCACGCGGGGGCCGGTGAGCTTGGCGTAGGCAACTTTGCGGCAGACCGCCGCCGGTGCCTTCTCCCGCCCCCCCTCCCAGGTGCCCAGCGGCCCGAAGATGTTGTGGAAGCGAACGGTGCGCGTCTCAATGCCATAGTCGTTGGCGTAATGCTCACACAGCTGCTCGGAGACGAGCTTCTCCCAGCCATACGAGTCCTGGGGCGCCGCCGGGTAGGCATCCTCCTCCCTCAGGGGCGTCACCTTGGCCTCGAGCTGGCGATACTCCGGGTAGACGCACGCCGACGACGTGTACAGGTAGCGGGAGACGCCGTTGCGGCGTGCCGCCTCCAAGGTGTGAAAGTTGATGGTCGCGTTGTTGTAGAGGATCGAAGCCTGATGATGCGAGAGGTAGCCCATGCCTCCCATGTCCGCCGCCAGCGCATACACCTGCGTGACCCCGTCGGTTGCTTGCAGGCAGTTGTCGAGCAGGCGCAGGTCGAGCAGGTGGAACTCGTCGGCAGGGGAAGGCTCGAACTCCGGCTGCTTGATGTCCACGCCCCGCACCCAGTAGCCGCGCGCCTTGAGGTGGCGCACCAGATGGTGGCCGATGAAGCCACCACCACCGGTGACAAGGACCTTGTTCGTCTGCGTCATAACTGAGGGGACCCCTGCGTGCGTTTCAGTACGCACCTGCCCGTGTGCGGCGCAGCATCACGACCACGGTGCGAGCGACGATCTTGAAGTCGGTCACCAACGTCCCCGCTCGCACGTAGTGAGCGTCGAGGAGGACACGTTGCAGATAGGTGGTGTCGTTGCGGCCCATCACCTGCCAGCTACCGGTGACGCCTGGGCGGACCGACAGGTAGTCGTCGCTGTAGCGCCCGTACCGGGCCAACTCCTCCTCAACCACCGGCCGCGGGCCCACAACCGACATCTCGCCCCGAAGGACGTTCCAGAACTGGGGCAGCTCATCGAGACTGGTTTGGCGCAGCGTCCGACCCAGACGCGTGATGCGAGGATCGTCTTTGAGCTTGAACGTCCGCCTGAACTCGTCAGCCGCCTGCACCGACCTAGCCAACAGCTG
>JALZBR010000183.1 GCA_030863485.1 Actinomycetota bacterium
ACTACGACCCGGTTGGCAACGTGAGGAAGGAGATCTCGGGCACTGCCACGACCTACTACGCTTTCAACGCCGCCAATGAGCTCTGCTGGTCTGGGTCATCGGCTGGCTCCTCATGTGGGACAGCACCGAGCGGCAGCACAACTTACGCCTATGACGATGCCGGCAACCTCACCTCGAGCTCCGGCGGGTTCTCCGCCAACTACAGCGTGATGAACCAGACGGCATCGATCACACCTCCCGGCGGAAGCGCCCTTGCCATGAGCTACGCAGACTTCACCCAGGACCGGCGCCTCACGGCAGGAGACCTAACCTTCAGCTACAACCAACTCGGCCTCGCCGACCAGGCGACGGGAGGCGGCCAGCCGCATATCGCGCGGTTCATCCGCGACCCGAATGGCACGCTCGTCGCCATGACGCACAACGACGTCGACCAAACCCCGAACGACCTCTACTACCACTTCGACGGCCTCGGCTCGGTGGTGGCGACAACGGATCCTTCTGGCAACGTCGTACGTCGCTACACGTACGAGCCCTACGGCAAGGAGCTTTCGCCGAGCTCGACGGATTACAACCCGTGGCGCTACGCGAGTGGCTATTACGACAAGACGACCAAGCTGCTCAAGTTTGGCACGAGGTACTACGACCCTGAGATCTTGCGCTGGACTCAAAGGGATCCCGCTCCAGGGAAACCGGATCAGCCGATGACCTTCAATGCCTATTCGTACGTCGGTGGCAACCCAGTTAACTTTACTGACACGTCTGGCAGGTGGTATCTCGACCTCAGTATCTCAGTCGGACCGGTCACCGTGGGGGTTGCAATAAACGAAGCGCCCGACGGGAGCGTTGGGGGAGTTCATCCTTACGTCGGCGGCGGACTTAGCAAGGCGCCAGCTTCATTCTCAACGAGTGTCGGAACCGGGCGTGTTTCAAGCGGGATGGACTGCGCACAGGGGCAAGCAGCGTCTGGAGTTTCTGGAGCTGGCGGATATTGTTGGGATGAAGACGGGGGTGGTGGCGCCTTCGGCGAGGCGGGTACCGGCACCCCACAAGCAAGCGCGTCATGGATTCACTACTTTTGATGACAGCTGAGCAGTGGCTTGCATTGGGGATCTTCCTATTCGGTCTCATGGTCGTGTTTGCAATCGGCCGTAACAGGGATGGGTTGTTGCGTGTGGGGAGCAGGGCCCCGTGGCGGGATCGAGCGCTGTATATCGTCGTAGGAATCCTGATTCTGGGATCTTCTCTCTACATCTTGCTAGGCGGAGACGTCATCGGCGGCGAATGAGCACCACTCGTTCCCCGTTATGGTCACACGCCTCCTGGCGACGGCATCCACGTCGAACGCGATTGTTTTACTCACCTGACTGGGGTTGACCTTGTCCGTCACATCGACGGGCTCGAGCACGAGGCGGAACAAGGCCGACGCGGCTTTCGACGAACCTGCGCTCAGGTCTCGCCGCCGACCAGCGCGCGCTCGGTACGAACCCGGCGTCGCCGGCGCGCCGAGAAACTCACGCGCGGCCGAGCGCGCGGCCCGATCAGACGACGAAGCAAGCCCGGCGCCCAAGGGGCCCGCGTCCAAATGCTCGTCACTAGCCGACGGTTAGGGGCGCCTCCTGAAGATAGGAGAGGTGGTTTGGCCGCCGAACACAGTTGGAAGTGCAGCGCATCGCCTGAAGGGTGCAGAAAGTAGAGAATCCAAGAAGGGTCAACGAACCGGTTCTCCGATTGCCCCACAGTCTTCAAAAGAGCATCCTCAAACAAATCGCTCCACTGCCGGCAACTGAGTAGTACCGGAATGAAGTCATAACGTAGTATTGACCGCCGGCCCCCGAAGACAAGGTACTTCCAGACACGGGCCTTAGCTCTCTCCGATTGGGCCCCACCGGGGGTTTGTGCCGCGATCGCGGCTGCGTCGTTCTATGTCTGCGTCGAAGGGCGGAATAACGATGGCCGATGTCGATGAAGGACACGTGCCATCCTTCTGCTTGGAGCTTCGATCGAGGCTTGGACGTTGCCTTCCCGATGCTAAGTGGGAGCCCGAATATGACCGGTCGGACTGATGGGCGAGACGCGATGCAGCGAAAGTGCTTACCGTGTCTGAGCTAGCGGAGTTCTTCTACGGCGTCCAACCCGGCCCGATAGGCTGCCGCCGCGCCGTGTGGATCACCCGATTCAGTTAGAAGATCGCCGAGCAAGCGCGATGTCTTCGCGGCTTCTTCGTGATCACCGAACCTCACGAATGCCTTCAGTGCCCTCCTGCAGTAATCCAGCGCGGCGACCGAGTCTTGCAGACCCAGCGCGCACATCCCGGCCTCGCGGGCAGCTTCGGCGGCGGCGACCGGAACCTTTTGGCCCGCCACCGTGAGTGCCTGGCGCGCAAATTCGAAACCCTCGTGCGGCGCTCCCTGCAGACGGCGGACTCGCGCAAGCTGGGTGAGTCCCTTGACGCGATCGAATCGGCTGAGCGAGGTGTCCGCGCCCGAGAGGACGTCTTGGAGAAGGCTTTCTGCCGCGCCGAGATCCTCGGCGTCGATGAGAGCGAGGGCCCTGCCGAGCGTGACCTTGACGGTTTCGGTATGCCAGCCGAGGTGACGATAAAGATCTTCAGCCAGTGCCATTGACGCGAGGGCCTCGCGCCGCTCGCCTTGGGTCAACATGAGCTGGGCCCGGTTGACATACAGGCAGGCGCGATGCTCGACCTCGGGGATGTTAGGCGCGAGAGCCCATCCTTTGGTTGCTGTCTCCTTCGCCTTTTCGATCATGCCGGATTCGAAATAGGCCGGGATGAGGGCCGAGTAGGTCTCGACAAGGCGAGACGGCTCGGGAGGATCTCGGCGCTGCAGTTCGATCAGGTGCGATTCGAGGATGTGTATGGCGTCTCGCACGTCTCCCATCTGAAATAGACAGCGTGCTTGGCCGGCTAACGCTGAGGTTCGGCTTTCTGGGGGCTCGCCCGGCGCGAGCGCCTCAGCCCGCTCGTAAGCCGCTAGCGCTTCGTCTGTATGGCCCTGGAGGCGAAACGCCAGGCCCAGGCCTAGCTCGGCTTGTTGCTCGGCACGCCGGTGTCCGCTTGCCTGCGCGGCCGATCGCACCTCGCTCAGCGCTTCGACGGCTGGGTCGAGCTCTCCTGAATGAACCTGTGCGAGTGCCCGTTGGGCTTGGACTTCGAGTCTTAGGTCGAGGTCCGGGTCTCGGCCGCTCGCGAGCTGCTCTACGGTCACCCCGAGCCGCTCGGAGAAGTGGGTGAGCGCTTCATGCGATGGCTGCCGCTTGCCGTTTTCCACTTGCGACAGGTAGGCAGCCGTGTAATTGGGGCTCGCGACCTCCTCCTGGGATAGACCCAGTTGCTGTCGCAGATCGCGGATGCGCCGTCCCAAGGCGTCGCGTGTTCGTGGCGTGGGCACGTTTTGCAGGTTATACGGCGCTCTGATATAACTCATGTCTAACTATAGTTTAGAGATAGTTATCCGCCGGTCGATAGGAGGTCGCCTGTGCTTCGTCGCTTCGTCGTTGCTGCGTTTTCTGCCGTCCTATTGGCGGCGCCGCTCGCTGCTACCGCCGCCGCCGATCCGTGCATCAAGCCGATCTGGTGTCAGTAGGTTTTGCGGGAGCCGAGCGTGGTCTCAGGGTCCGAGACCGGCGAGCGTCCGGAACCCCTTGGCGGGCAGCTACATGAGCCGAGCGAATCGCCGTCACGACGTCGCCCCCTGATGATTGGGCGAGCGGAAGAAATCGATCTTGCTCATCTCGATGAGGCGATCCGTGAGGTTGCTCAGGATCCCGAGGCTGGTGAGGCCGCTAGCCTGATCGTCCACAGCGACTTCTTCGGGCCCGACGCTTCCGCGAGAGGTTCGACTCCCCGGCCTTCCGGTTGCCCGACGAGCCTCATCAACTCGGCCTTGCTATGCGCGAGTCCGAAGGCGGGCGGTTTGGGAGCGGGCGGCGGGTCGACCTTGCCGGTATGGCGATTCCACTGACATCCCGGCACGGTGCTGAGTCCAGCAATGTTCTGTCGAAGGTGCCGTCGCAACTAGGTTGAACGGAAGGAGCTCGTGGCGAGAAACGTGTACCGGGTGGTGCCTTCGGGGTCGGCGCTGGGAACTGAAATTTTCCGGCCTTCAGCTCTACTCGTACGACAACAAAGATCCGGTGGTAGTACGCGGGCAGAGCGCGGCCAAAGCAAACCAGCCAAGTCAACTCGTAGTTCATCGCGCGAATGGAACGATCGAATACCAGTACACGTACGGAGACGATCCCTACCCTCCGTCGGGGTAGGGCGATGGCTATGAAAGTGCGTGCGATGGTCACCGTCCGTGGCACTGGGATATACCTGGCTGGAAGGGCTAGCTATGAACCCTGGTGACCTGGCCGGATCCCTAAGGGGACGTTCGAGCGGGCAAGAGAGGGAGGAGCCCAGCTCACCTATGACAAAGACGGTCGCCGTGACGAGGGCGGTTGGACTCATTCGTCTCTGGCCTGGTCCTGTGCCGTAAGCATCTTCAATCGTTCCACTCCTTATCGAGGGTCTTGCTGTTTGTCCGCGCCCGAGGTCAATCCAAGGAGGAACCATGCCTCAACACCACGTCAGCCACCCGCGTGGCTCAGATGTAGCGCCCAAGTCTGTGTTCATCGAAGGGCGCTTCGGACGAATGTTCCGCAACCTTCCATCGTTCGAGCCACCCGATCCGGCGCTGGATGAGCTGGCGTCAACGATGCAGGAAGCCTCTACGCCTACGCAGCCGGCCGACTCTTGGACCCCCTCGCGAGAAGAGAACTCAGATGGTGAGATCCCGGCTGGCTTCACCTACCTCGGGCAGTTCATCGATCACGACCTCACCTTTGATCCCGTCTCAAGTCTCCAGAGACAGAATGACCCAGACGCACTCCATGATTTCCGTACTCCCCGGTTCGATCTCGATTCCCTTTACGGAGGGGGACCCAACAACGATCCGTTTATGTACAACCCGGATATCGACGAAGGACGAACGACGCTTCTTGTCGGGAAAGTAGCTGACACCGATCCTCCCGAGGACGATCTACCAAGGAACGTGGTACCTCCCGACGGCAATGGGGAGCCCCGGGGACGGGCCCTGATTGGAGATCCGCGCAACGACGAGAACATCATCGTCTCCCAACTGCACCTTCAGTTCATGAAGTTCCACAACAAGGTCGTCGAGACGGTCAGAGGCGCCCAGCCGGGTCTTTCCCCTGACGCCCTCTTTGAGGAAGCGCAGCGCATCACGCGCTGGCACTATCAGTGGATCGTCGTGAACGACTTCCTTCGGCGCCTGGTGGGAGATGAAGTCGTCGAAAGCATTCTCAAACACCCGAAGCTGGACGGGGAAGACGATGCTAGGAAAGGTGGCAATTATCTGGTTTCCCCTGATGGCGCGGTAACCCGATTCCCGAAGCTGGACCTGCGGTTCTACCGTTGGCACAACCAACCCTTTATGCCGGTGGAGTTCTCGGTTGCCGCCTACCGGTTTGGGCACTCGATGATTCGACCGACGTACAAGATCAACGATGTCGTGCCCGAGTTGCCCATCTTTTCCTCCAACGAGAACCCGGGACGTCTCGAGGCTTTCCATGGGTTCAGACCGCTTCCTCCGCGGTGGACCATTCAGTGGGAATTCTTCTTCGAGACCGGAGACGGCTCAAAGATGCAGGTGGTGCGCAAGATCGATACGAACCTGGCGCTCGGAATATTCCACCTCCCCGACAAGAACGTAGTGATGCGTAACCTGGCGGCCCGTAACCTCAAGCGTGGCCGTGCTTTGGGTCTGCCTTCTGGACAACGAATCGCCCACGCGATGGGAATAGATCCCCTGACCGACGAGCAGCTAGGGATAACTCAGACGAACGCCGTATTTGAAGGAAACGCACCCCTGTGGTTCTACGTGCTCAAGGAAGCGGACGTATGCGCAGGTGGCAAGAAACTTGGTCCGGTGGGAGGGCGGATAGTGACCGAGGTTCTACTGGGCTTACTCAAGGGCGACTCATCGTCTTTCATCAATGTGCATCCCAACTGGACGCCCACCTTGGGAGACGGTAGCGATTTCAAGATGGCCGACCTCATTAAGTTCGTGGCCTCATGACGCCCTCGAGAGATCGAGACAAGAGTGCAGATCTGCGCCGACCGCAGTTCCCAGAGCGTGGAAGCGGACGAGGGGACAATCTATGCTGTTGAGCCAGGTCGTTGTAGAGATGCCTCAAAGGGCCTCTGATGAATACGAGAAGCTGAAGGCCCGGCTCGATCAGGAGCTCCCGGCAAAGAGTCTCGATCAAAACCTGCTTATTGGAACCTGGAACATCCGCGCTTTCGGGGGCCTGACGGAGAAATGGATTTCATCCGAGGTCGATTCGCCTAAACGGGACTTGTTCTCGCTCGCCTGTATAGGCGAAATCATCTCCCGATTCGATGTCGTGGCGCTACAGGAAGTGAAGGGAGACATCAAAGCCTTAAGACAGATGATGGATTTCCTCGGCCCGCGCTGGGGTTTCATCATGACCGACGTCACCCTGGGAAGTCCGGGAAATGACGAACGCATGGCGTTCTTGTTCGACACACGACGAGTGACCCCATCCGGTCTCGCAGGAGAGTTGGTCGTGCCTGAAGAGTGGATCTCGGGTGACGACACGAACGCGGTACTGAGAACCCAGTTCGCTCGCACCCCCTACGCGGTGAGTTTCACCTCAGGCGACCAGACGTTCATCCTGGTGACACTGCACGTGATATTCGGAGACACCCCTGAAGATCGGACCGCGGAACTGCAGGGCATCGCCCGATGGGTCGCTGACTGGGCGAAGCGGGAGGAGTCTTGGGGGCACAATCTCTTGGTCCTCGGTGACTTCAACATCGACCGCAAGGGTGATCCTAATTACGAGGCGTTCACCTCCCAGGGACTCCGTCCTCCCCTCGAGCTCGAGGGTTTGCCTCGTACCATTTTCGAGGCCGGAAAGGACAAGTACTACGACCAAATCGCCTGGTTCACAGGGGAAGGGCAGGTGCCGATCCTGTCTCTCGATTACACGGGGAGAGCCGGAAGCTTCGACTTCACCCAGGTTGTTCTGACATCCATGACCCGAAACGATGTCTCCTGGCGAATCTCAGACCACTATCCGTTGTGGGCCGAGTTCAGCGTATGAGAACTCAGAAGGAGGTCTCAATGCAGGCTTGTGCTCGGTTTGAGTCGGGGGCGCTGTGATGGAGATCGTCCTGGTCGGCCTCGGCCTCGCTGTAGTTGCAGGCCTGTGGCTCTCGAGCAGAAACCGCAGGAGGCCAGCGATTAAGCGCTTGGGGCCTTCCTTCTTCTTCTGGCTGAGTCTCACTTACCTGGGTCTTCTTCTTGCTGCGGCGGTTATGTATAACGATCCTGATTTCGGGCTGCAGGAGGATATCCCCGTGCTGGTGGCGGACGTGATGCCTATTGGAGTTCCCTGGTTCGGGGCCTTGGGGGCCGTGATGATCAGCGTTGAAGGGATCTTCAAGCACAACAAGAGGTGGGACTCGAGTTACAACTATTGGCATATCGCCAGACCACTGTTTGGAGCCGTGGTGGCGATCGTCGCCTACTTCCTCTTCGTCTTGATAATGAACGCCGCCGACTCTCCGCCGGCGTTTCTCGAGGGAGAAGCTGACACGGGGCCTCTCGACTACATCATTTACTTCGTGGTCGCGTTCCTCGTGGGTTATAGAGAGGAGACCTTTCGAGAGCTTGTAAAGCGGGCGACGGACTTGATCCTTAAGCCGGCCGAATCTGGCGGTTCCGGGGCATCGTCGCTGGTTGTGCGGATCGGTGGAGCGGAGGTGGACGCCATCGACTTTGGCGAAGTTCAATTGGGGGGGACTAAGAGCCTTACTGTTGAGATACTGAATTCGGGTAGTTCTGCGGTGGAAAGCCCTGTCCTTACGGTCGCGACGACTGCTCCTGCTGGTCTGACGTCGTTCTCTGTATTAGGTGATCGAGTCACAAGCGCTGGTCCCCTGGAGATCGGATCCTCCAGAACCACCGAGATCCTGTTTAAGCCTGTTGACCAAGGTGCGCACACCGGGACTCTTACGGTGTCCAGTCCATCGCTCACTTCTGCAGTGGCTTTGGAAATGAGTGGGGTAGGAGTCCCATGACACGGGGAATGCGCACAAAACGGGCAGGGGTGGACTGGTTTTGTTGCGGGACGGGTGAGGGATCGTGACCCCAGTTCTAGGAGCAGGATGGGGTTGCGGTGCCGCTACCTTTGTTGAATCGCGCCAAAGGCGTCTATGTTTCACCGATAGGTCAATAGTTTGGTCACATCCACCGAAGTGGCCACTGAGTGGAAAGAGATGCAGAACCTCCCTCCTGTGGAGGTCGAACGCTATTGTCGCCGCCGTTCCTGCGGCCACGATTGGTTGCACCCGCATTCATGGTTCCATCGCCAAAGGTCGCGTCTCTTCTTGGCTTACCAACGTTCTTGTCGGTGTTGGTTTGCGCTCGCTTTGCCGCATCGCTTTTCAGAAGGTGAGCCTCCCGTGGGTGATCTCGACTTTCGATGCCTCTGCCCCTGAGCATTCCGTTTATCTAAGGCGAATTCGTGTAAGAGGATGCGAATCCTTTTCGTTCCCCAGCTATCTCAGCAGGCAGCCACGGCTCAGATGTGCGAGCGACGCCTCGAGTCCGATCGCGGCCGCAATAGAGGAGGTCTAGCAATTGGTCGCGGGCCCCTATTTCGCGGATATGCAGAGTGGTAGAGATCCTTTGCTCTCTGGAGCGCAACGTGTCGGGCGGCACCGCTCCGACTACGAACCGTTGATCCGGTGCGCGGCGAATTCACGACACCCAACACGAGTCCGTCCATAGGGGAAGGATCTGAGTCATGACCGGGAAGGCGAAAAGCCGTCGAATAACGAGCACGTTTAATTTGGGTGGAGAGCAAGCGGAGGCCGATCCCTTACTCAAGCTCGCCTTCTACCAATCAGACCACTACCGTGTCCTTGTCTCTCCGTTTGATGCTCGTTGCTTCTGTATCGGGCGCACTGGGGGAGGGAAGTCGGCGGCTCTCACTCGTCTCGAAACGGACTATGCCGGACAAGTGATCAGAATCAATCCTGAAGACCTGTCTCTTCCCTACATCACGGACTTAGATGCGATCCGCGTCTTGGCGAAACTCGGCGTTCGATTAGATCCACTGTTTATAGCGTTGTGGAAACACGTCTTGCTTGTCGAAATCATTCGACATCGATACAAGATTGATTCGCCAGATGCGAAGCAGGGGGTCGTGAGAGCTATTCGCGAGAGGATCAAGCACGATCCGAGCAAGGAAGCCGCCCTGACCTACCTTGATGAATTTGAAGGAAAGTTCTGGTGCGAGGCTGACGAGCGCGTCAGAGATATAACGACCCACATTGAAGAGAGGTTTGAAAGGGCAGGAGCCCTTGAGATAGGGCCTGCAGCATCATCTCTCGTGGGTGCCGGGGTGGGAGGCTCGAGAGAGAAAAGTGTGTCGTCCAGCGTCGAGAGCCAACAGATCGCTCGATTCCAACGGATCGTGAATGAGACTCAACTTGCACGTCTTAACAAGATGATGAAGGTGCTAGACGAAGATATCTTGACCTCCGACGAGCACTACACCTATGTCGTGATCGACGATCTTGATCGCGATTGGGTTGATGAAGCCGTGGCCAATGACCTAGTTCGGTGTCTCTTCAGAACTGTCATCGACCTCAAATCTGTCAGAAACCTAAAGATCCTTGTCGCCCTAAGAACCAACATCTTCGAGCACTTGGATTTTGGCAGAAAGACCGGAGGGCAAGAAGAGAAGTTCAGAGCGCTTGTGCTCAATATGCAGTGGTCGAAGAATGATCTGCTCGTCATGCTGGATGAGCGGGCACGGAAGGCGGCCGAGCGAGCCGGTACTGAGAGATTGAACGGCATTCGGGATTTGCTCCCCGTCAAGACAAAGAAGAAAGGCGATCCGATGGAGTTCATTCTTGCTCGGACTCTAATGCGGCCACGAGACGCCATCGCCTTTCTGAACACTTGCTTGCAAATCGGAGTAGGGAGCACCCGTCTAAAGTGGGAGACTATTCACGCCGCTGAACCATCGTATTCACAGAAGCGCCTGCTCGCTTTGCGAGATGAATGGAAGTCCGCCTACCCGGGGATTGAAGAAGTGTTTTACGTCTTCCGCCGAGTGGAGCTCCCAATACCTCGAGACCAGTTCTCGCAACTGTTGGATGAAGTGATCTTACTGCGGGTAAGAGATGCTTTTCCTGGGGTTGCATGGGTTTCCGAGTTGGGGGAGGGGGTCTGGCAGGCTGTTCCCCATGACGACTGGGCGGAGCTTTATCAGCCTTTAACTCGCGTCCTCTTCAGAATTGGATTTATTGGATGTTCCCGCTCCGCAACAGGTCCTGAACTGTACGTATACGACGACCCGGATTTTGCGGAGAGGGCGGTGAATCTTGACTCCCATTGTCACTTCTATATTCATCCGGCCTTTAGGTCTGCACTCGACATCGAAGTGACTAGCTCCAAAGGTTCAGGTGCGAGATCGGACTGATGGTATAGCCGCGGGCCGGACTGGGTCGTGTCGGTTCGACCACGCTTCCACAGCGGGGCCTATCCGCCCTCGAGACCTGTATGCATACAACTACCGTCGCGTCGAGGGACGCGTCATCTCTTGGATGCGTCGATCGAGGTGGGCGCGACGCAAGCTGGATCAAGACGGAGGCCGAAGGGTGGTTAGCCATGGACGCTTGTTGGACCCTCGAATTGACACTGGCGAAATTTGCCTAAACCGTACGAGTGGTAAAGGGATAGAAGCCGCTGTACGAGCACCACGTCCTGCTATTCCTCGCAGTCGACCTGGCTCTCTGCCCTGACGCACTCGTCTATGTCCGGACCTCCGTCGACCGCGTCAACCGCAACCCCGCCGTCGAGGAAATCGTCGCCTCCTAGGCCCCGGAGGATGTCGGAGCCGACCTGTCCATAGAGGAAGTTAGCGCCCTCGTCGCCGATAATCTCGTCTTGGCCGTCGCCACCAAAGGCGCCCTCGATGCCGTAGAGCAAGTCGATGTCATCGTTGTCGGTCGCGGTGCCTGCGCTCAAGTCGATCTTTTCGCCGGGTCCGCCCGGGCCGGGGTAGACGAGTTCAGGGTCGGTCGGGTGACACAGGTCGAGGGGATCACTCGCATAGAAGTCGATCCCCGGACCGCCGTGAACCTCATCGCCTCCAACATGGCCATCGAAACAGTCGCTTCCTCCGGCCCCGTATAGCCGGTCCTCATAGAACCCGCCCTGCAGGATGTTTGACTTGTGGTCACCTCTTAGTATGTTGAGCTCGTCGGGCCCGGACACGTTCTCGATGCCTCTGATGTTGTCCCGACCGAGTCCAACTGCAAGGTGTTCGCTCAAGTCGACCCGGATGGGGACGTCGGCTCTGGAGTAGTCCAACCAGTCTCCGCCGTTGCGGTACGCGGCCCTGCGGCTTCGGAACCCGGGACGACCGTTCGACCCGCCCCTGAGGCGGTCATTGCCCTCGCCGGGGACGAGTAAATCCGCTTGGCCGCCTCCGATCAGAGCATCGCTCCCGGGGCCGCCCGTCATGTAATCGGCGCCTGCGCCCCCAAAGAGGCGATCATCGCCAGGAGTAAGACCCCCATGAACGTCGTCCCATCCCGGGCCGCCGCGCACGATGTCATCTCCCCCACCCCCCTCGAGGGTCTCGGCCCCCGGGCCGCCTGAGATGAGGTCGTCGCCATCATCTCCCCCGACGAATTCGTAGCCGCCCCCCTCGGTGCTGCTTCCCCTGCCTGCGCATATACGGTCACGTCCATGCCGGCCGGAGATATGATCCGCCGCGCCCAGCCCGACTATGACGTCGGGCCCAGGGGTGCCCTTAAGCTCGTCGGAACCGGACGTTCCTACCATCGTCGCCTTCTTGCCAAAGCAGTAATAGGAGCGAGCCTGTGCAGGCAAGGGCGCGAGAAGACCCGCGGTCAGCAAAAAGACCATGGCCCACCGCGCGTTGAGCGTCCGGCCCCCGGCTTGTTCTCGTGATCTAGCTGGCAACCTCAAGCTCATCCCCTCAATACCGCGTATTCTACTATTTGGTTCCCCCCATCAGGTACAGGCGACAGCACTCAGCGGGTCACACCTCGCCAAGGGTTGGAGACGCGAATCGCTGGCTCGTAGTCCAGTTCGCAGGCCCGCTGCTATTGGAGCGCGTTCGGCGGGAGAATCGTGGCCGATACGGCTCGGTGGTCCGAGTACGCCTGTCCCGTGGTTACGTCGAAACCGACGTCGGCGGATGCAGAGGGAATGAGTGCGGCGGCTTGCGGCTCAAGAGGGCGCCAGGCGTCACCTGAGGGATCCTCCCATCGCACCCACAGGTAGTCGATCCTCCCCTTGTCGAGTTGGCCATCGGGTCCCACCTTCTCTCCGTAAATATCGGTGCAGCTCGTGCTGAGGTCCTCGCCCGCAAGGTTGTCTTCGCCCGTAAGCTTGCCCAACGAGAAATACTTTCGGGTGTACTGGCTACAAATCGCGGGCGCTGCGGGGGTCGTCGCGCCGCCCTCCTTTAGCCAAACGGTGTCGTAGTACGCGTCGCTTCTCGCGGGGCATGGGCCATTGGGATGAGCCGCCGCCGCAGAGAACCCCCGGTACCAGCAGTCGGGGTCGGCCTCGAGCCCGTTCTGCGTGCCCTCGTGGTGGAGATCAGGCCTTTTATTGAAGTCGCCCCCGATGATCGTGGTGTGACGATCGGGCTGCAGGCTCTCGAGATTGGTATTCGCCTTTGCCAACTCAGGTCCCAAACAGGCGCGACAAAGCCGCGACAAAACGTCGATGCGTGACACCCCGTACCCCGCGAACCGTCGACTATCCTGACTTCCTCCGCGGCGGTGACGGCACGCAAGTCGAGAGGAAGGTAGATACACGCCTCATGGGTGCTCGCAACAAGGAGATGGTCCGCCGGATCGAGATCGCGCCCATCCAGGACCCGTTCACGTTCGTGATCGCCGGAGAGTCCGGGGCATGGCCCGACCCGACCGCCGAAGGCATCTTCGGCGCGATTCTCGAACAGGTGTCGAGACTGGACCCGCAACCGCGGTTTTTCGTGAATCTCGGCGATTTTGCCGGGCCTGGGACGCCCGTGCGTCATCGCCGCTATCTCCAGGCCATCCGGCGCCTGCCTTTCCCGAATCTGTGCATCCTCGGAAACCACGAGTTGGACGATCACGCCGGGCTGGACACGTATCGCGATGTCCACGGGGCATCCAACTTCGTGTTCAGCTATGGCACCACCGACTTCATCGCGCTCCGGTCGGTGCCCGGGTCGGTGGGAGAGATGGACATTCCGCTCTACGGTCCGGGCGCAGGCCGCGGCCCTCACGACGAAGACATTGAGTTCCTAGAAGAAGCGCTGCAAGCGGGCTCCGGTGCCGTAAAGGTCATTCTGATGCACATGCCGCCAAATTTCGACGGACATTACGCTCCTCACGCGGAATGGGGATTTACTTACCGCGAGGGTGACTTCCTCGAGCTAATGAGGGACTACGAGGTGGATCTCGTCTGCTGCGCCCACGGTCTTGCATTCGACACTGTCGTAATCAATGGCACCAGATTCGTGATGTCGGGTGGCGGAGGTACAGGATTGTGCTCCGATCGTCGCGGCGTCTGCAGCCAGGGACCGGGCCGCCCTGAGGAGCGTGGTGCGTTGTTTCATGCGGTTGAGGTGACGGTCCGGGGCAGCGAGGCCACCGTGTCAGGCCGTGTCCTCCAGGCATTCGCGTCGCCGTGGGACCGGTCGCCGATCACTTTTTGAGTCGCGACGTGGCGGCTCGATTCTCACCGCCCTCGAGAGCGGAGATTGAGCTCGCCGTGCCGCAGGGCTGCCTTTGCGATCTAGATCACAAGCTACGTCTAGTCCTCGCCGGGCGACGTGTCCCACGGATACGCTTATGACGCTGTCGAGGACGACCGCGGGCCTCTTGGCCGTGGGCGGAGCGGCGGCGCTGTGGGCCGGCGCTGCCGCGGTGGCCAGTCACCTCTTCAACCGCGGCGTCGTGCCCCTCGAATTGGTCCAAGCACGCGCGGTCATCGCGGCACTGGGGTTGGGCCTGCTGATGTTAGTCGGTCGTCGCTCCCAGCGACGACGTCGCGGCGACGCGCGCCCGCGGGAGGAGCTTTCTGCATTTGCGGGCGTGATAACCCTTGGCCTCGCACTGGCCCTGGTGAACCTCGCCTACTACCTGGCTATCGATCGCCTTGCGGTCGCCGTTGCGGTTGTCCTGCAGTATTCCGCGCCGGCTCTCGTCGTCTCGTGGGCCGCGGTTGTGTCTGGCCGCAAGCCAACGCGACCGGTTCTCGCGTCGCTAGTGGCAGCACTCACGGGCGTGATCCTCGTGTCGGAGTTGCTCGCAGGCGAGCTAGGTCGCCTGGACTTCTTCGGGATCGCGATGGGTCTCGCTAGCGCTGCTCTTTTCGCCACGTACACGTTGCTGAGCGAGAAGGCCGAGGCGCACTACGGGCCCGTCGGGGCCATGGCGCGTGCGTTTGGCACAGCGAGCATCTTCTGGATCCTCGTTCAGCTACCATCGGGCTGGCCATCAGCGCTGTTCGAGCCGGCGCACCTCGTTCCAGTTCTCTTCGTCGGGGTTGCCGGAACGCTCGTTCCTTTCTTGCTCTATGTTTGGGGGGTCGCGCGTATCCGCTCAGAGCGCGCGTCGATCGCGGCGACATTGGAACCCGTTCTCGCTGCGGTCTTCGCGTGGATCTGGCTCGATCAGTCGCTCTCGCCGACACAGCTCGCCGGAGGAACGCTCGTTCTTGTTGCCGTCGGATCGCTCCACGCCGCTCGCGTTGATAGCGCGCACGCTTGAGGAGATGGCTCAAGCGGCGGAATCTGAGGAGCGCGCCTCAAAGTCGAAGATAAGGCACGACCGGGCTGTGGGGCCGCTGCATCTGTACTCAGGGAGCGGTCCGCTCCTGAGGAGCGGGCCCGTTTTCCATGCGGTGAGGTGACGGTGGCGTGGCGAGGCCGAAGTTTCAGGCCCCTATTCTCGAGACATTCGCGTCGTCATCGGGGCGCACCCTCGTTCACCTCCCAAGTCCCAACGTGCCGGCGCGCCCCAGCGCCGACGACCGGCTGCGGGGTTGTAGTCCGGTGGCGCGAGGTGTGGTTTCTCCATGAAAGGGAGCCGGTATGCTCAGGATGCTCGAGCCCGAAACGCACGTACGCTTTGCCGCGTAGCTTCAAGCTCTCGTAGAGGTCGTCGCTCTTAGAAGCCGCCGTTTGGGCAGCGTCGTCGAGCTCTTGGAACTGCCTTTCCGAGACGGCGAAGAGCAACTCGGTCTTTTCGCCAAAGTGGAGGTAGATGGACGGGGGCGTGACGCCGACGCGTTCTGCACCCGTCCTGATCGAGACTGCGTCGGCGTCTTTCTTCTCCATAACAACTCGAGTGCGGCCTCGAGGATGTCCTCTCTCAGCTTGTCGCCCTCACCCCGCCTTGCGCGGGTCCGTCGAATGCTAGTTTCCACGTTCCTCCTTACGAACTGGTCGGCACGCCGGGAGCGGGTGGGGGACCGTCCCCGTCCCTGCTCGCCTCCTTGAGACCGTACCGGTCGTAGATGCGTTTGAGTGGCCTCGGCGCCCACCAATTGAATTCACCCGCAAGGCGCATAAACGCCGGCACGAGCGTCGCACGGATGAGCGTTGCATCGACGAGTACGGCGAGAGTGAGGCCGACGCCCATCAACTTGATGAACGTGATGCCGAACGTGACGAATGCAGCGAAGACGACCGCGATGAGCCCAGCAGCGGCCGTGACGATCCGACCGCTCTTCTCTAATCCAGCAGCGACGCTGGCGAGGTTGTCACTGTTGCGGTTGTGCTCCTCCTTGATCCGCGAGAGCAAGAAGACCTCGTAGTCCATCGAGAGGCCGAATGCAATGCAAAACATGAGGATCGGCGTCGTCGTGTCCAACGTACCCGTCGGCGTGAAATCAAGGATGCCTGAAAGATGACCTTTCTGGAAGATCCATACCATGGCGCCGAACGTCGCGGAGAGGCTCAGCAGGTTCAACACGATCGCCTTGATCGGGATGACGACGCTGCCGGTCATCAAGAACAGGATTACGAGCGTAATTATGGTAATCGCACCGGCGGCGACTGGCACACGGCTGAAGATCGACTCCTTGCTGTCGACCAGCCTGGCGGATGGTCCGGTGACCAGCGTCGTGAAAGGCGCCCCCATCCCGCGCGCTTTGCCGACCAACTCCTCGGCGGCGGGAGAGAGCGGTTCGACGGACGGGACGACCGATAACCAGGTGCCGCTCTCGGCCTCGAATCTCGCGGATGCGGGCGACGGCCCCGCGACTCGCCGTCCGTCGATGTAGGAACCGGTCGCGGCATCTACGCGCGCCACCCCGTCAAGCAACGACAACTTACTCGCGTACGCATCCACCTCTTTTCTCGCGTCTGTCGCCGATCCAGCATCGGGCGCGACCACCTCCGGAGTGGAGGTCGCGGGGCTTAAGGAGTGGCTCACCAAGCGTAGGGTTGTCGTCTGGCGTCTTTGGGAGCTGCCCTACCGAACGTTCGATCCGACGAGCACCTCGCTGCTGTTTTACGCGGGGGCTCGATACCGTCCGCCGCACGAAGGATGATCTGGAACTTACCCGCATGGGGTCGCCCAGAGGGCGACAAGCGCTGGCTTCGCTGCAATCGCCCCGGTTATCGAAGCAGGAAGGGCCGAGCGGGACGTTCAGTTGAACTTGAAGCCGAGTTTACGGGCGGGTGGCGACTTCCTGGCCTTCGAAACTACCGTTGTCGGCGGTCCCAACTCGGCCGTGCTCCATTACCCACCCGGCGACCGTCCCTTTCGCAGGGACGAACTGGTCCTTATCGATCCAGGTGCTGAAATTCAAGAGTTACGCGAGCGACATAACGCGCACGTATGCGGTTGTGGGTCGCTTCAACCCGGAACAGCATGAAATTTCTCAATCGTTGATGCGGCTTCGACTGCAGGCTATCGAATGTTGTGCAGCGGGAACTGAGTGGCGCGATGGCCATCGTGCTGACTTACTGAGGATGGCCGACGGCTTGGTGCAATGCGGACTCTTGCGAGGCGAGCCCGAAGCTCTGGTGGAGCGGGGGGCGCAATCGGTGTTCTTCCCGCATGGCATCGGACACATGGTTGGCTTCGGGATACGCGACGCGGGCGGCCCTTCGGCTGGACGTGAGACAACCTCAACGAGTTCCCCCGTTTGCGAGTCGACCTGCCGCTGGCGGTTGGGTTATGTAAGTGACAGCAGAATCAGGTATCTACTTTGTGGAAGCGTTGCTCAACGATTCACTATTTCGCCCGAAGTGCTCGGATGCTGTTCATTGGGACCGCGCCTCAAGAATGATCCGATGTGGAGGTGTGAGGATTGAGGACAACGTGCTAATCGGGGATGAAGCAACCGAGATTTTGACAGGCGACGTCGCCTACTTCATCTGATCCTCCCGTCTCGAGAAAGCGGCGAAGCGAGTACGACAAGCCGGGGTACGCGGCCTAAGTCGCGAGAAGGCCACCGGCAGTGGCACGACGCGTGACGTCGAATTGGCCACCTACACGATCTTCATTTCTAGGTAGCCAAGATGATCGATCCCGACCTCCAGCTGGTCTCCAGCGCTGACGGCGACGTGGGTCTGTGCTCCTGTGAAAATCCAGTCGTTCGCCCGCAGCTCCAGATTGACGAGACTCAGCTGGTGGGCGATATGAACCAGGGGCTCTACCCATCCGCATTCCACTCGCCTGACTTGGCGCACCTCTCCGTTCACCCTGCACACTGCCGTCAGTGGTTCCGATCGTGGGGAGCTGAATTCTCCAACAGAAAAAGCTCTGTGGAAGACGTTGTGGGCGATGATCGACTTGACATCTCCACGGTAGCGGCCAACCTCGACGAGCTCAAGGCCAACAGCCATGCGACCTACTGCATTCCTGAGTCGATTCAGCCCGACTTGGGGACCGATGTCATCGCTGAGCTCAACCACGACTTCACACTCGGCTCGCAGCCGTACGACACCTCGCGAATCGAAAGTCGTCCCCGCCAACCACGTGTCGCTGGCCAAGTATCCGACCGCAGGCTGACCCCCCACTTCAGCTTCGATCTCAGGGATGTTTAGCGCCATCTTCCACCCGACGTGGCGCGCGCCGAGAGAAATTCGTCGCGCGCGGTGCTGAGCCTGTTCTCGTAAGCCGGCGGTCACTGATGACTCTCTCAAAATTGAGAGCCTGAGTCGAAGGAGCCTCTATCCATTGTCGAGACCTCGCCACACTCCCTGAGACCGTGGCCGTGGGCGTTCTTCGCATCCTGGACAACGGTTTTCTGATCGGTCAGGAGAGACGCGGCGCTCCGAGCAATGATATGACGCAGCGCGAGGCCGCTTAACAAGAACGGTTGCATGTGTGTGAATATGAGCATGCACCGCTTATGTCGCGCATATGTCTCCGGCTGGCCTTCAGCTCGCGTGACTTGTACGTGGGCTGGTCTAGATAAGAACGCGAGACTAGTAATCAATGGAGTCCGCCGCGGCCGCCATATCGATGGTCTCGAGACTAGTAATCAATGGAGCCCGCCGCGGCCGCCATATCGATGGTCTAGTCGCCGTGATGTGGGCGGTCGTCGACGCCGGTCCCTGCGTCCAAGGGTCGGTCGGGTTCGCATCTGGGGTGGCCTCGGTCCCGTCTCGAAGCTGGCGCCATGAAGGAGTGGTGCGCGCGTTGGTTGTGACCCTAGATGTCGTGACTCTCTTCGAAACGCCGTTTCGGTCCGACACCTCGATTTCATTCGCCATGACGCGCGAGGCGCCATCGCACCCGGGTGATTTTTGCGAACGCCCTGTCGCCGTCGATCATGTTCCTGTCTTTGCTCTGGTATCGGTCCCTCCGACCCCGGAGCCTAGTCCGATCATCGAATTGGACTCTTGATTGTCTATGTCCTGCCGTGCGGTGCTCGGCTTACGGATTGGCGCGCGGTATTCTCTTCCGTCAAGCAATGGCTGCATTCGGGCCGTCGCTCCTTACCCGTCGAAGGGCGCCTCCCGAATTTTCTCCGCGAAGCCTTCGCGTAGAAATATGTCTCTCATGCATCCCGGCTTGCGCGTCGCCTGGTCTTCACACATCTTTAGAAACTCGATCTTGAAATCAAGGCGTGGATATTGCCGAAGGACGTGTCTCCGGATGGCGCCATCGATGTCGTGCAGCCATCTGCCGCGTACATCGCAGGTCGTTGCTTCACTCAGGAGATAGGCTTCAGGTCCGTCTTCGACTACGACTCGCGCTTGCATGTGGAGTCGGATTGCTTCCTCGAGAAGCGCTCTGCGCTCCGCCGGCCAACCCTGGTCCGCGGCAAACCGCGTCGCCGCGGCGGCGCTCTCGTGTTCGAAGCACCTGGGGCCGTCGAACTTGGTCGTTAGCCCGAGGTCGTGTAGGAGCGAGGCCACGTAGAAGAGCTCGCGATCGAATCGGATGTCGTTCTCATACGCGAGGACGGAGCCCCACGCGTAAGTGCGGGACGCATGGTTGATGAGGAAGGGCGGAGACACCTGGGCGCATAGCTCGCGAGCTCGGGTCGCGACCGCTGAGTCGGGGGGATCCAGAAACTGCATGGGTATCTCTCCTTCCTGGACAAGGTTAGGTTGGCAAACATCTCGCGGCAAGAGCATTTAAACCGGCCTGTGAGGGGTGACTCACTCAGTGAGGGGGGTTGGCGACGTACCCGCGACATACGAGCAGGGTCACGACGCAGTGTCATTCGACGAAGCGTGACGGAGCCGCGACGATCAAGCCAAACGAGGTCCTTCTCTGGGTCAGCTGAACAGCTTTGTTTCGCGGTCGGCGGAGATGCTCCGCAGTTTTGAAAGAGCCCCGGCCGAGTTCTCAATTCTGCTGTTCTTCCCATCTTTCTCTTCTCGCGTTCGCTCGTAACGCCCTATTCGCGCGCCCCTCGAGAACGAACCTGTGTCGAGGGCAATGTACGTGTACTTCAATCGTTCGTCGCGCTCTGCTGGGAGCGGCGAGTCCTCAACGCAAGTTACGAGAAGGTGCGATTGGCTCAGCTGGGGCATCCCGCGCCGAGCGTGGCTCAAGATGAAGATTGCGGCGTGCGTCGTCAAGACGATGGCGGAGGAGAATCTCGAGGCGCGTGTGATTCGCATCGATCGGGGGGAACGACGATCGTGGTTGAGGCGGAAGTCAGTAACGTCTCACCACGTCCAAGCGTTGATGCCGTGTGGTCGGCAGTTGTCTGGCCCGGCGACCACAGGGCGGACAGCCGGGGTCGCCTCCCACTAAATCGGGAACCGAAGCGGCTAAGGATCCATCTCAACGGAACCTTGCTGAGCGGAGACTGCGACGTCTGTTGTCGCGTCGAGATTTTCGATCCAAATGTGGAAGGGGCAGCGTCAGCCGGGACCGAGGTGCGACTCTAAACGCGAAGCAGGCGCGGGGGCCCCTAGAGGGCTTGTCGCGGCTCATCCGTCCTCCATAGGAGCCTCAGCCAGCGCAAGCCCCTTCCAGGATGGGTTGCAAATCGTCGCGCTCAATGTGAGGCTTTAGTTTGACGCAGGCAAATTCTACGTAGGAGAATCTGCCTGGCTCACATGACATCGCTGTTCATGCCTTTTCGCTCAACAGTCCGCACACTGGGTATCGAGAGTACAAGTATTGTTGTCACTAGCACCCAAACAGAGGCTCCTAGCAGCGGCGAACGAAATCCGGATGCAGCCGCGATCGGACCGACGATTGCGTAGCCCAGTGGCTGAAGGCCCTGGGACAACATCCAGTCAATAGAGGCAACCCGAGACAAGGCCTTGGCCGGAACGTGCTCCTGGACGGTTGTCTCAAAGAGCGTATTGAAAATCGTAAGACCGAACCCTCCACCAAGTGCCCCCACAGCTATAAAAGTGGTCTCGCGGCTTGTTGCAAGCAAGGCCAACGGCACCGCGAGGAGTATCAAAGGAGGGATTCCTACCAGGAGCGGGCGTCTGGGTCGGAACCGGAACAGCACGATGCCTCCCACGACTGAGCCGATGCCAAACGCCGTCACGATGGTTGCCCACGCGCGGGCGCCACCGAGGGCTCGCTCCGAGATGATCGGTCCGAGCGTGAAGAATGCCGGAAAAACTACGAAGGCCGTGAGCGCTGAGTACACGCCGTCCACCCATAGCCACGTTCTCGAGGTAAACTCGCGCCAGCCTTCCCTAAAGTCCTCCAGGAGTGATGAGACCCTTCGGTTGATATCTCCTGTTACGCGGACGCGGGCAACGAAGCCCGCGCTCACTAGGAATGTCAAGGCATCCAGTCCGAGCACCCATCCCGGGCCGACAGCCACGACGAGCACTCCGGCTATGACCGGCCCGAGGATCTGAGCGCCGCTGAACGTCGCGGCGATAAGCGCGTTCGCCTGCTGAAGTTTGTCGTTCGAAACAGTATCGGGAACGAAGCCTGTTGAGGTCGGAAGGAAGAAAGCCCAACCGATACCAAACAGGAACGACAACACCATCAGGTGCCATAGCTCAGCTTGCTGCGTCAAGATCAAAACGGCCATGAGCCCGTGCGCCACGAATCGAACGACGTCCGAGGCGATCAACACGAACTTGCGGGGCAAACGATCCGCAAGAACGCCGCCGACAAGAAGGAAGGCAACGAGTGAGGCCGTCCGAGCAGCGAGCACACCGCCAACGGCGGAGGCGGATTGGTTGATCTCGAGCACGGCGAAGGCGAGTCCAACCGGCACAACCGCGTCGCCGAGTAGCGACAGAGCTCGCGCCAAGAAGAGATTGCGAAAATCCCGTTCTGAAAGTGGACCAAGTAACGCAGCCGCTCGGCGCATCAAGTCAGATCACTCGGCCCTGAGCCCAAAGGGCCGGAGGCCAGCGTGCGGACACCCTTGACGCTTGTCATCTACGGGACGCTACGCAGATGAGTCCCCCCACGCTATCAGGATCTTGCGTTCTTGTGGAAGAACCCGATAGTTCCTAGACGTCGTTGGGGCCCTTGAGGGCCTGTTCATCGATTACGCGGCGCATATCTGTGACTCGCCTCGCTGTAAGAAGGCTTCTCGAGGCTGATGGCGTGATCCCGAAGACCGACCTGAAGCGCTCAGTCAAGTGGCTGTGATGAGCAAAACCCGCTTCGGCAGCGAGGGCTCCCAGGGATTGCCGACCCTCGACCATCTGCTCCAGGACAATCGCAAGGCGGAGTCGCAATATGTACTGCCCAATCGTTGTACCCGTGATCGCGCGAAACTGATGCGCGAGGTGAAACGCCGAGACATGCATCTCTTTAGCCACTGAATCAAGCGTCCACCTCTCCTGTGGGGATGAAGCCAGAAGACCCCGGACCTGTGCAACTCGCTGCCGCTGAACCGGGCCCCTCGTTACTTCCCGAGAGGAACCTGAGAAGTCATCGACGAGCATCCCGAGAACTGATAGGGCGGCCTCCTCAAACTCCAGATCATCGAGATCGCGACGAGGCGATGCCAAAAGGGCGGTCGTCAGCTGTGTCATGGGATTGATCGATCCATAGTCACGAGGTTGACCTCCAAGGGCTTCCTCAAGAAGCTCGGGCCTAAAGATGAATACGGCGCATCGGTCGCCATGAGGGGAGGGATGGT
This sequence comes from Actinomycetota bacterium, assembly GCA_030863485.1. Next base: position 22,647 of record JALZBR010000183.1, read on the forward strand.
CAACCGTGTAGGTGGTGTCCTCGTGAAAAACTAGAGCCGACGTAGGTTCGGCGATCACTCTTCGCTTACTCAGCGTCACGCCAAACACCCCCCTGCGGGGAACCACGACCTGCGTCGTCCGCACGTACTCCTCGTCTCCGCGCCTTGACTTTGGAGCCCGACAATCGACATCGAAGACGTCCACGACTTGAGTAGAGGTCACGGGGTGGGCGTGGCGATCGCTCATGAGGTGATTCAAACATCTCGCGATGGACAATGCCCATTCGTTTCACATAAAGAAATCGAAGCGAACACAGGCGTCTTGAAAGTAGGTGTCGGCACGACCTGTTCTGGGGCTGTTTGAGCTCTACCGAATTTGTTGGGGCCGAGCTGTTGCGTCTCGGCGTAGAAGTGGAGGGCTTCTGCCTCAGGCCCGCCGCATAGCTAGGTCACCGATCTGCTCCGCATACCAGGCGGGCGCGACGTGTTCAACAATTTCGCGAAGCGTCCAATCCGGTCCCCTAGGCTCGTCCCACTGCGCTGCGTCAAGTCGTCCAAGCCGCATGACGTAGAGGCGCGCAAGTCGTCTGAGGCGTTGCGTGGCCTCGACGAGGTCGACCTCTGTGAAGGAAGCCCAGTCCGAGGCGGACGTCACCAGACTTCCGTGCCACCCGTCGCCTTCAGTCGGTCGGCCGGCAAGCAGCCCTTCAATCTGCGCGAAGTGGTCGATCAGATGATCTGCATAACGACGAATCACCTTGTGGGGCGTGTAAATCCGATCCCCACCTTCAGATACGAAAGGCCTGCCGTCCCAATTCAGCCATGTCCTGGCGAGCTGGAGGGTTTGATCGACTCCCACTACAATCGCCTCCGTTGGATCGCCTCGCGTCACAATCACTCCTCTCGACATCGGTTCGCTCAGTGTCGACCAAAGCTAAGCCGTCAATCGTTCGGCTGACACCGAAATGAACGCCACGTAAGATTGAGCCGTGCCAATCCAGCTATCGACCTTCGCGCGCCTGCTAGCGAACAGGTCCCGAACGATGATGCTCGACCGACTGATGGATGGGCGTCCTCACAGCGCGGGAGAGCTCGCTTTGGTGGCGGGAGTCACGCCTTCCACGGCATCCGAACACTTGACGGCACTTACTCGTGGAGGTCTTGTCACTGCGACAACTGCTGGACGGGAAAGACATTACTCTATTGCGAACGCTGATGTGGCTGAGGTACTCGAGACGGTGGCAGCAATTTGTTCGCGGGACCCCGTTACCTCCTTACGTCAATCCCAAGACGCACGGCGCATGGCAATCCTGCGAACGTGTTACGACCATCTCGCTGGCAGCATCGCGGTCGAGTTGCTTCAGGCCCTCATTCGTAAGGAGTGGCTCCGCGCCGCCCCTGATGGCTATGACGTCACTCGGGGTGGCAAGTCAGCGCTGCTCGCCATCGGTGTCGATGTCACGAACGCAAGGACGCGCCACAGAGCATTTGCCCGCCCTTGCCTCGATCGCACCGCACGCCAGCCCCACCTCGCGGGCACTCTGGGAGCGTCATTAGCAGAAGCGTTCGTCACCAATGACTGGGTTCGGCCCACTACAACTCACCGCGGCATGGTTCTTACGCCTGCCGGCTATGAGAACTTCAGCGAGACCTTCGGATTAATCGCTAATCACTCATAAGATCAGGCGACTCCTAATGCCAAGAACGGGCCCCCGTCGGAAAATCCGTTAGACAACGATCCATTCGGGTCATATGGCCTTCGGCACCAGGTACATCACGTGATCCTTCGACACTCAGGACGCTCGCAACCGAAGCCACAATTACAGTAGCTCGGCCAACATCCACAAGGTAACGTCCTCACTGAGCACCACGACGCCGATATCAATGCAATGACGGGATTGGCGTAAGCATAGGCCGCCACCAATGACACAGGAGCATTCTTTAGTAGCCAGACGAGCAAGCTATAGGCGATGAGAGAACCGACAACCAGAAGGTAAACAAACGCGACGAGAGATCTCGACGTAACGTCTGCAAAGGCAAAACCGGTCCACTGTCCTCCGAGCACTCCAGTCGGCGTGAGGACGATGCCAGCGGCCCTCAATCTCGACGAAGGTCGCTACCAGCGAGTTATTCGGCAGTTCCCGGCGTTCGGGGTAGAAGGGCACGAAGGCACTAAGAGTAGCCACAACTATCACGAACAGAACCGGCGTCCATGTACGGAACCAGCGCCGCTTTGCGGCAGTAACATCAATGCTAACTTAGCAAGACCGAGCAGAGCCGATCGCACCGTTGCTCGGCAGACCCGCTCTTTGTACACAACTTGGAGAGCGATCACCCAAGCGGAATAATGGCGACGAGCATGCCGTCAAGGAAGACGCGACTTTTTGCTCGGCGACCGTTATGGGCCCAATCTCGCCGACGAGCACGAGAGCTCCCATTACGGCCGCATTTCGATTGAGGTGCGGAAACTTGAACTAGTTGTGTCCGATTTCGAAACTAGAAGCACGCCTCCAACCGTGAGGCCAGTGCCGAGAAACCTTGGTTCCGCTCCAATCAAAGGCGGGATCGTCTCGACCGTTACGCGTATGGCCACATAGGTTGAGCCCGAGCGACACACGCTAGATTCGCCAGAAGGCGCCGATCGCGACGACCTCAGAAAACGTATAACCCATGGCGCCACATCATGGGCTGCATCTCGAGAGCTCTCATGTCACTGCGGTGAGGAGGTGGATGTGTGAGTTCTCCAGTCATCGCTGGGACAGGCGCGATAATGACACGCCCTCTCCTGGAGGTGTCTCCCTTCACCCTCGCGTATACGGGTACGGCGGGTTGAGCGAAAAACAACGGAGCGAGTAGTAACGCCAGAGCAATGGGTCCTCATATCCAGTTTTGGCGAAGCGGCCTTCTCGACGTGCTCGCAGTTCCAATGACCGGCTCTTCCATTCGTAGATCCGCTCGCTCCAGCGCTGGATGGCACTTGCAACGTAGTCGACTCTCAGCAAGACAAGCTCGGGTTCGCTGTCTTCGTCGACGTCACGACATTCGACGCCTTCTCCAAACGTCGAAACGCCGCCAACGGCAAGGCTGAAAGCTTCGCCATCCGCTTTGATTCTGAAGATGTCGTTCGAGCGGGCAGCGAAAATCGCTACCTCGTATGTCGCGCCAGCGTGGTACTCGTGCGTGAGGACTTTTACAAAAACTTCCTCGAGGCCGTCCTCATCGGCATCGACCGCTCCCAGCACAACTGGGTAGCTCGAATCACTCCCGATCGGAAAGACCTCATCCACAGATTCGCCATTGGATCGAGTCAATCGAGCGTGCCATTCGAGCGGTAGGTTGCGGCCGTCGGTAATCGCGTAGACGACAAACCGCGTCTGCTCGGTTCCCTGGAATAAGCCGTAGTCGAACGTTGCACAACCCGAGCTCGTCGGCAATTCGAGTTCGGGAGGGCTCGGCGGGCACGGGTGGCCATCAACGATCGGAGGAGTTGAGGAGGGGCTTGGAGGTGCAGCCAAACGAACGTCATCGTCGGACTTCGTTGAGTTGAAGCACCCAGAACCCATGAAGAGGCTTATAAGGACGATTGACACTGCACGGCCGATCCGGCTGGAGGTTGTCTTCAAGACTGGCTGCGTGTTGATACCCGTGGACCCGGCCACGAACGATGGTGCTGGGGAGGCTCCGGTAGCCCCATCATTCGCAGGTCGCGCGAAGATTCATCAGCGGGGCGTGTCCCGTGAGGTTCGATCGACCGCCGTGTCGTTCATTTTGAAGACATTGCCATTGCGGCGCAGCGAGACAAAGGGCCGGCGACAATACGGAGACATTCAGAGCGGCGCAAGTCGGCGGTGTCAACTGCAGATTTAGTGTTACGACGGAACAATCGGGGCGCCATTACCGTCAAACAAGATCATCGAGATCGACGAACTGGAGCCAAATTGAGAGAGACTTCTATGACCAAACGGAACGGATATTTAGCTCTAGTGGCAACGACAGTACTCATTGCAAGCCTCGGCATCCCCGCCCAGGCCAGCTCGGAGTGGACCCCGCCAGAGACCGTGCTCAGCGAAGACCAACACATCAATAGCATCGATATCGGTGCGGGGCCAAGAGGCTACGCCGTCATCACTTGGGAGTCTGGGTCGTCCGACGCGACTCCCGACCAAGCCACCGGCCACAAGTCGGGGCAGCGCGTTTGGGTCAGCGTTCGTCGTCCCGGAGAGATGTCGTTCGGGGAACCGCAGGCGCTTTCCGGTCCCGGAGGCAGATCTCCGCGCGTCGCGGTCGCTCCGAACGGCCAGACGGTCGTGACGTGGTTACGTCCTTCTGGAGCGATCAAAGCGGCCTTCCGCGACGTGGCAGGCAACTGGAGCCGAATACAACTGGTAGCTCGTGGGGCTAGAACGCCGGCCGCTATCTCAATCGCGACCGACGGTACTGCTCTCGCCACTTGGCGCTCCGGACGCCGCGGTCGAACAGTCGCTGCTGCCGTGAGGCCCCCGGATGGCGTTTTCACGGATCGCGTGATCCTGGCCAAGGACGATGGCATGGGGGTCTTCGGTCCCGTTCCCGCCATTAATCGTCGCGGGACAGGAATCGTGACCTGGACCGGCCAGTGCCCGCTCTATGCGCCCGATGAACGTAAACGAGCGCGTGTCGTTCGCCTACATCACGACGCTGAGACGGATCTCGTCGTTGTGCGCCGCGTGCGCGAGATCCAAAACTCGAAGTGCCCCACGTCGCATGTCGGAGCCGCGATGGCCGACGACGGTCACGCAGCTGTCGTAATCTCAGGCCACCTCCGTGATTGGGACGGAATACGAGTCGCGGTGCGTAATCCCGGCGACAGTTTTGAGACGGCTCGTTTGATTAGTAGACGGGGGCGCCCCGCAAACTTCGCGGCCGTCGGAGCGGCAAGCGACGGGACGATCCTAGTTGGATGGTCGCTCTATTCTGATGAGGGTCGCTCACGGGGAATCGAAGCATCCGTTCGTCCCAGCGGAGGAGAGTTCAGCTTTCCGCAGAGGGTCTCGCGAACACGAGGTGGACTCGAAGATCTCGCTGTTGGTCCTAGAGGACACGCGGTCCTCGTCCGTCACGCTCTGAGGTCTGGTCGAATAAAGGCCGCCTTCATGAAGCCGGATCAACGCTTTGGCGAGGCGGAGACGGTTTCGGGGATAATCGGGAGTGATGCTCTCGCTTTGTCCGTCGTTGCCATCAACCGTCGCGGGAATGCAGTAGCAGCATGGGGCAAGCCAGATCCGCAGGCGAACGCAAAAGGCGTTTTCGCGTCGCGGCGACATCTGGGAGCCAAGTGAGCTTGCCCGTCGCGACGCCATGCCGTCAATGTCGTGTGAGAGATTGATGCGTGATGTGCCCCCCCGCCCGAGGCGCTTCGGCGGGAAACGCCTGGGCGTTCGTCACGAGAGGAACCTGAAAGCCCAGCGACATGCTGATTAGGATGTTTCGGGGATTAGCCTCGGCGGGATCCGTTGAATCCTACGCGAGCTACCTTCGTGACCGGGCAGCCCCTCACATCCTGTCTCATCCAGGCGTGCGAGAGCTACATATATACGAACCAATGTCGCCGTCGAAAGAGTTCCTTGTAGAGAGCCGATGGGATGATGTTTCATCGTTGATCGCTTTCACCGGGACCGAATGGTACCGGCCGAAGATCCTGGGTCCCGAGCGGACGATGATCACGAAAGCTGAAGTTTCGCACTATCGTCCTGGGCGGCGCTTCTCTGGATCTGTAGTCACCACGGCTTCGGGTCGTGTAGCCGTCGAGCCCGCCGCCGGCATCGCCCACATCGACGGCACGATCTATGAACTGCCGCCCTTGGAAAGCCGCCTGTTTGCTGAACTGGTTCGCCGGTCCGGCGTCTTCGTCGAGCCTGGAGAGCTCGCTCGCGCCGTCTGGCGAGCCACAACGACCGTAGCACCCAACGATGTGCGCCGGGCGGTTTATCGTCTGCGCAAAGCTATTGAGGACGACAACAGAACTCACCCCGTCATCCTCAATCGCCGGGGGTACGGTTACAAGCTGCAGGTTTGACGTCCCAGCTCAAGGCGACGCAGTCGAGCGCTACTGGTCCTGCTGCCGAGGCCGAAACGAGCTGCATCGCGTAATTTACGCGAGGTATGTTTCTGTCCACCGCATACCGCAAGCCCTGGCTTATCCACGTTGACCACTAGCCCAGAAGTCTTTTGCTCGCGCGCATTTCGAGCACGCGTCGCTTACTCGATCTTCACCTCTAGACAGCTAAGAGCGCCAATCTCGACGGAGACCTCATCTCCAGCCAGGACGACAACGTGTGTCTGCGCCCCGTGAAAATCCAGTCGCCAGGCTCCAGGCGCAGGTCACCAACGCTAACTGACGACTGATATCGCGAATATTGTCGTCGAAGTCGTACAGGACTTGTCTCGTCTCGCGCAGCTCTCCGTTGACTTTGCAGTTGCTGTCAACGAGTCCGACCGTAGCGAGCCAAACGCTCCACAACAAAAGCGCGGTGGAAGACGTTGTGTGACAGGATGGACTTCAGATCTCCATGGTCACGCCCACATCGACGAGCTCGAGCAACAGCGATGGCGCGCGGTCGATCCGCGCTCGCCTCGGGCAGGGCTCGAGAACGATCTCTCGCTGAGGTCGACGGCGACCTCGCACTCGGCTCGTAGCTGTAGGACATCTCGAGCATCGAGATTCGGTCCTGACAACCACGTATCGGTCGTCAGGTATCCAACTGAAGGTCTGTCACCGCGACCGCTTCGATCGCCGGGACGTTGAGAACAACGTTCCATCCCACATGGCTAGTCCCTTCCGCTATTCGCTGACGGTATCGACGAGCTTGTTCTCGCAAGCCCGCCGCAATCTGGGGTCAACTGCTGACCCATAGGCCGGTTTGAAGACGTCCTCATCATCCATCCTTGGAACGTCCTGACTTCTTGGTGTTGCGTCGGGACAGCGTTTTATGAAACCCATGGGCGCGTCGGTGTGTGGCGAAGGTAACGACCTGGATGACTGCGTTGGTGATCTGTATGCACCGATCTCTTCGGGCCGAGTCGGACGTTCGAAGCCGCGCAGGTCGTGGGCTATCGCGCGGTGGCCGCGACTACGAGTGTCGGGAGTTGGTTGCGCCGCTACCGCGCGAGTTGGACAAGCCGTGAAGCAAGACGACGGGCTGGCCGCGGCCCCCGTTCGAGGTAGTAGAGGCCGATGTCGCTGACGCGGATCCTCTTCCCGCTATTCGTACAGCTCCTCGTTCAAGTAATCGCGCCCTCGGTTACGAGGGTCATGCCCTGCGAATAGCGCATGACCGCGTGTTCGATGAAGTGCTCGACCCTCTTGTCCCGCGGGATGTCGAACGACGCGGTCTTGAGACATGTCTCGAAGTGAGGAGTCGCAATCTCGTCGCGCCGCGCCTCGTACTTTTTCAACGCCACTTCGTCGTCGACCGAGCCCGACAGAACCGTGTCAACTGCATCCGCGAGTAACTCGACGCCCAAGAACGCGTCTGTTATCCCGTCGGCCAGCACCGGGTCCTTGTGGTACGCCGCATCTCCGACGAGCGCCCATCCAGCCCCCGCGCAGGCGCGGAAGAAGTTCGGGACGTCCTTCCCCCCGCGGACCCACTCCTCCTGCTCGGCTGCTTCGAGCCGATCCCCTACGGCAGGGTATTTGCGAAGCGCTTTCACGTATTCGTCCTGAAGGTTGCGTCGCATGTTGTCGAACTCCTCGACCCGCTTGAGCGCGATCAACACGGCCTGGTCATTGTCGGTCGGGAAAAGAAGGACGTCTAAGTCGTCGCCGAAATAGATTTCAGCGGCCCCTGTTTCGTAGCCGCTCCAGTAGGAGTAAGCCCCGCAGGTAAGCGGCGCGATGTACCGCTGCATCTCGGCCCCGACCTTCTCCGCCACCTGAGAGTGTCGTCCGTCGGCGCCGATCACGATCCGAGCGCGCTCCTCGATCCCCGAGCTCTGAGCGTCGCGACCGGTGATCCCCACGACACGGCCGTCCTCGACGACGACGTCCTCGAACGTGAAGCGCTCCCGTAGCTCCGCTCCGGCTTCAACGGCGGCGTCCTGCAGGATCTTGTCGAAGCGAGGCCTTCTCGGAGCCATGATCCCGGGCACGCCGGGGACATCCCGGATGTCCATCCACGTCTGCTCCTCGAACGTGCCAATGACCGCTCGCGAGTAGGGCTTCGTCACCTCGAGCACCTGGTCGAGAAGCCCCCACCGTGTCAGCAAGGCGACGCCCGGCTGCTGGATGAAGTGCGTCGACAGCGTGTCGCTGGGGAACGTCGCGCGATCGACGAGCAAGACTTTGTAGCCCTTGCGTGCCAGGAGCATCGCGGTGGGGGCGCCCCCGCAGCGGGCCCCCACGACTATCGTGTCGTACACATCTGCCTCCTCGTAACGTCGCTGACGGATGCGTGAGCATACGGATCGCACCCGAAGGTTGTCTCACGCGATTGTCTTTCCGCCTCCAAAGGCGGGCCTGCGGCGGCTCGTCCGTCCCTAAGCGGCCTCGGGCGCCGCAAGCCCACACAGGGGGCGTCGTACCCGGACTGGTCGGCCCGCATGCTTCGATTCCTTAACCTCGCTCCGTCTCAGAGACATTCGCGCGACATTCGGTCGCGCTCGGCGTCACGCGCTCAAGCACGTGTGAGGTGTCGGTGGTCAGGCGTTCTGTGCCTGCACCGATCGTTGTGTCGTCTCTTTGTCTCGGTTCTGTTCGCTTGCGGCAATTACGTATGGAGGTTGCAAGTCCGCGTCCATAGGGTCTGATCGCGGAGCGGGTCTGTAGGGGACTCGCTCGTGCCAGCGGAGAGGGGAGCAACATCAAGAACGAGGTTCGAGCGACCGGAGCAATTTCGGAGTCGTTTGCTCGATTCATCGCAACTTTCGCCGCGCCCGCTTCCCTAGCCGCAATCGGGTTCGTGCTTGGGGTTGGTTCCTCAGCAACCTCTGCCGGATCTGTCACTGCGACCTGTGGGAAACACGCCGCAACAATCATCGGAACGCCTGGCGCTGACAAGCTCGTCGGGACGCCGAACCGAGACGTCATCGTTGCCAGGGGCGGACACGACGTCATCAAGGCCCGCGCTGGCGACGACCTGCTGTGTGGCAAGAACGGCGCGGATGAGATCGATGCGGGAGCGGGCGACGACACTGTCCGCGGCTCCCGACGGTCCGATGAAATCCACGGCGGGCGGGGCTCAGACGTCGTCGACGGCCGCAAGGGCAAGGACACACTCTACGGCGACAGGGGGCGGGACGAACTGACGGGTGGACTTGGGGTTGATCGCGCGGTCGGGGGGGCGGGGCTCGACGACTGCGACGCCGAAACCGAGATCTCGTGCAACGCCACGCCGCGCGCGAATGCCGACGCCTACGACGTCGACGAGGATGAGGTTCTCAGCGCGTCGGGCCTGGGGGTACTGGACAATGACAGAGATGCCGACGGCGATCCGCTGAAGGCGGCCGTGACGTCCCTGCCATCGCACGGCGACGTCAACCTCAATCCCAACGGCTCCTTCACCTACACACCCGACGCCAACTTCGCCGGCTCCGACTCGTTCACCTATCGCGCCAGAGATGCGAAGACCAGCTCACCTCCGGCCGCTGTAGACATAGGCGTGGCTCCTGTGAACGACCAGCCGAGCGACATTAGCCTCGGCGACGACACGATCGACGAGAACGAGGCCACCGGGACGACCGTCGGCTCCTTCTCGGTCGACGACCCGGATGCCTCAGACACTAATACCGTGACCCTTGTCCCGGGGACCGGCGACACCGACAATGCACGCTTCACGATCG
>JALZBR010000228.1 GCA_030863485.1 Actinomycetota bacterium
CGCCATCCCGAGCGGGATCGTTTCATCCTTTCGAAGGGCCACGGAGCGCCCGGGCTCTACCCCACCCTCGCCCACGCGGGCTACTTCCCGGTGGAAGAGATCATGTCGTTGCGCCAGCTGGGCTCGCCCCTGGAGGGACACCCGAACATGTGCAGGCTTCCCGGGGTCGAGTCCTCGACGGGATCTCTGGGTCAGGGCCTGTCGATCGGAATCGGCCATGCCCTCGGAGCGCGGCTCGATGGGGTCGATTACCGCGTTTACGTGATGATCGGCGACGGCGAGAGCCAGGAGGGTCAGATCTGGGAAGCGCTGATGTTCGCCGGCAACCACAACCTCGACAACCTCACGGCGATCCTGGACCGCAACGGCTATCAGCAGACGGGCCCGGTCGACGACATCGAGCCGCTCGACCCTCTCGAGGACAAGCTGCGCGCGTTCAAGTGGGACGTCCTCACTATCGACGGCCATTCCCTGGACGAGGTGCAGAAGGCGTTCGACTGGGCTCGGGGCGTCAAAGGGGCGCCTCAGATGATCGTCGCCAACACCGTCAAGGGAAAGGGCGTCTCGAAGTTGGAGCACGCTGTCGACAAGCTGCACGGCAAGGCACTGCCGCAAGAAGACGAACCTGAGGCTCTGGAAGAGATAGAGAAGATAGGAGCGTCATCATGACGTTTGGCTTGACGCGCGTCGAGCTGCCCGACGGAGACCCGACGCGCAAGGCGTTCGGTGTGACCCTGACGGAGCTGGGCGAGGAGGACGAGAGGATCGTCGTGGTGGACGGCGATCTCAACAACTCGACCTATACGCAGAAGTTCATGGAGAAGCACCCCGATCGTTTCTTCAACGTCGGGATCGCGGAGTCGAACCTCGTAGGCGTCGCCGCGGGGTTGGCCGGGTGCGGGAAGATTCCCGTCGCCGCGTCCTTCGCGTGCTTCCTTCTCTGCAATGCGTTCGATCAGATAAGGATGTCGATCGCCTTTCCGAATCAGAACGTGAAGCTGTGCGGCACCCACGCGGGGATTTCGATCGGCGACGACGGGCCCTCTCAAATGGGAATAGAAGACGTCGCGCTCGCTTGTGCGCTTCCCGGCTTTACCGTCGTCGTCCCGGCCGACGCCCCGAGCACGGAAGCCGCGACGAAGGCGCTCGTCTACAGAGAGGGGCCCTGCTACCTTCGTGCCGGCCGTCCCCCCGTGCCGGTCGTGTACCAGAACGGCGCCGACTTCCACGTGGGCAAGGCGAACCAGCTGCGGGACGGGGACGACGTCACCATCATCGCCAACGGCATCATGGTCGCTATGGCGCTGGATGCCGCCGTCGGCCTGGAAGAGAAGGGCGTGTCGGCGCGCGTGCTCGACATGCACACCGTCAAGCCGATCGACAGAGAGGCGATCGAGAAAGCGGCGAACCAGACCCGCGGAATAGTCGTCGCCGAGGAGCACCTCGCGTACGGCGGTCTGGGCGCAACCGTGTCCATGGTCGTCGGAGAACGGCGCCCGAGCAGGATGGCGTTCGTCAACCTCGGCGACACCTACGCGACCTCCGGAAAGCCCGACGAGCTGCTGGCGCAATACGGGTTGACGCCCGACGCGATCCTCGACGCGGCCCTGCGCGTCCTGAAGGAGTAAGCGGAGGCTGTCCGGGGCCGCTCAGCGCCGGCCCGGCTCGCTCAGAACGTCTTTTCGGAGTCGAGCAGGAGCGTGACGGGGCCCTCGTTCGTCAGCTCGAGCGACATCCGCGCGCCGAACTCGCCCGTCTCGCAAACGACGCCGAGGGCCCGCAGCCGCTGCACCACCTGCTCGTAGAGCTCCTCCGCGGGCCGGCCTTCGCCGGCCCGCACGAATGAGGGGCGCCTGCCCTTGCGCGCGTCGCCGTAGAGCGTGAACTGTGAGACGACCAGGGCCTCCCCTCGCGTCTCGAGCAACGACCGGTTCATCCTGCCGTGCTCGTCGGAAAAGATCCTGAGATTCGCAAGCTTGTCCGACGTCCACGCCGCGTCCGCGTCGCCGTCTTGCCGCGCGACCCCCAACAGGACGACCAGCCCCGCCCCTATCTCGCCCACGACGCGGCCCCCAACGGTGACCCGAGCCCTGCTGACGCGCTGTACGACCGCCCTCATCGCGCTCGCGGCCTCACGCGACTCCGGGGCTCGAGGAGCAGCGAGAAACGCACGCCGCAGGCCCCGCTTGGGCCATCAGCTCCGAGAGCGAGCGGGCGAGGGCAGGACGCGGAAAGCGTCGAAGACGGAGTCGACCCTTCGAACGCTTTGAATCACGTGCTCGAGATGGCCGGGATCCGCGAGCTCGAAGGTGAAGGTGAGCTGGGCGATCCCGTCTCGTCCGGTGCGAGTCGTGGACGAAAGGATGAATATGCCCTGGTCCGAGAGCGCCGCCGTCACGTCGCGCAGCAGCTTGGCGCGGTCGAGCGCCTCGATCTGGATCGCCGCGACGAACAGCCCCTGCTGGCGGGTGTCCCACCAGACCTCGGCCATCCGCCCTTCTTCGGCGCCTTCGAGGGCCTTCACGTTGGGGCAGTCGTTGCGATGGACCGAGACCCCGCGGCCGCGCGTGAGAAAGCCCACGATCGGGTCGCCGGGCATGGGATTGCAGCAACGAGCGAGCCGCACCAGCAGGTCGTCGAAGCCCTCCACGACGATCCCCCTGCCGCGCAGGTTTGCCGGCCTGCGACGGACGCGCTCGTCGACGGCGGGCTCTTCTTCCTGGGGTTCGGGCTCGAACAGGCGCATGACTCTCGTCGTGATCGACTGGGTCGACAGTCGCCCCTCGCCGATCGCCACGTACAGCGCCTCGAGGTCTGGATATTTCAGGTCCTCGGCCACCCTCTGCAGCAGATCGCTCTTGGTGATGCGGTCCACCGGAAGCCCCTGCTTTCTCATCGCGTGCACGAGAGCGTCGCGACCCTGACCGAGCGCGTCCTCGCGTCGTTCTCGCACGAACCACTGGCGGATCTTGTTGCGCGCCCGCGGCGTCTTCACGATCTGAAGCCAGTCGCGCGAAGGCGACGCCGGCCCCTTGGCCGTGATGATCTCGACCGTGTCCCCGGATGCCAGCTCGTGGGGCAGCGGAACGAGGCGGCCGTTCACGCGCGCCCCGATCGTGCGGTGTCCGACCTCGGTGTGAATGGCGTACGCGAAGTCGACGGGAGTGGCTCCGCGCGGCAGTGAGATCACGTCGCCCTTGGGAGTGAACGCGAAGACCTCGTCGGAGTAGAGGTCTATCTTGAGCGACTCCATGAACTCTTTGGGATCCGCCGACTCCTTTTGCCAGTCCATCATCCTCTGGAGCCAGGCGATCTCTTCCTCGGGCAGCTTTCCTTTCTGCTGCTCCTTGTACAGCCAGTGCGCCGCAATGCCAAACTCCGCCGCCTCGTGCATCGCGTGCGTCCGGATCTGAATCTCCATCGGTCTTCCGCCGGGGCCGATCACCGTTGTGTGCAGCGACCGGTACATGTTGAACTTGGGCATCGCGATGTAATCCTTGAAGCGGCCCGGCACCGGCGTGTAAAGCGTGTGAATGGCGCCGAGCGCGGCGTAACAGTCCTTGACCGTGTCGACGATCACGCGGATGCCGACCAGGTCGAAGATCTCGTCGAACTGTTTGCCCCTCACCGCGAGCTTTTCGTAGATGGAATACAGGTGCTTCGGCCTGCCGGAGACCTGTCCCTTGATCTTGACCTCGCGGAGCTTCCCTTGGAGCTCTTCGCAAACCTCGTCGGCCAAACGCTGTCTCTCGGGTTGCCTGCTCTGGACGAGAGCCTCGATCTCCTCGTAGCGCTTGGGGTGCAGCGTCTGAAAGGCTAGATCCTCGAGCTCCCACTTGATGGCGTACATCCCCAGCCGGTGCGCGAGCGGAGCGTATATCTCGAGGGTTTCCCGGGCGATCAGCTTTTTCTTGTCGGCGGGCAGAGGGCCGAGCGTGCGCATGTTGTGCAAGCGGTCGGCGATCTTGATCAAGAGCACGCGGACGTCGCGCGCCGTCGCGACGATCATCTTGCGCAGGTTTTCCGCCCGGCTCTGTTCGAGCGAGCGAAACCGGATCTTCTCGAGCTTGGTCACCCCGTCTATGAGCGCGGCGACCTCGTAGCCCATCTCGGCTTCGACGTCCAGCAAGCCGAGGTCCGTGTCCTCGATGGCGTCGTGCAGCAAGCCCGCAGCCACGGTCGTCTCGTCCAGGCCCAGCTGGGCGAGGACGATCGCCACGTTTAGAGGGTGAGAGATGAAACGGTCTCCCGACTTCCTGGTCTGACCCTCGTGGGCCGCTGCGGCCATCTCATAGGCGCGCTCGATGCGCTTAGTCGTGGCTTTGGGCCGCCGGCTCTTGAACTCTCGGATGAGCCTCTCGAACGCCGGGTCGCCATCCTGGCGCGCCGGCCTCACCTTCTTGAGCACGGCCTTCATGCGCCGCGGCGCTTCTTCCGGGCCGGCTCGCTGAAGCTCTCCGCTCCCCTTCGTCGAGGCCATGTCTCATTCTAGGGCCAGCCCTCGCCGTGGGGAAGGCTTGGCGTTGGCTCCGCGGCTTCAGTACGAGATCAGGCTGAAGACGTCGTAGGGAGCGAGCTTCTGGCGCGCTCCCAGGAACGAGAGCTCCATGATCGTGGCGATCCCCATGACCTTGCCGCCGCAGCGCTCGGTGAGGCGGGCCGTCGCGAGAGCCGTTCCGCCCGTCGCGAGCACATCGTCGACGATCAGGATCCGTTCGCCCGGCGCAATCGCATCGCGATGAACCTCGAGCACGTCGGTGCCGTACTCGAGCTCGTACTCTTGCGATTCGACCCGCCAGGGAAGCTTTCCTCCCTTGCGTACGGGGATGAGCCCCGCCGTGAAGCGATAGGCGAGCGGAGCGGCGATCATGAAGCCGCGCGCCTCGATCCCGAGCACCTTGTCGATCTCATCCCGGTCGAAGTGATGCGCGATCGCATCGATCGTGTAAGCGAAGGCCTTCTTGTCGGCGAGCAGGGGCGTGATGTCCTTGAAGACGACTCCGCGCTGGGGGAAATCGGGAATGTCCCGGATGTGGCCCTTGAGCCAGTCGTGATCGGGCGCGTGCATTGCCAACTCAGCGCCGCCGGCGCCGCTTAGCCTTCTTCGAGCCCACGCGCGCCTTGGCGGGAGGGCGCGTTTGCTTGGAGGGGCCCGCCACGGCCGCGGCCCTCGCCGGCTCACGCGCTTCGGTGGCAACTTCCGCCTTCGCCGGCAGAGTCGCGGCGCGCCGCGCCTCTCTCAAGACCCTCTCGCGCACGCCTTTGTACCGCGGCTCGCCCTCCTTGAGCACGGTCAGGATCGGAGTCGCAAAGAAGATCGAGGAGTACGCGCCGATCAAGATCCCCACGAGAAGAGCCAGGGCGAGGTCCTTGAGGGTCCCCGCCCCGAGCAGCCCGGCTCCAACGAACAAGAGCGCGGCCACCGGCAGCAAGGTCGAGAGCGAGGTATTGAGGGAGCGCATGAACACCTGGTTCATCGCCAGGTTCGCCGAGTCCTGATACGTCATCTTGCCCGTCGCCGCGTACTGCGCGGTGTTCTCCTCCACCTTGTCGAAGACGACGACGGTGTCGTACAGCGAGTAGCCCAGGATCGTCAGGATGGCGATGACCGTGGAAGGCGTGACTTCGAAGCCCACGAACGCGTACACGCCCGCCGTGATGACGAGGTCGTGGAAGAGAGCCAGGATCGCGGCAACGGCCATCTTCCACTCGAACCTCCACGAGATGAACACGAGGACCACGAGCAGGAAGATGATCAATGCGCGGATCGCCTTGTCGGTGATCTCTCCGCCCCACTTGCGCCCGACGGTCTGCGTGGGGCTCTCTTCCACCGACGCGCCCGTCAGCTCCCGCACCCCGCGCGTCACAGCCTGCTGCTTGGCGGCGTCCCCGACTCCCGTGGTCTGGACGATCACGCTTCGCTCATCGCCGTCGCTCGCCACCTGGACCTGGGCGTCGGGGACGCCCAGGTCGGCGAGGGCGCCCCGGACCCTCTCGATGACCTCGAGCTCGTCCGCGTCTGCGAGCGGGCTGCCCGGCGAGATGGGAGCCTGTATGGCGACGCCGCCCTTGAACTCGATCCCGCAGTTCAACCCGGCGAAGAAGGAAGGAAGGGGCGGCGAGCACGACGACGTCGCCGGCCGCAGGGGGATCACCAGAAGGCTCGCGACCACCATTGCGAGCGAGAGGGCGAACCACAGCCTTCGCCGCCCGAGGAAGTCGATGCGGGTCTCGCCGCGGTAGATGCGGCCGACGGCAGCCTTGAGGTTCATCACGCGGCCCTCAGCGCCTCTTTCATCCCGAGAAAGCGGCCCTCCGCGAACAGCTTCTTGTCGACGAGCAGGCGAGTCGCGCTGCGCGTGAAGAAGAACGCGACGAAGACGTCGATCAGCGTCGACACGCCGAGCGTCAGGGCGAAGCCCTTCACCGGCCCGACGGCAAGCCAGAAGAGGATCGCTGCGGCGGACCCCGTGACGAAGTCGGCGACGAGGATCGTCCTGAAGGCGCGCGGCATGCCCCGGTCGACCGCGGCCCGGAGCGACTTGCCGCTTCTGACCTCGTCCTTGAGCCGCTCGAAGGCGACGATGTAGGAATCGGTGGTGACGCCGATGGACACGATGATCCCGGCGACGCCCGCCAGGCTGAGCGACAGCCCCGCGGTCTCTCCCAGCAGGGACAGAAACGCGAACAGCGTCGCGGAGAAGACGGCGAGCCCGAGCCACACGACGAGCCCCAGGGCCCGGTAGTAGAGCAGCACGTAGATCATCACCAGCCCGAGCCCGAGAGCTCCGGCGGCGACCCCCGCCTCCAGGGAGTCGCGCCCGAGCGTGGGCGACACCTTGTTGACCTCGGACTGCTCGAGCGTCAGGGGGAGGGCGCCGGTGCGCAGCACCAGAGCGAGGTTCTTGGCCTCCGCCTGGTTCTCGGACTCGATCGAGGTCTCGCCTCCGGAGATCCCCTGGCCGCACTCGACGCCCTGGTCGGGGCCGGCCTGGGCCGGATCCTTCATGCCGGCGGCGGACTCGACCACACCGTCGAGGACGATCGCGACCTGGCTTCTCACTCTGTCCCCGCGGTCGCGCAGGCACGCGAGCCGGCTGGTGAACCGCTGCCACTCCCGGGCCCCTTCCCGGTTCATCCGCAGGGAGACGGACCACTGATTCGTCGTCGGATCCGGCGTCGCCTCCGCCCTGGTCACGACGTCCCCGGTCAGGACCGCGGGCGTCAGCCGATAAAAGGTCCCGCCCTCGCCCTCGACGCCCGAGGGATAAACGACCTCGTCGTCGTTGACCTCCTGTCCCTTCGCGCGCGTCACGGGCGGCCGGCGCTTGGCAGGGACCTGGGGGCCGATCACGGCGTCGACCTGTCTGAAGGTCAGCTGGGCGGTCGTGCCGATCAGCTGCAGAGCTTTCTCTTCGTCTTCGACGCCGGGGAGCTGGACCAGGATGTTGTTCGTTCCGGCGACGCTCACCTCGGGCTCGGCGACGCCCAGCGCATCGATGCGTCGTCTGATGATCTCGACCGTTTGCTCCAGGACGTCCTGGCGAATGGCCTCGTCGCTCGTGGCGGTGAGGATCACGCTCGTCCCGCCCTCGAGATCGAGTCCCAGACGAGGGCTCCAGCCGGCGAGGAAGACTGCGCCGAGACCGCCGAACGCAACGACGAGGGCGAGCGCGAGGCGCAGCTTTGCGCGTTTCGATCCCATCGACCCTCCTACGAGGCCGTGCTCATTCCTCTTGCTCTTCGGAGGTCTCCGGCAGCTCCGCCGCCTGGCGCCTGGCGATCGCGGTCTTCGCGAAGGTGACCGTGGTCCCGGGGGAGATCTCGAGCTCACAGTCCTCGTCCCCGATCTGGCGAACGGTGCCGTAGATGCCCCCGATCGTGACGACCTCGTCGCCTATGGAGATGCTCGAGATCAGCTTGCGGTGCTCCTCGACCCTCTTCTTCTGAGGCCTGATGAGCATGAAGTAGAAGATTCCGATGAGCAGAACGAGGAAGATCAGAGGCGAGGCATCTTGCACGGCGTCACGTCCCTTTGGCTCGCCCGGTCACTAACGCGAGCGGAGCCGCGTCAGGCGGCTCTCCACAGGCATCCTACCGCCACGAAAATTTTTTGGCCTCGCCCGCCTGGGGACGTCGCGCACTCTCCCTCTCGTCGCCCTACGAGGTGAAGAGGCGGCCGGCGGGCGGATCGACCCCGAGGTGGGCGAACGCGGCGTCGGTTGCTACGCGACCCCGGGGCGTGCGGCGGAGGAACCCGAGCTGCATGAGGTAGGGCTCGTAGACGTCCTCGAGCGTGTCGGCCTCCTCGCCCAGAGCGGCGCACAGGGTCGACAGACCGACCGGCCCCCCGCCGAACTTCTCGACGATCGCCCTGAGGATCGCTGCGTCGATCTTGTCCAGGCCGCGCTCGTCGACGCCGAACACCTCGAGAGCCCGGCGGGCGACGTCTTGGTCGATGCGCCCGTCCGCGCGCACCTGCGCGAAATCGCGCACGCGCCGCAGAAGGCGGTTGGCAACGCGCGGGGTCCCCCTTGAACGCCTCGCGATCTCGCCCGCCCCGGCGGCGTCTATGGCCACCTCCAGTATGCGCGCCGAGCGCTCGACGATCCGGCGGAGATCTTCAGCCGGGTAGTAGTCGAGCCGCTCGACGAGCTCGAAACGGCTGCGCAACGGGGCGCTTATCAGTCCTGAACGCGTCGTCGCGCCAACGAGGCAGAAACGGGGCAGATCGAGCCGCAGCGTCGTGGCGCTCGGCCCCTTGCCGACCACGAGATCGAGCTGGAAGTCCTCCATCGCGGGATAGAGCAACTCCTCGACGACGCGCGGAAGCCGGTGGATCTCGTCGACGAACAGGACGTCGCCGTCGTCGAGGTTCGTCAGGATCGCGGCGAGGTCTCCCGCCCTTTCGAGCGCGGGGCCCGAGGTCTGACGGACGTTGGAGCGCATCTCGTGCGCCACGACGTGGGCCAGGGTCGTCTTTCCGAGCCCCGGGGGACCCGACAGCAGGATGTGGCCGAGCGGATCCTCTCGCCCGCGCGCGGCCTCGAGCACGATGCCGAGGTGCTCCTTCAGCTCGCTCTGGCCCACGAACTCAAAGAGCCCGCGCGGCCGCAGGGGGCTCTCCGCCTCCCGCTCGAGCGCGTCCGCGCCCGAGGTCACCAGCGCGCCGGTCACGACGCCAGCCTCCGCAGCGCCGATCTCACCACGTCTTCGAGCGGCTGCTCGCCGTCCGAGTCGATCTCCGAGAGCGCGGCCCGGACCTCGCCGGGCGAGTAGCCCAGGTTCTCGAGCGCCGCGCGGGCGGTTGTGAGCACGTCGGGGCCGGACCGGACGACGCCGAGATCGGGCGCCGTGAGCTTGTCCCTGAGCTCCAGAACGATGCGCTGAGCCGTCTTCTTGCCGATCCCCGGGACGTCCGCGAGCGCGTCGACGTCCTCAGCGACGAGCGCCCGGCGAAAAGACTCCGGACTGAACGCGGAGCAGATCTGCAGCGCGACCTTGGGGCCGACGCCGGCGACCTCCAGGCAGGCTTCGAACGTCCTCTGCTCGCCTTCGCTCGCGAAGCCGAAGAGAGCGAGCTCGTCCTCGCGCACGTGCAGGTGGGTCCA
>JALZBR010000256.1 GCA_030863485.1 Actinomycetota bacterium
GTCACGCAGAACGCGACGGCTTCGTCGGCCAGTTGCGGCCTGTCTTCGACCGCGTCCGCGTCCGTTCCGAAGTAGGTCTCGACGAAGTGCAGCGTGGCCCCCAGGATGCCGTGGGCCATTAGGTCCGGGTCCCCGTGACGAATGGAACCGCTCGCCATTCCTTCTTTGATGTGCGTTGCGGTGTCGGAGACGACGATCTCCTGCCCCCGGGCCACGAAGCCGGCGAACTCCTCATAGCGCGCCGCCGTGCGGCTGAGCGAGAGGAAGCCCGGGTTGGCCCTGAAGAACTCGATCGAGGCCCTGATGCCATGCTCGATCCGGGCGACCGGGTCCTCGACGTCCGAGATGGCCAGCTGCTGGGCACGGCGCAGCTCGAGCAGGGAGGTCTGGAGGAGCTCAGAGAACAGAGCTTCCTTGGACGGGAAGTACCAGTAGAAGACGCCCTTGCCGACCTCGATGGCGTCGCAGACGTCGCCGACGGTCGTCCCGTGATAGCCCTGCTCGGCGAAGAGGCGGTAGCCGGCCTCCATGACCTGCTCCCTGCGCTCGGAGCCTCTTCTGGTCAGCTTCCTGTTTCCCATCGGGACAGAGTAGCCGTGTATTGTCCGGTCTCGATGGATACACACCCCTCCGGCCGGCGCCGCGTTCTCATCGTCGGAGCCGCCGGACGTGACTTCCACAACTTCAACGTCCGGTACCGAGCGGACGAGTCCTCCGAGGTCGTTGCCTTCACCGCAACGCAGATCCCTGGCATAGAAGGGCGCATCTACCCGCCCGCGTTGGCCGGCCCCCTTTATCCCGAAGGCATCCCCATCCATCCCGAGGAATCTCTCGAGGAGCTCATAGAAGAGCTGTCGGTAGAAGAGGTCGTCTTCGCTTACTCCGACGTGAGCCACTCCACGGTTATGCATCTCGGCTCGCGCGCTCTTGCGGCCGGAGCGGATTACACGCTGCTCGGCCCCCGCTCGACACTCGTCTCTTCCCGGCTGCCCGTTGTTGCCGTTTGCGCGGTAAGGACGGGAAGCGGGAAGTCGCAGACGACGAGGGCTGTCTCCCGCATCCTGGGCGCCGCCGGCAAGAAGGTCGCCGTGGTCCGCCATCCCATGCCGTACGGGGACCTCGTGAGCCAGGCCGTTCAGCGCTTCGAGACCTATGAGGACCTCCTGGCTGCCGACTGCACGATCGAGGAGCGCGAGGAGTACGAGCCTCACCTGGCCAACGGCTCGATCGTCTATGCGGGCGTCGACTACGCGGAGATCCTGCGCAAGGCCGAGGAAGACGTGGACGTGGTGATCTGGGACGGAGGCAACAACGATCTGCCGTTTTACAAGCCCGACGTCCACATCACTGTCGCCGACCCACTCCGGCTGGGCCACGAGACCTCCTACCATCCGGGCGAGGCGAACCTGCGAATGGCCGACGTGGTCGTCATAAACAAGGTGGATTCCGCCGCGCCGGAGGACGTCACGACGCTGCGCGCAACCATCGCCGCAACGAACCCGAAGGCCGAGATCGTCGAGGCTCGCTCACCGATCACGGTCGAAGAAGACGTCGAGCTCGCCGGCAAGAAGGTCCTGGTGGTCGAGGATGGTCCCACGCTGACCCACGGCGAGATGGGTTACGGGGCCGGCGTGGTGGCCGCCCGTAAGGAGGGCGCTCTGCTCGTCGATCCCCGTCCCTGGGCGGTCGGCTCGATCGCCGGTGTCTACGAGCGCTATCCGCACATTGGGGCGCTCCTGCCGGCGATGGGGTACTCGCGCGTTCAGCGGGAAGAGCTCGCCACGACCATCAACTCGTCCGATGCAGATGTGGTTCTGATCGCGACCCCGATCGACCTGCGCCAGGTGTGCGACATCCAGAAACCCGCGGTGCGCGCAAGCTACGAACTGGAAGAGGCGTCGGCGCCCACGCTCGAAGACATCCTGCACGATCGGCTTTCGCTCCGCTCCTAGACGGGGGCGGGCGCGTCAGCGTCTGGTGCGCGACCCCGCCGTCCTGGTTGCGGCGTCGGCCGACGGATCCGAGATCTCATCTGCAGCAAGCCGTGCCGCGAGCGCGCGGATGAACAATCCGACGTCGGTGATGATCCCGAGCGACTGCCACGACCCCCGGTCCATGAGCTTGGTGACCGTGGCTTGGTTGATGTCGACGCACACGAGCGGCACGGAGGCCGGCAGGCAGTTGCCGGTCGCGATCCCGTGGAGCATGGTCCCCACGACGATGCAATAGCCGATCAGGTCCTGGTCGTCCTTGCCCCAGATGATGTCGCGCAAGCGCGCCTGCACCTCCGGCATGTCGGTCACGACTTCCGGAAGTGGGCCGTCATCGCGCACGCTGCCGCCGAAGAGGTAGTCGCATCCCTTAGTGACCAGGTGGTAGACGATCCCGTCGCCGAACACGCCTGCGTCGATCGCCGCTTTGAAGGTCCCGTGCCGTCGGAGCTCGTTGATCGCCCTGATGTGATGCTCGTGACCGTGCTCGGCGGCGTTTCCCTGCGCGAGGTACACGCCCAAGCTGGTCCCATAGATGTTCGATTCGATGTCGTGCGCCGCCACGCCGTTGCCTGCAAACAATGCGTCGACGTAGCCGGCCCGGATCAGAGCGCTCATGTCGGGGGCCGATCCGGTGTGGACGCATGCCGGGCCGGCGACCCACAGGATGCGCTTGCCCTCGGCCTTGACGGCACGCATCTGCTCCGCGACGCGCTCGACCAGCAGCGCTTTGGGTTTCTCACTCGAAACGTCGGAGGACATGAACTCGAAGTCCTGCTTCGAGCCGGTCGCGTCCTCGCCCAGAGGCAGCACTCGGATGCCGAGGCCTCGCATGACGATCGACATGCCCCTTCGCACCTCGCCCATCGGGACCGTCCGCGCCCGGCCCTCTTGCACCACGATCCCGCAGTCCATTTCGGGACGGACGACCCGCAGCCACCTGCCATCGACCCGGACCTCGGTCTCGAGGTTGGTGGTCGAATAGAAACCTGGTGGGAACGCGCCGTCTGTGTCCGCCTCGGCGAGTGTTGCGTCCTCGACCGAATCGGGGTTGGCGCCGTGTGACTCGAGACGCGCGATGAGCTTGGTCATCTCTTCGTCGGAATCGGTGGTGACCCTTATGCGAGCGAAGGAGGGGTCCTCTCGCTTCACGCCGATGTTGAGCTCCAGGAGGTCGTATCTAGCTCCCCGCTCGAGGATCTCGTCTAGGGCATTGGCCAGGACGAGGGTGTCGAGTATGTGTCCCTCGAGGGTGAAGGTCTCAGAGGCCATGTCGCGCGTTCTCCTTGATGAAGGCCAGGGTCCGCTCGTAGACCTGCTCGCGTTCGAGATCGACCGTGATCACATGGTAGGAGCGCTCGAGCCACACGATCTCCTTGTCCGTCGTGCCGAGCTCGTCGTAGATCACCTGGGCATTGTCGGGGTGGGCGGTGTGGTCGTTACGAGAATGGATGATGAGAGTCGGACACGTCACCGACGGAAGTGCCCGGCGCGCTCGTCGGGTGAATTGGAGCATCGAGTAAGCGGCCTTCGTCGGGATCCTGTCGTATGCGATCTCGCGCATCTCTGGATCCGCTATGTCGTTGGCCACCCCCGGGAGCGACTGGAGCACGAACCTGATCGCAGGGGCGAAGAACCTGCGCGGATCCTTGGTGATCACATAGCTGGCCAGCAGCACGAGGCCCGCCACCCGGCCCCTGCGGCGCGCGGCCAGGTCGATCGACAACGAGGCGCCGAAGCTCAGGCCCACCACGAAGACCTCGTCGCATCTCGCGACCAGATCGTCGAAGGCCTCCTCCACTGCGCCCGACCAATCCTCGTGGGTCCGGGTGCCGAGATCCTCCCAGGAGGTGCCGTGTCCGGGGAGTCGCGGAGCCACCACCGTGACGCCCGCTTGGTTCAGATGCTGGCCGAGGGCCAGCATGCCCTGGGGGCTGCCGGTGAACCCGTGGACGAGGAGAGCCCCCGTCGAGCCCCCTTCGAGGGTGAATGCATCCGCTCCTTCGAGGACCTCGATCTTGCTCACCTTGCCTCCTCGGGCATTTGCTGTAACGCTCGTCACCTGCGAACGGTCGGATGGTGACAGATTCTCTATCATCGTCGAGGGGAAGAGAGGGCTGTCATTTCGTGTACTGGGTCATCAAGGCAATTCTCAAGCCGATTCTGAAGCTGATCTACAGGATCCGCATCGAGGGTCTGGAGAACCTGCCCAAGCAGGGTCCGGCCATCATCGCCGCGAACCACCTGTCGTTCCTCGATTCCTTTTCATCCCGCTTAGCGTGCCCCGTCGAAAAGTCACCTATCTGGCGAAGGCCGACTACTTCAAGAACTGGAAGACGGCGTGGTTCTTCAACATGGTCGGTCAGATCCCCACCGAGCGTGAGGGCGGGGCCAAGTCGCAGCGCTCGCTCGAGATAGCCCTGGGCGTCCTCAAGGACGGGAAGCTGCTCGGTATCTACCCGGAGGGGACGCGCTCGCCGGACGGTTACTTGCACCGGGGTCGCACGGGAGTCGCCAGGCTTGCCCTCACGGCCGGTGCGCCGATCATCCCCTGTGGCCTCTTGGGCACCGACAAGGTCCAGCCCAAGAACGCCAAGTTCCCCCGATTGACCGGTCGCCTGCCGGTCCACGTGCGCTTCGGACAACCAATAGAGGTGACCCGTCACGCCGGCAAGGAAACCGATCGGCTCGTGCTCCGGTCGGTGACCGACGAGATCATGTACGAGATCATGCAGCTATCGGGCCAGGAGTACAAAGACGAGTACGCATCCCGGACCCCGGTCGTACCCCTGCCCGAGTCGACGGCTCCGGTGGACGACATCGATCTCTCGGAGGAGATCCTCGCCGGCTAGCTAGCCGCCTCGTTGGGCGGTTCGCGGAATAGCTCGACCGTGCGCCCGATCGTCTCGAAGCCGATCCTCTCGTAGAGGGTCTTGGGTCCGCCGCCGTCGTCGACGAGCAGGAAGGTCAGCGAGTTGCCTTCCGCGATGGCCTCGTCGACGGCCCGAGCCACCACCGCGCTGGCCAGGCCTCGGCCCCGATAGGTTTCCAGAGTGGTGACGTTTTCGACCTGGGCGACCTCGCCGTCGGAGTAGAGGTGGCATCCGGCGACCATCTCGCCTTCCTCACTGACTACGAAGAACCGCCCCCGCGCGGCCCGATGCATGAGCGGCACCAGGGACACGATCTGTTCTTTGACACTCACGTCGGACGGAGGTGACTCGTCCAGGCACTTTCTTTCGAAAGGCGCGTAAGCATCGGCGTCGACCTCGTTGACTTGGAGATCGGAGCGAAAACCGCGGTTCCGGTGCGCCATCGTCGCGAGGAGCGAACGCTCCCAGCCGAACGACGTGAAGCCGGCCAGCATCTCGGGAGTCACGTGATCTTCGGCGACGTAGATCTTTCTGTGCTTGGCGCCGACCGCGCCGAGTAGCTCCTCCACGAGGCCGTCCAGGTACTCGGCGGTGTGCGCGCTCGCCCGTTCGTCGAGGCGCAGGAAGTTGCGGTCCCAAACTCCAGGGAGGTCCGAGTTGACGTAGAGCGTTCCGACACCGACGTCCCGAACCAGGGTACTGGCTGCTCTGGCAATGTCCTTTTCGAACTCGAGGGTCCGCACGAACTCCTCGTTCATCGGGTCCGCAGTAGACGGCGCGCGACACCGCGCATGGTGCGGTTGGCGTACGCATGGCTCGGGCTGTGCTCGGTCAAGATGGCCAGCGCGATCCTGCGCCCGTTCTTTTCGAAGAAAGCAACCTGGTGGCTCCATCGCCCGGTCCCCGACCCCCAGCCCCCTTTGAAGAACATCTTCCAGGCAGGCATCCGGTCGTCTGCGAAGTCGGCCATGCCCCACCGTTGACCGGGCACGATGTGCGCAAGCAGGTAGCGCGCGTAGTCCTCGTGACGGTTGGGAACGTAGCGCTCGAAGCGGAAGAAGAACCGAGCTTGATCGCGCGCCGTTATCTGACTCAGCCCCCAGGGCCGAACGACGCGAAAGCGCCTCATGCCGGCGTCTCTTGCCAGTCGGCGAATGCGAGCGTGGCCGACGACGTCACGGATTCTGGAGGCCGCGGTGTTGTCCGACCACTTGATCATCGGGCCCAGGAGATCGCGGTCGGTATCGTGCAGCCGCCTGCCTCGAACCGACGACATGCGCAGATATGTTGCCAGGAGCATCGCCTTGAAGACGCTCACCGCCTCGACCGTTCTGTGACGATGGTGACCCCACATCGTGCCGCTCTCGTTGACCGCCGCGAACGACACCGACCCGCTGCGCTGCGACAGATACTCCAACGCCGCGCGCTTGTCCGGGCGCCAGGGGGCCGCAGCAGCGGGGGAGACGAAGCCGGCGAAGAGGATGCATCCCGCTAAGCAGACAACGATCAACCGCCTCAATGCTCGGCCCAGTCACGGGCGCGTTCGAGCGCTCGCCGCCATCCCTCGTGTGCCGAGTCGGCTTCGTCGCGCGACACCCGGGGCTCGAACTCGGCCTCGGCGGTCCAGCGATCGTGGATCTCCGACCGGCTCTTCCAAACCCCTGTCGCGAGCCCCGCCAGGTACGCGGCCCCCAGGGCGGTCGTGTCGAGATTGGCCGGTCGCCGGACCACGGTGCCGAGCTGGTCGGCCTGGATCTGGCAGAGGACGTCCATGACGCTGGCCCCGCCGTCCACCCGCAGCTCGATGGGCGCCTTGCCCGCGTCTGCGGTCATCGCGTCGACGACGTCTCGCGTCTGATACGCCATGGACTCGACCACGGCGCGCGCGAGGTGGGCCTTCGTCGTCCCTCTCGTGAGGCCGAGCCACGCTCCGCGCGCGTAGGGGTCCCAGTGCGGTGCTCCCAATCCCGCGAACGCCGGGACGAGGTAGGTCCCTCCGGTGTCCGGGACCGACTCGGCGAGAGGGCCGGTCTCGCTTGCTTGGGAGATCACGCCGAGGCCGTCGCGCATCCACTGGATCGCCGCGCCGGTCACGAAGATGCTTCCCTCTAGCGCGTACTCCACGGTGTCTTCGATCTGCCACGCGGCGCTCGTCAGCAAACCGTGACGAGACGTCGTGGGCTCCGATCCCGTGTTCATGAGCACGAACGAACCCGTTCCGTAGGTGTTCTTGACCATCCCCGGTTCGAAGCACGCTTGGCCGAACAAGGCAGCTTGCTGGTCGCCGGCCACGCCCGATACCGGAACCGGCTCCCCGAGGAGATCTTTCGTGGTCTCGCCGAAGGTGCCGCTCGTGGGCTTTATGTCCGGGAGCAACCTGGCCGGGATGTCCAGGGCGTCGAGGACCCAGGGATCCCACGTGCGCTCCTCGAGTGAGTAGAGCAAGGTCCGAGAGGCGTTCGAGGGCTCGGTCACGTGGACCGCCCCGCCCGTGAGCTTGTGGATGAGCCACGAGTCGATCGTCCCGAACGCGAGCTCCCCGGCCTCGGCCCGGGCGCGCAGGCCGTCGATCTCGTCCAGCAGCCACATGATCTTGGTCCCGGAGAAGTAGGGGTCGAGCACGAGCCCGGTGCGGCGCCGGATCTCATCCTCGAGCCCGTCCGCCTTCAGCCGCTCGCAGATGGGGGCCGTGCGTCGGTCCTGCCACACGATGGCGGGAGCCACGGGCCGCCCCGTGGCCCGGTCCCACAGAACGGTCGTCTCCCGCTGGTCGGTTATCCCGATCCCCCCCAGGTCGCCAGGGCCGATGCCCGACTTCTGGAGGGCTTCCCTCATGACATCTGCCGTAATTGTCCAGATTTCTTCCGGATCGTGTTCAACCCAGCCGGGCTCTGGGTACGACTGGGAGAACTCCGAGTAGGCCGAGGCCGTCACGGTGGTGTCAGCCGCGACGACCAAGGCCCTGATGCCGGTCGTACCGGCATCGATGGACATCACGTGCTGCGGCATGAGACCTCCGGACAAGGCAGGCAGGCAAGGTTGGAAAGTTTCTCGCTGAGCGACAAAGCTAGCGTGTCCGAGGCCCGGAGACGCATCCGGGCCGACATGCAGCGCGTGGGCGCCGACCCGTCACTCCTTTTCGACTGTCTCGTTGCCGTGACCGAGGCCTGCACGAACGCACTCATCCACGGTCGTACCCGCAGCCGTGACGAGAGGCCTCCGCTGCTCGCCTGGTCGATCGACCAGGGCAAGGCCCACTTCCACATCGAGGACTACTCGACCGAGGGGTGGTCCCGGGCCCGTCACCCCTCCAGGACCCCCGGAGCCACGCAGGTGGAAGACCTGCAGGCCGGGGGGTTGGGACTCGGGATCATGCGCGACCTCATGGACGAGGTGGACATAGAGGCGGGGGTCGCCGGCACGAAGGTCTATCTAGCAAAGACCCTTGACTCGGGGTGTCGGACTAACGCTTCACGATGATCTCGGCGCGCACCCATCCCACGCCTGAGATCCCGATGGACTGCGCGGCCGCGTGGCTCAGATCGAGGATGCGGTCGCCTACGTAAGGCCCCCGGTCGTTTACGTAAACCACGACCCCGCGCCCATTTGCCGTCACGTAGAGGTAGGTGCCGAAGGGAAGCGTCTTGCTGGCGACGGTGTAGAGGCGTGAGTCGAAGATGTCGCCGTTGGCCGTCGTGTTGCCCTCGAAGCCGGGCCCGTACCAGGACGCCTCTCCCTCGAAGGAGACGCCGGTGGTGGCGAACATCTCGGGAATGCCGGCGGTGGGTCCCGTTCCCACGAGGCGGTCGGGGGAGTGCACGCCCCACGTGGTGTTCGGCGGCGTGCGGGGCACTTCGCCCAGCTCCGGAGCCTCCTCCAGAACGGCTTGTTCGGCTTTCTCGGCCGCTTCCCGCGCTGCCTCGCGGGCCTCGCGTCTCGCTTCTTTTTCGAGAGCGGCGATCTCGTCGTTGAGCTCGGCCAGGACCCGGTCCCGTTCCGCAACCGTCTCCTGGACGTCTTGTGCCAGCGCCTCGGTTCGTTCTGCCGCGGCCACCAGCTCGTAGCGGCGGTCCTCGAGGTCGGCCTCGGCTTCCTCCGCGCGGGCCTTGGCTTCGACCAGGGCGTCGAGCGTCTCCTGGTCGAGAGCGGCGGCCTCCTCCATTGCGTGTGCAACCGTTTCGAGCTGCGTGAGGGTCTCTGCCGACAACAGCAGGGATAGCTGGGCGCTCGAGCCGCCCTTGTAGGTTTCGACGGCGCGGGCTTCGAAGCGCTCGAGGGCGTCTTCGTAGACGTCGTCGGTCTCCGCCTGAGCCAGCTCGAGCTCGGCGATCTCGGCATTCGCCTCGTCCATCTCGTCTCGGATCTCTCGTCGCTCTTCCTCGAGCTCCCCGAGGCGTTCGCCCATGGCGGTGATCTCGTCCGCGACCGCCTGGGCCTCGGCCCTCAGAGCCTCGACGTCATTGGCCGCGGCCGTCTGGGCCGTCGCGGCGACGGCAAGAACTGCGCCCGCAGTAAGGGCGCGGCGGATCGATCGGCCTATGCCTCCCATGCCTTTGTTGTCGGTCGACCAAGGGACTGGATTGAGCTGTTCGGGGCGCCGCCTTTGGGATGATGGGCCGCGACCGAGGTGTCCGACGGAAGGGAGTGGCGGGTGGCTCGAATCGGGATCCTGACGGGCGGAGGTGACTGTCCGGGCCTCAACGCGGTCATACGGGCCGTGGTTCGCAAGGGCGTCAACGTCTACGGCCACGCAATCGTCGGCTACCGAGACGGGTGGCGAGGGGTCCTCGAGAACAGATCGAACCAGCTCACGCCCGACAACACCTCGGGGATCCTGCACCGAGGGGGAACGATCCTGGGTTCCTCACGCACCAACCCGTTCAAAGAGGAGGGCGGGGTCGAGCGCGTTCACGAAAGCCTCCAGGGAGAGCGCATCGACTGCCTCATCGCCGTCGGAGGCGAGGACACCCTCGGTGTTGCCAACAAGCTCAGGTCCGAAGACGTGAACGTCGTGGGCGTGCCGAAGACGATCGACAACGATCTCTCCGCCACCGACTTCACTTTCGGCTTCCAGACGGCCGTCCAGATCTGCACCGACGCGATCGACCGGCTCCACTCGACGGCGGAGTCGCATAACCGCGTCATCGTGCTCGAGGTCATGGGTCGTCACGCGGGGTGGATCGCTACCTATGCCGGCATCGCTGGGGGCGCGGACGCGATCCTCGTTCCCGAGAAACCATTTGACATCGACGAGGTCTGCGAGCACATCCGTCATCGCCACGGAGGAGGCCACACCTTCTCGATCGTCGTCGTGGCAGAGGGAGCCACCCCGGCCGCCGGTGCGGAGACCCTGCAGACCGAGGAGAGAGACGCCTTTGGTCACGTGCGGCTGGGCGGGATCGGGGTCGCCCTCGAGCGCGAGATCGAAGAGCGAACTGGTTACGAGACCCGCGTCACGATCCTCGGCCACATCCAGCGCGGTGGAACGCCCACCGCGTACGATCGGGTCCTGGCCACCCGCTTCGGCATCGAGGCAATCGACGCGGCCTCCGAAGGCGATTTTGGGAAGATGGTCGCCTTGAGGGGAACCTCTATCGAGAGAGTCGACCTGGAGGAGGGGGTTGGCGTGCTCAAGACTCTGGACCCGGAGCTCTATCAGACGGCCGAGGTCTTCTTCGGATAGGGGTGGGCAGCGAGAGCCCGACCGACCCTTATCCTGAGCCAATGCCCGAGACCATCGACCTCCGTTCAGACACCGTCACGAGACCAACGCCCGAGATGCGGCGCGCCATGGCCGAGGCCGAGGTCGGGGACGATGTCTTCGGCGACGACCCGACGGTCAACTCCCTCCAGGAGTACTCCGCCGAGCTGCTGGGCAAGGAGGCGGGCCTTTACGTGCCCACGGGCTCGATGGGTAACCAGGTTGCGCTCGGGGCCCTGGCTCGTCCCGGCGACGAGGTCGTATGCCACACCGGGGCCCATTTCCTGCACTACGAAGGTGGCTCGGTAGCGGCCCACCTCGGCTTGATGATGCGGCCTCTCGAGGGACCTAACGGCGTTCTTCCCGCCGAGTCGGTGGCGTCCGCCATCCGACCCGGCAACGAGCACAACCCCCGCACCGCGGTCGTAGCCATCGAGAACACTCACAACGCCGCCGGCGGAGCGATCTTCCCCATCGACGAGGCACGGGCCATCGCGAAGATCTGCGACGAACGCTCGGTGGCCGTCCACCTGGACGGGGCCCGGCTCTTCAACGCAGCGGTGGCAACCGGCACGCCGGCTCGCGAGTGGGCCGAGTGCGCGGACACGGTGAGCTTCTGTTTCTCCAAGGGCCTGGGGGCCCCGGTGGGATCGATGGTCGTGTCCACGGCGGATCGCATCGCCGAGGCCAGGCGGCTGCGCAAGCGGCTCGGTGGCGGCATGCGCCAGGTCGGCGTCCTCGCCGCAGCGGCCCGCGTCGCTCTCGAGAGCGGGATCGATCGGCTGGCCGAGGATCACGCCAACGCTCGGATGCTAGCGGAGGGTCTTGCCGAGGTCCATCCAGAGGCGGTCGTCCTCGAGCGCGTGCAGACCAACATGGTCTATCTGGACCTTCGTCCGCTGGGCACGACCGCGCCCGAGTTCTCGGAGGAGCTGCGCAAGGACGGGATCCTGACCCTCGGGTTCCCGGGTCATCAGATGCGTCTCGTCACTCACCGGGACGTCACGGCAGACCAGACACGGATTGCTCTCGATCGAATGCGGAGAGTACTCAAACGACACTGAGGGCGCGGAAATCGTCACGCACCGTGTTTCAGGAGCGCTGTGGACGGGAATCTGTGTCCTATGACCATCGTGTTCACGTTGTGCCTGCCGCGCGATCGGGCGAGCGTCCCGGTCGTAAGACACCTCCTTCACAGCTCGATGGAGAACCTGGGCGTCGAAGACGACTGCCTCAGTGATATCGAGATCGCCGTGACGGAAGCCTGCACGAATGTTCTGCAACATTCGACCGGCCAAGAGGAGTACGAGGTTGCCGTCGAGGTGAACGAAAAGATGTGCGAGATCCGGGTTACGGATACCGGACAGGGATTCGATCACGAAGGGCTGGCACCGAAGGCTCCCGATACCGCCGAAAGCGGCCGTGGCATTCAGCTCATGAAGGCTCTGGTGGACAAGGTTCGGTTCCTCTCTCGTCCCGAGGAGGGAACGATCGTCCACCTCGAGAAGAAGCTCAGCCTGACCCCGGATTCGGTTTTGCGTTCGTTCGTAGCGCCCGCGGCCTCCCGCTAACCCCCCACGCCGGGGAACCTGTTCCTCGCTCCTATACTTGGTCTTCAGAGTGCTGGGGAGCTCGGGGCACCGGGCTGAGAGGCGAGCTGAGGCCGCTTGCGACCCACATGACCCGATGCGGGTAACGCCGCCGTGGGGAGGCCTGTTGTTCCGAAGTACCACCACCGAGATCACCCGATGAAGCGCGCCTACGACCTCGCGATCGTCGGCGGGGGCGCCATCGGTCTCTCGATCGCCTGGCGCAGCGCTCTCGGAGGCCTCAGCGTGCTCGTTGCAGACGACGAGCCGGGGCGCGGCGCGTCCTGGGCGGCGGCGGGCATGTTGGCTCCGGTGACGGAGGTCCACCCGGGCGAAGAAGACCTTCTGCGGCTCAATCTGGCCTCGGCCGACCGGTGGCCCTCGTGGGCAGAGGAGCTAGAGGCTGCCTCCGGTCTCGCAGTCGGGTTCCGGCAAACGGGGACCCTGCTCGTGGCCCGCGATGCCGACGACAACGCCGCGCTGGGCGAGGTCTTCGCACTCCAGAAGCGTTTTGGTCTGACGACCGAGAGGCTCCGGAGCAGGGAGTGCCGCAAGCTGGAGCCGGCGCTGGCTCCCTCGGTGCGCGGCGGCATCTTCGTCTCCGGCGATCACGAGGTGGACAATCGGGCCCTGGTGGCGGCGCTGGTCGCGGCGTGTGAAGCATCCGGGGTCGCGTTCACCAGAGATCGGGTGGACGAGGTGTCGGGAGACCGTTTAGCCGACGGCATCGTTCTCTGCGGCGGCGAGCGCATCCGGGCCGACAGGGTCGTTGTGGCGGCGGGCCCCTGGAGCA
This sequence comes from Actinomycetota bacterium, assembly GCA_030863485.1. The sequence continues at coordinate 12,948 of JALZBR010000256.1, forward strand.
ACCAGATCGAGGGCCTGGCCCGTGGTGTTCTCCCACCGGTGCGTCCGGTCAAGGGTCAGTTGCTGCACCTGCGCGCCCGACGGCACTCCCGCGGGCCGTCGCACGTCGTCAGAGGCATCGACTTCTATGCGGTTCCCCGCGGGGATGGCCGGGTCGTCGTCGGTGCCACGGTTGAGGAACAGGGTTTCGATCGAACGGTCACTGTTGGCGGGGTCCACGCGCTGCTGCGCGACGCTGTCGAGGTCGTCCCGGATCTCGCAGAGATGGAGCTCACCGAGGTCACCAGTGGCCTGCGACCGGCGACCCCGGACAACGCACCGGCCCTGGGTGCAACGTCGATCCCGGGTCTCTTTGCGGCCACGGGCCACTTCCGGAACGGGATCCTGTTGACCCCGATCACGTCCGACCTCATGGCCGAGCTCTTGAGCTCCGACCGCGCTCCGGCGCAACTGACACCTTTTTCGCCCCGGCGCTTCGAAGGAGAACGGGTCGCCTCGTGAAGCTGATCGTGAACGGCTCCAGCCTCGACGCCGACGACCGCGCGACCGTGGCATCTTTGGTTGATCGAGTTGCGCCGGGCCGCGCTCAGAGAGGCACTGCCGTCGCCGTCAACGGTGAAGTGGTCCCACGGACCGAGTGGGTCGCGACGAGGTTGTCGGACGGCGACCGCATCGAGGTCCTGCATGCGATCGGAGGTGGGTGATGGACGATCCACTCGAGTTAGCGGACGAGACTTTCTCTTCGCGCCTCATCGTCGGGACCGGCGGCGCGCGCAGCCTGGAGTCCCTCGAGTCGGCGCTGGTGGCTTCGGGGGCCGAGTTGGCCACCGTCGCGCTGAGGCGGGTCGATCCCGATGCTCAGGGATCCATCATGGGCGTGATCGAGCGCGCCGGGTGTCGTTGCATCCCGAACACGGCGGGATGCTTCACGGCCGCGGACGCCGTCACGACCGCCAGGTTGGCACGGGAGGCGTTCGACACGAGCTGGGTGAAGCTCGAAGTCATTGCCGATGACCGGACCCTTCTGCCCGACCCCGTCGAGCTCCTCGACGCCGCCGAGACCCTGATCGACGATGACTTCACCGTCCTGGCCTACTCGAACGACGACCCCGTCTTGGCCCGAAGGCTCGAGCAACTCGGGTGTGCCGCGGTCATGCCACTTGGTTCGCCCATCGGCAGCGGCATGGGCATCCGCAATCCCTACAACCTGAGGATCATCGTCGAGCAGGCGAACGTCCCGATCATCCTGGACGCCGGCATCGGGACGGCATCGGACGCGGCAATAGCGATGGAGCTTGGGTGCGACGCAGTGCTCCTCGCGAGCGCGGTCACGCGCGCGCGCGAGCCGGCGCTGATGGCGGAGGCGATGCGTAAGGCCGTCGAGGGAGGCCGTCTGGCGTTCCGCGCGGGCCGGATTCCCAGACGTCTCTACGCAGAGGCATCGACGACGTTCGAGGGCCTTCCCGACCTCGACTGACTGTTGCGCGCGCGGCGCCGTTTGTCTCGCCGGCGCAACCCATCTAGAGTTATTTCTTCGCGCTCTAGCCTCGTCCCTTACGCGAGGGGCCACCGTCTGGCATCATTGGAGAAATATGGAAAACAACGGCGGAACGCGCACAGCCACGGGAGGGCGGAATGCTTAGAGGGTCGCTCGACGATTTCAGCCTGGAGGACATCTTCTGGCTCGTTTCGCGCGCCGAGAACAGCGGCGAGCTCATGATCAACAGGCCGGCGGGGTTCGGCAGGTTCTTCTTTCGCGAGGGCCGCGTCGACCACGTGGAGACCGACCTCCTTCGTGGAAGCGCGCGAGCACTCGAGAACGATCCGAGACGTCTCGTCGAAGAGGCGGCCTTCGAGGTACTGAGAAGGGATCTGGGCGACTTCAGCTGGACGCCGGGCGAAGCGACACCAACCGGATCCAACCTGTCGCTGGCCGTCGAGGACCTCCTGGCTGCAGCCGACGAGCGGAGAAGCGAGCTGGCCATCATCTCGGAGGTCATACCGTCGGAGAGGTCGATCCTCACCCTTGGGGCATCTCCGCCCGAGCACATCCGGGAGATCACGCTCACCCGCGCCCAGTGGTCCCTGCTCGCCTTCCTCGACGGACGCAGGACCGTCGAAGCCGTAGCGCGCGAGGCCGATCTGTCCGAGTTCTTCGTGTTGAGGGCGCTGTTCCCAATCGCAGAACGCGGTCTGCTCGAAGTCGATGCGAACGCGGCCGATGCCACGGCGACGGATGACACCCAGATCGACCTCACCGACTCGTCCACCGGGAGCGTCAGCCTGGTCCGGGCGATCGGAGACTCGGGCTAGTTTTTTTTCGATTCCGGGTACTAGGGCCGCGCGTATCTCTTTAACGGAGGTTCCCGGTCGGCGGAATCGTCGTCGTCGTACTCGACCATCTCGTATGCCTCCGCAGGAGGCGTCTCGGAGCCCGGCATTGCCAGTCGGGAGCAGTCCGCGGTCTCGACGACCTCGGGATCGGCCGGCCCCGGGCTCAGAAGTGCGTCTCTGACCAGCACCCAGGTGACGTAGTCCCCGGCTATCAGCACGTGGTCGGGAGAGCGACCCGGACAGACGTCCTGGATCAAGATGTTGCTCGCGCCCTTCAGCGCCTGGGTCCCTGTGGGTTGGACCAGCTCGTCGGTCTGCGTGTAGATGCTGGTGTAGAAGATCGGCCCCGGCGTCTCCGTGGTCCGGTTCAACGCTCCGAGGAAATTCGAGTTCCGTCGCATCTGCCAGCAGGATTCGAAGCATCTGCCGTTGCTGGCCGAATCGTTCGACACGCTGGTGCCGTGATTCGGAGTGGCGAGGGCGATGTAGTCGGCGACGAAGCGTCCGGCGGCGAACCACTTGATCGCCCAGCGCGGCTGGAGGCCACCCTGACTGTGTCCGAGCACGTCGATCTTCTCGCCGCTGGCTCTGTGCATGAGCTTCAGCGCATGTGCCACGTACTCGGAGCTCACCTGGATGTCGCCGAGGGACCCGTTCGGGAGGTTGACCCAGCACACCTCCCATCCCTTCTCGTGCAGGGTCTCCCAGTAGTTCCACTTCCAATTCGTCTCGCGATTCACGAAGGTGCCGTGGACGAGCAGGACGGGGTGCTTGCGGCCGCGCCCGTTCAGCGCACCGGCGCCGTGTCGGCTGAGCCGATTTCCGCTATGGCATTCGAGGGCATCGGTCATCTTCTGCTTGGGGACCGAGTAGGGAGCATCGCCGGGCCACGAATAACCGTCCCCCCCGAGAGCGGGCAGGGGCGAGAACAAGAGCGAGGCGGTTGCAAGTGTTGCCAGAAAGCGCCGCATGTCTTGGATTGTAGGGGCGGGGGGCCTCTCTAGCTCGGCTCGGGACAGAACAGCCCGCGGAGCCTAGGACCCGGCGCCGAGCTCTTTCTTGAGACGCTCGAGCTCGGAGTCCACCTGTGAGTCGGCCACGGCCGCGTCGAGCTCGGCCTGGATGCGATCGCTGGAGCCCGAGAGATCCTCGAGGGCTCCCGTTGCGGCGAGCTCATCGATCGCCGACGAGCGCGCCTGCATCTCCTGGATGCGGTCCTCGGCTCGCTGCATGGAACGGCCCAGATCGCCCATCTCGTCCGAGATGCCGGAGACCGCCTCGCCGACGCGTGTCTGCGCCTCCGCGGCCGTGTAGCTGGCCTTCATGGTCTCCTTGCGCGTCCGGAACGTCTGGATCTTCGTCTCGAGGCGCCGCGCGGCCTCGACCATCTTCTGCTCTTCGGCCTTGAGCTGCTCGTGCTGCGTCTTGAGATCGGCGAACTCGTTCTCGAGGGCCGCCCGTCGCGTCAGCGCCTCGCGGGCTAGGTCCTCGCGGTTCTGCCTCACCGCCTCCTTGGCCTGGTTCTCGAGCTTCTCCGCGCTGCGCTTTATGCCCTCGCCCTGCAGCTCGAGCCGCTTGCGAGCGGTCGCCACGTCGGCGATGCCCCCGCGCATCTCCTGGAGTAGGTCCAGCTGGCGCTCGTAGGAGTAGTCGAGCGTCTCGCGAGGATCCTCCGCTCTGTCGAGCGCTTTGTTCGACTTGACCGCGAAGAGTGTCTTGATCCGCCCCCAGATGCTCATGACGAAAACCCTACCAACCCTCGCTGCCCGGCTCTCCCTTATAGGGCCCGACGATGTTCTTGGTGACCCAGCCCCCGTAGTAGCGGCCCCCCTGGGGCGCCACGAGCTCGTCGCCGATGTAGCAGGCGTCGACGCGGCCGGCGTAGAACGAGATGTGATCTCGCAGTCGATGAAACGCTGCCTTGGGGTCCGGGTAGAACCAGGCGGCCTTGCGAACGGTTCTGTCTTCCACGACCGCGTGCAGGTAGGAGGCGAACCCTTTCCACTCGCAGTAGGTGCGCCCCACGGCAGGCTTCAGGCAGTCGGTGTCGATCTCCGCGCGCGGTATGTAGATGGTCGGTGGGCTTGCGGTCTCCAGAACTCGAAGTGCCGACGTCGAGTCGGCGAGACAGTGGTCGTTGAACATCACGAGTACGCGCTTTTCCACTGGTTCGATCCGGGGGGGCCGCGGATAGTCCCATACCGATTCCTCTCCCGGCCCCGGCTCCACACGCTTGTTCATTCGCATGAGGTCAATGATGATGCCGTGGGCGGTTTAGAGGAAACGCATCACGGGGTAGGGGCGGACCATGCCGGTGATCATCGGAACCTCCGGGTGGCAGTACAAACACTGGAAGGAGCGGTTTTACCCCAAGACCGTTCCTCAGAAGTCCTGGCTCGAGTTCTATGCCGAACGGTTCCAAACGGTGGAGTCGAACAACGCCTTCTACATGCTGCCCAAGCAGGAGACGTTCACCTCGTGGAGGGAACGGACTCCCGACGACTTCTTGATGACGGTCAAGATGAACCGTTACCTGACGCATATCAAACGCTTGAAAGAATCTGCCGAGCCCGTCGAACGCTTCTTCACGCACGCCACCAATCTCGGATCCAAGCTCGGCCCCGTCCTGTTGCAGCTGCCGCCCAACCTGAAGGCCGACCTGGATTCACTGAACGAGACACTCACGAACATCGGGAACCGGGCCCCCGTCGCAGTCGAGTTCCGACACGACACGTGGTTCTCGGACGAGACTCGCTCTCTGCTCGAGCAACACAAGGCGGCGTTGTGCATGGCGGATCGGGAGTCGCGCCCGATCTCTCCCTTTTGGGATACGACCCCCGGGTGGACCTACCTCAGGTTCCACGTGGGGACTGCGGCTCCGTGGCCCTGCTATGGACGCACGTCCCTTCGCACTTGGGCCCGACGACTGGCCGACATCTGGGGGCCGGAGGCCGACGTCTGGGTGTTCTTCAACAACGACCCGGCCGG
>JALZBR010000253.1 GCA_030863485.1 Actinomycetota bacterium
ACACCCCTGAACTGATCAAGTTCTCGCCAATTCACTTCACATCCCAGCCGGCATAACGACCTGTGCTTCAGTGCCCAGCCCACCCGAAATGGTAGCCGACTGCCCCGAAAGCGCCGGCGTAGTCTGCTGGATCGGGCGCAAGTTAGGGCCGCCTTGTCAGGTGCGCCAGTATCCGGGGCGCTGCTGTGGCAAGTGTCAGGTCGAGACGCTGGCGCGTGCGTGGAGCGGCCGGTTATACCGTGCGTTCGGGTCGCCCATGCGCAGCACGGCGAAACAGCCACGCCGACCCGACGAACATCGCAACGAAGAACCCGTTCAGGAGCGTAAGTTCTAGCGGTCCGCTCCACGGATAGCCCAATCTGGCAGACACGGCGATCAAAGCGACCAACGTCTGAGCGAGGGCCGTAACGAACAGCGCGCGTGCCATCCCACCGGGTCGGAAGCGCGCGATGAGAGTGCCGATGATCCCGACGGCGAGCACCCCGAAGTACATTACGTTGGCAGGGTCGCCATCTCTCCCGATGATGCCAACGCCAAGACTCAGCCAGACCAGGATGAATGCTGCTGCGAGCGCGACGCCAAGGGCCAATCGATACGTGGTCTTACTGTCGTTCATCGTTGCTCCTCGGCCGATAGGAACGTAGCGATGCACTGCTTTGTCTGGACGAGTCCAATAGGTCCTAGGAAAGTCATCATCGGGAGCGCTCCATACGGCCCTGATGGGATTGACGGGCTCGAATTCAAGTATGGAGAAGGATTCGCCCTGCAATGCATTGACGTTGTAGAGGTTTCGCCAAGGTTACGCGAGCGTCGGAGCACGGGAGGCGGGCAGGCGGAGGAGCCGAAGCGGTTGGTGCGGCTCATGGCGCTACGAAACTTCACCCGTGTGGACGCAACTGGTATTCGCGGCGCCGCCCTCGCGTTGACAAGGCTTCTCTTCGCTCTTACCTACTGAGGGCGGTATTGCGAAGCGGCCTAACGTGATGCCCGCTCAGCCGCCGCCCGCGCAGGCCGCGGCCGGTTGCAGCGGGCAGTTAACTTGCATCCTCGTTCCATCCCAGGCGATTGAGTGCAACTCGAGCTGCCTTGCGGACCTCTTGCCATCTAGGGTGGCTGACGACGGCTTCTTCGGTCCAAAGTTCGGCATTTTCAGCACCGCTCATGGCCTCAAGCATCGCATCGATCCGTCGAAGGACCGCCGTCTGTTCCGTAGAGAACTCGTCACCAAAGTTGCCCAGCACGGCGCTCACGAAGTTGCCGTAATCAATGGCGAGCTCATCTGCTTTGGCGAAACCGTCAGGGACGGTCGCGAGCGCCTCGCTGCCGGGCGAGGCCAGGGCGGAAAGGGACGCCCGAAGCTCACCGACGAGCCAATCCCTATCTACTGACACACGGAAGCCTAGTTAACGTGATGCCCGGTCAGCCGCCCAGCCGGCGGTCGGTTGCAGCCGGCAGTTATGCCGTTCCGCAGAACACTAGTCCAACGCGTAGGCACCGGTGATCCAGTACGCCGAGAGCCCAAGGGTCACAACAAAAGCTGAGCCGAGAAGAAAGTGAGCCGTCACCAGGAGTTTTTCGCGTCCTGCGAGCAGCCGAGCTGCGAGTGACCACACCACCCCAAGTCCGGCCAGAAGAGCAGAAGCGCGAGCGGCATCGTTGACTCTCATATCTCCGACGCGTACGCAGTCTGTCGGTCCCATCTCGGCTTCGGTCTCAGGATTGAGTGCCGTCCCACACCGGAGGCTCCCGGCGCCATACGTGATACGAGTGGGTATCAGCACCGACGCCGCAATAAAGAAGGCTAGAGCCAGCGCCCAGGTAGTAAGAAGAAGGCCCTTCATCTCCTATCGGCATAACGACTTTGGGAGCTCAGCCGCGAGGAGTCGGCTCGCTTGATGGGATCGTACCGATGTCCCCCAACGGCGAGACTCGTCGGCTGCAGCTCCAAGTTCCCCAGCGACCACCGAACGCGACCTGCCTCATGCAGCACGCCGTCGTACTCGGTGTGTCACCGATCCAGAACCACTATGGGCATGTACCCTCCGTTCGCTCGTACAACGCCCTCACTCCTGCGCGCAATTCATCGACGAACGGCGGTTGGCTTCCCAGCGTCATGACGCAACGGCCTTGAGACCAATTAACGTTTGCGACCTTGACTCCGTCGGGCAGTTCCGCGGTGTAGCCGGTTGCAGTCGACAACCCGGGAACGTCGAACCGTTCGATCTTGGCCCCGGGGAACTCATTATCGATGTTGCCTAGCAGGTACTGAAGCTCGCGCGCGGCCCCCTCCTCGGTGCTGAACAGGCTGACGTTTGTCACACCTGCGGCATCGGACGGCCCTTCAAGCGGCTGAACGACGAACACCTGGAATCCGTGATCGCGCAGGCGCTGCTCGTCCGCCTTCGTTCCTTGTAGGTCGGCAACGAACGCCCGCACTCCCGAGATCGTCTCCGGCTTGCCGGACGGCGAGAATCCCGGTGCCTCATTGGCGCGGATGAGAAATCGTTCCAGGTCACGTGTTGTCGGCGATGCTGCGAGCTCGGCTGATGGACTCGTTGAGGACGTACCACACCCACCCGCCACGACAGCCAATGCCAGCGCGGCGGCGACGAACGCTTCGAGCCTCTTTCCCGGCAACGCTACCTCCTTTCGTTTAGCCGGCCATTGCCTCATCGGCGAGCCGGTCGAGCTTGCCAGCCGCGATGTCGCGCTCGATCTGGTTATTTCGTAAACGCCAGTCACGCTCGAGCCCAGTCGCGGAACCCGGCGAACCCTCGTGCAACGGAGGCTGCGCGCTCGAGGCGCACGTAGTACTCGGCGCGGATCCGATGCCTCCTGGAGAAGTGCCGACAAACCGCACCTGCGGCTCCGGTTACGCTCCGGCGAGGTCGATCGCGACAGGCAGGGCTCGTTCCCGCCAGCCGGTGAGGTCATCGGCGTACCGGGGCGCGTACTTCGCGAACACGAGCGACCGGGCTCGGTCAGCCTCGTCACCCGTCTCGAGGATCCGGCCGCGAGCAGCACGGACGTCGCCGTCGACCTCGACCAGCACCTTCGGATCGGCGTACAGATTCTGCACCCAGTCGGAGGACCGGCCACCGCCGGAAAGGAGGTAGAGCGTGTCACCGTGCGCCGCGTACCAGATCTCTATGCGGTGCGGCCGGCCGCTTCGTCGCCCGGTGGTGGTGAGGTAGCAGTAGTCGTCGTCGGCAGGCCGCCGCTCGGGATCAATCGCATCTGACATGGAAGGTTCCATTCGTCGGCTATTCGGCCGCCTCGGTTCATGCTATGGCACTTGGGCAGGACAGTTGTACCGCCAGCACCGCCGTCGCCGCTGCCCTACTCACAGACGTAAGCCCTATCCCCCGGTTCCTCGACGGCGGCGGCGGGCTTCCTCGCAGCTGCTCGACGTATCCGTACTGGGGCCCTGACGGGCCCAGCTGGCCGCTGGCACGTTTTAACGTGTAGTCGTCGTCGATGCTTGAACGTGCGACCATGGATTCGAGCCAGACTCAAGGCTCCCGGACGAGGTGTGCCGTACCCGGTGTGCGACAAGACGGCACGGAGGGAGAGATTGGAGATGGCCTGGTTCATACTCGTCCTGTCCGGCGTCCTGGAGGCGGTCTGGGCAACAGCCCTCGACAAGTCCGAGGGTTTTACGCGCCTGGCCCCCTCAGTTGTCTTCACCCTGACACTCGTCCTGAGCATGGGCGGCCTGGCGTACGCCCTGCGAGACCTACCCGTGGGGACGTCCTACGCAGTCTGGGTGGGTATCGGCGCTGTTCTCACCGCTGCCTACGCAATGGTGACTGGAGCGGAGTCGGCGTCGGTGCCAAAGGTGCTCCTTCTCGCAGGGATCATCGGCTGCGTTGTTGGCCTCAAGCTCGTCCACTGACCGTGCGATGACGACGGCAGAAGCAGCGCTCGTTGCTGGAACGCCAACACCTCGACCATCGACCGAACAGCTGGCACCACCAGCACTTGGCGCCGCTGGACGCAACCGACCGACGCCTCAACCTGCTCACCCCTGGACACTTTCTAAGACTGGCCGCCCCGGCGCGTGGCCGGATCGGCCTACGAATGATTCAGGTATTTGCCCAGGTCCCCGCTAGCGGTCGCCGCTAAGCTGGCCGACGAGGGTTTGAAGCTGGTCACGGGGTACGGCGACGACGACCCGGTCACCTGCGCGGATTGGTTCCGTTGCCGTGTCTTCGACCAACTCCCGGTCGTCGTCCCGGATGATCGCGAGGATAGCGACGTCGGCGCCCGAAGCGCGGGCAATGTCGGGAGCCATTCGGCCAACCGCTGGCGAACGCTCACCCACACTGATCGACTCCACGGCCACCTCGTCTGCGGCAATGCGCTCGTCTTCGCGGGTGTCGATGGCGAACCGCGCACCGGTCAAGATTGCGGCAACTGCAACGGCCTGATCCTGGCTCAAGATGGCAACGACGTCGGGATTGTCGCTTGCAGACGTCATGATGCCGACTGTACGGCGGCCGTCTGTTTGTACAACAACGAAGAGGTGGCGGCCATCGTCGAGCTGAATGTCGTAACGGTGCCCGATCCCTGGTAGCCGCTGCTCTCGCACCCGTACCTTCATACCAATCTCTCCCTCCTCGTCGGTCCGCTGGACTCTAAGGACTTCCGGCACTCGCTCGCACAAGGATGACATCGCCACGATCGTCCCAGGTCACTCGTCCGCCCCAACCTCGATCCGCGACCGCGCCACTGCGAGCGCTTGCTCGTCGGCGAGCAGTAAGACCTCATCGCCGGGCATCAAGACGGTCGAGCCTTGGGGTACGACGAACTCCCCATCTCGGCTAACGAGCACCACCAGCGCGCCCTGGGGCAGGTCGAGATCGACGATCTGGCGCCCTGCGGCCGGAGACCCGTCGGTGACGGAAACCTCGTGCAGTTGGATCGTGCCGGGACCCGCCCCCAAGGCGTCCACCACATCCCATCGGCGTCTCTCCAGCGGCGCGTCCACCCCAAGCCAGCGCGCGACGACGGGAATGGTCGTGCCCTGCACTAGTACCGAAGTGAGCACGATGAAGAACACAACGTTGAAGATGAGCTCGGATTGCGGCAGCCCCTCCACAAGCGGGAAGGTCGCCAGCACGATCGGCACCGCGCCTCGAAGCCCCACCCACGAGACCATCAGCGTTTCTCTCATCCGGAATCCGGTAAGGAGCAACAGCGGCCCGGCCGCCAGTGGGCGCGCCACAAAGATCAAGACCGCCGAGATCAGTAAGGCGGGCCCGGCTACGGCAACGAGAGCGGAGGGAAAGACGAGCAGCCCCAGGACGAGGAACATCGCGATCTGCATCAGCCAGGCGATACCGTCGGCGAAGCGGCTCAGGCTCCTCTTGTGAACTATCCGCTCATTCCCCATCACGAGGCCGGCTATGTAGACGGCAAGGAAACCACTGCCCCCGAGTGTGGCCGTCACCCCGTACGCAAGCAGCACGAACGAGATCATCGCCACGGGGTAGAGGCCCTCGTATTCGAGGTGAAGTCGATTCATCGCGATCGCCATCCCCTTCCCGGCGACGAGGCCTGCGGCCCCACCGATCGCCATCTGGGCCACGAACAGGGGCACGAGTCCCGCCACCGTGGCCCCGTCCTGGGCCAGGATCTCGACGAATCCGAGTGTCAGGAACACGGCCATTGGGTCGTTGCTCCCCGACTCGAGCTCGAGCAGCGGACGGAGCCGGCCCCTTAGGCTCACGTTTCGCGAGCGGAGGACCGCGAACACCGCTGCCGCGTCGGTCGAGGAGATGATCGCGCCCAGCAGGAAGCCCGCCGTCAGCGACACGCCGAGCACCCATGATGCGAATGCCCCGGAGATCAGCGCCGTCGCGAGTACTCCCATGGTGGCCAAGAGCAGGCTCTGGCCTAAGACCGGCCGGACGCTCCTCCAGTCCGTGTCGAACCCTCCGGCAAACAGGATGAAGGCCAGCGCAACGACGCCGACTGCCTGGGCCAGCTCGTAGTCCTCGAACTCGATCCCACCCAGGCCCTCGCTTCCGGCCGCCATCCCGAGCAGGAGGAACAGCAGCAAAGCCGGGACACCGAGCCGCGTCGAAACCTTGCTCACCACCACGCCGAGCAGGACGAGCACGGCAGCGGCAGTCATGAGAGGAGCTGGGTCGGTCACCCCCCGTTTCCTTCACCTTCGGCCTGAGGGTGCAACTGGCTAGTCGCATTCTCCGAGGATGGGCTCGACTGGCTCTGCCTCAGCACTCCTCACCTTCATCACGCGAATAGGCAGCGTCGGCCCCCTTGAAGACCTCGGGGATCCACCCGGGGTAAGCCGACGAGTCGAAGGGGCAGAACGTTAGCTCAAGCAAGGAGGGCAGGCCCAATCGACCGGCTACCGACGGGAAGCGCTGGGGCGCCGAGCAAAGGGACTCACTCTCTTCGCCGGATTCGACGCCGGCGGGTAAGAGCCCTATCTAGCCTTCTGTAGATGGGCCTCCAGGAACCAAAGGTGCTTATCGAGGTCGCGACTGATCTCGATCAACAGGTCGTTGGTGTCCATGTCCTCGAGCTTCTCCGCCTCGTCGGCCGAGTCACGCATTGCCTTGGCCAAGCTCGCATACCGCGCCGCGAGCGCATCCACGGAATCCATGCTCTCGTAGGAGTCGCGCGGATACTCTTCGAGGATGCTGCCCGCTGCCGCCATACGGGAGGTGCCGAGGGCCTCCCCTCCCAGGGCGGTCGCACGCTCTGCGATCTCATCCACATGCGGAATCAGCGTGGTTGCAAGCTCGTCGTACAGTTCGTGGAGCTGCCAGAAGTCTGAGCCCTTGACGTTCCAGTGTGCCTGCTTGACCTGACTGAATAGGTCGAAGGTGTCGGCCAGCCGCGCATTTAGCAGGTCGATGAGCTTAGCCCTGTTTTCGGAGGGGATGTCGATGCGCGTGTCAAACGTCTTTGCTTCCATACAAGCCCCCTTCTCGTTGCGGCGCGACTTCCACGTGCCCTGAATCGTCGCTTCATAAACCTCGCCTTCGTGGCGCTCTCAAGCTCCGACTGAGAGTTGGGTGTGGCGTGGCGCCGCCTCTCCTTACTCCGACACCCCCTTGACGTCTGTGAATTCCACAATCGACTCATTCGGGGTCAAACTCTTTGCTCGCCGGACCGGTCGCGGTCGAGGTACCAGTCCCGCTTAACATCGGTGTCTACTCCGTGGGAGGGAGGACGCACCATAGGGCGCGAGCAGAGGACGAACCAGGGTTGGACCAGGAACTGACCGGCTCGTTTCTGAGCACTATTGCATCACCCGCTTGTAGTACCTCTGTCGCTCCGCCGATGTGCAGCTCGAGAAGTCCCGACATCAAGACGACCACTTCTTTTTGTTTCGTCGAGAACGGCGGCCGCCGCCCGGCCGAGCCCGGTGAAAACTCGAGGATGTGCACGGACAGTCCCGAGGCATTCTCGATTACCTCCTCTCCACGCAGGCCCGCAGCCAGCCTCCGGGACCGCCTCCCACGCCGCCTTGCAAGCGTGTAGGGAAGTGCCGGCATTGCTCGTTCCGTGCCTAGCACCGAGTACGCGGCTTTCATCGTCTCTTCCGAAAGACCTCGGAGCCCCGCCTCGGCCTGCGACAAAGCGCTTGGGCTGATCCCCAGCCGGCGCGCCAGCTCAGCCTGAGAGATACCTTTGGCCAGCCTGCGCGCCTTCAGCGAGTCACCGGCTCGGATCAGCTCTTGGGACTCCTGGCGCAGAACCTCCAAACGGTCGCCGCTCACTCGGAACTCGACTATTCGCCCCAGCGACTCGCTGCGACCCGACGCCTTGGCTACACGCAGGTAGTGGTTCCCATTCGAGGGACCGGTGTCGAACACGACCTGAGTAGTGCGGTGCAGACGGGCAAGAAACGAGGCATCGTGAGCTTCCTTGCGAAGGAACCAGTAGGCGACCGTACCCAGTTCGTACAGCCGGGGACAGTACTCGAGAAACAGGTTCAGGGCTTCTTCCGGCCCCCAAAGGTCCTGCATGGCAGTTAGGTTGTCGAACACATACGTGGTTCCCGGCCCGAAGCGGCTCTCGGCATCCTTGAGCGCTTCGACCACCTGTTGGGGCTGCCCTGGATCGCTGACGATGCTGATCCGGTGACGCCCTTCGTCTGACCGTCGAGGCTCCTCGAGCCTTGCGGCAAGGCAGTCGATCAGCAAGACATCCCGCTGGCGCCAACGCGGGCGAAACCTCTTGAGCACTTCGGCTGCCGGCTCGGTGAAGGTGAGGTAGACGAGGCCTGTCGATGACGGCGCGGTGACGAACGAACGGATTATCGCCCTGTCCAATGGGCCGATCGTTTGCCAAACGACGTTGTCGCCAACCTGCAGGCCTCCGATCAAGTCGTCTATTTCTGGGAGGCCGGTCGTCATATCCATCGGCTGGCTCTGCTTAATCTTTTTCTAGTATCATTAAGCACATACTCCCTTTTTGGGACGGGTGGGGAGGGCACGAGCTCTCCTTCCGTCCGGCAGCAGAAGCGTTCGATCGCGAGGTGGCGAGATGATCAAAACCCTAGCCGTTGGCAGTGATCCACGAGAAGAGCTGAAGCGCCGTGTAAGGTTCCTGCGCGAGGTCGAGATCCCGATGCTCCAGGCGGTGCAGGGGGAGCCTGACCACCTCGGCACTATCGCCTTGAGAGACTACTCGCAGCGCGAGATCCAAGATGCCACGCGGCTCCTCTCCAGGTTGTCCTCTCCCCTGCGGGACGTACCTTCATCCGAAAGTGTTCAGTTGAACGACGCCGTCGCCCTGCGAGGCAAGGCCGACGGCACGACCGAAGAGTTCGTCGTTCACGCTCCGGAGCTCGTGATCAGGGCCCCCGGCTACGTGTCTGCGGACACGGCGTTGGGGGCAGCCGTCCTGGGACGTCGAGTCGGCGACCGTGTGCGGGTTACGACTCCTGATGGTTTCCGCACTTATGTCGTCGAGGGAATTCGCCGCTCGGTCCCTAGCCCCAACTAAGCGGGAGTGACTCTCAGGGCGACTTTGTCGTGGTCGGACCTCCGTCGGCCAATCGCGGACGGAGCGGTGGGGTTCCTTTTCTTCGCTTGAGTTACGAACGCCGGACGAGCTGAGTGACCGATGAGCTGGCTTCTCTTGGCTGTGCTTGCCGCGACGTGGGCGGCCGTTCTGCCCCCGGTTTGGGGAGGCGCAAAGCAGAGGCTTTCAGACCGGCTAAGCATTGGGACCTACGCCCGGAGCATGAGGGCGCTGCGCTCGAACCACGAGCTGGCCGGCCG
>JALZBR010000259.1 GCA_030863485.1 Actinomycetota bacterium
ATGTAGACGACGGCGGGCCCGGGAACGACGGCGAAGAAGAAAGCGGCGCCGGCAAACAGGGCCAGCGTCTGGAGATCTGGCATTGAGCTCCCGCACTCTTGGTTGGCGACTCGGACGACCTGGTGCGACGGAGCAAGCATAGGATCTCGAGTGCCGGGCGCTGCACGGAGCCCGAGTCTCAGGTCCGGTGGTCACGGGTTGGCCAGAGGCAGGCTCAGCTCAGCCGTGTTGCGGCCGGCGGGCGGAGCCTGGGGGACGGGAGGAGCACCGTGAGGCTGCGCGGCCCTCAGGAGGGAGGATGAGCAAGGACCACGGGAAAGGCGGACGCTCATGTCATCCACGAATCCATCGAAGTCTATCGACGAAGTAGCGGTCGCGGGCCCTCGTGACGCCGGCAATTGGGCCGAGGTCGTCTCACAGCTACACGTGGCCCAAGAGCTCCCACCCGAGGCCAAGAATCTGAACGTAGAAGGTCGGCGCCTGAGCGGGCCTACGCATGGCTTCGGCAAGCTGTGGAAGAAGACATACGCAATTAGTTTGGGTTCTGATGTAGATCCCAAGGAGGTAATCAAGACCTGGAAGCAGGAGTTTCCGAGCTTCTGGCCGAAGAAGAGCTGGTTCTACGGGCCGGTTGCCGGGCTTGCCCCCGGGGGCGTCGGCTTGATAAACATCACGGTCCCCGGACGGCTGAAGGTCTCCACGGGCGTTCTCGTTCTCTACGCCGACGACGAGAGCTTCACGTTCATAACTCCGGAGGGACACCAGTACGCGGGTCTTATCACCTTCAGCGCATTGAAGCGCGATGCTGAAACTTTCGCCCAGGTCGAAGTTCTCATACGCGCCAGTGACCCCTTATGGGAGCTGGGCATGCCGATCGCGATAAACAGGATGGAGGACAAGTTCTGGAAGTACACGCTCACCTCTTTGGCGTCTCGCTTCCACGCAACCGGAGAGGTCCGGATGGAAGTAGCGTGCGTCGACGCCAAGAGACAGTGGGCGAGATGGAGAAACGTCAAGCACAACTCCCTTGTCAGGTCCGCGCTCTACGCTTTCGCCACGCCCATTAGAGCCTTCAGAAAGCCGGCTCCCAGCTGACACCCCGGCGACGCCCGTGTGCGCCCCGAAGGCTCTGCGCCACGCTGCCCTCCGGGCTTGCAGCGGAGCCCGTTCATGAGCGGCTCCCCCCGAGGGCCGGGGCTCCCCGCGCTGGTCCATCCCGAGTCGTGACCGCAGGAAGAACGAGCCGGTGCCGGCTCTGGAGCCGTGAGGCCCTTTAACCGGGAGCAGGGCTACCCGCACTCTCACCGACAGCGGTGGCGTCGATCTTTGGCACGACGTCTATATAACTAACCGCTGCGGCTGCGTCCCTTCCTGAGCCGGGTCGTCAGAACTCGAGAGTAGCCGCGCTGTACGCCTGAGAGAGGGGCTCGCACCAGATGACGACCGATCGAAAGCGTGAGAGATCGATAGCAGAAGGAAAGTCGTAGTTCATGGAGCCCACGGTCGCCTTTAGGAAAACGACGTCCTCGAAGCGGGCTTTTGCGACTTCTCTCGTGTTCTTCGGTCTCGGCAGCGCGCTCAACCGAATCTCGAGATCCACGTTGGGCGTAACGTAGAAGCGTTCGAGCCTCGCCGTCAGTCGCCCGTTCGGAAGGCGGTAGATCTTGATCGTGCCCTCGCCGCTTCTGTCGACGTCGTAGAAGCTGCCGCGAGCGACGAGGTTAGCCGGAGTCATTCCTCGAGCCAGCGGCTCTATCAGCGGAACGTCCACCTGCTGCTCGATCGTTGCGCGCCACGCCCCGGTGGCCGAGACCGCCAGCCGCAACTGACCGGTCTGGACCGAGTACCCCTGGCCCTGTTGAGGGCAGTCAGCTGTCTTCGCCAGGAGGTGACCGATGTTCTCGCCTGAGCTGCTCTGTGGCTGGATTGAGAACTCACCTCTCTCACAGCGCCAGTTCACGCGCCACTGGATGGCGTGCGACGCGATGTTGACGCTGCGCGCCGTGGAGCCCTCTCCGGACACGGTGCTCACCTCTTGCCACCAGGGGTGCGAGCGCCGCACCTCTCCCTGCGTTGCACCGACGCCCGGTCCCGCGCTCGCCGTCGGACCCGCCGGACCCGCTCCTTGCACAACCCTTGTCGCCGGAGGCGGAAAGCGCGAGCGAAGCTTGAAGGTGTTGTCGCTGTAGGCGGCGCTGAGCGCTACAAACGCAAACAGCAGCAAGCCGGCCAGGCGGCGCGGGGAAAGGATGCCATTCATAGGGCGTTGACGACGAGACCCCCGGCGACCCCGCCCGCGAACGTACCCAGCAACATGAATGCGGCCAGCCGATTCCCGAGCTCTTTCCGCGTCAACAAAAAGGTAACCGCGCCAGATGATGGAGCCGTCAGCAGCAGGGCGGTGGCGGGGCCGATTCCCAGTCCGAGCGCGAGGACGCCGAGCACCAGCGGTATCTCGAACAGAGTGGGCAGCTGGATGAGCGTGCCTACGGCGGCCGTCGCCACTATCGCGAGCAGGCCGGATCCGACGATGTCCGAGAGGCGTTGGGGCGGCGCGAACTGCAAGACCGCGCCCACGATGAACCCAGCCAGAAGCATGGGAGGGATCAGGCGGAGCGAGCCGTCGATCGTCTGCCGCCACCACTCGAGAAAGGATCGCTTTACCGCGTCGGTCCAAGTGGGCGACGGACGCGGCTGTTCCACCGAGCACGCTTGGGCGAAGACGCTTGTGACCTCCTCGGTACTCTTCGTCGTCGAGTTCGGGATCTGGCGCTCATGCACCCGTGCCAAGAAGGGGGCCAGGAAAAAGACCGCGAAGAGCCCGAAGCCGACCCGAGCCAGCCCCATCGACAGTGGCATGAACAAGAAGATCGCCAAGATGCCGATCGGATTGAACAGGGCGGAGCCGAAGATCACGCCGAGCGAGGCCTCCACGGCTGCCCCGCTGCGATAAAAGCCGATTGCCACCGGCGCCGAACAAGCGCTACACATGAACAGCGGTAGGCCCAAGCCGCTGCCGAGACCGGCCCCCACGGCTCCCCGCTTTTGGAGCAAAAGCTTGAGGCGAGCCTGCGGTGCCATCGCCGTCACGGCGGCGCCGGCAAGGAGGATCGCAAAGAACATCCCGACGGCGTTCGCGTCCCAGAGGTTGATGCCGTAGGCAACCCATCGCATTGGGGCCGGGAAGGAGCCCGGATCCACGACCTGACTAAACGTCGCGCGCCCCCGGCCCGAGGCTGGGTTGGTGATGGTCGCAAACTTTCGAAGAACGTTGGGGAGCCTCGTCTGGGTCAAGAAGAACAGCAGAACGCCGACAAAGATAACGAGCCCGACGACCGTTTCTTTTGTGAGCCACGTCGGTTGCTCCCTTTTTCCATCGGCCCTTGCCGCGCGGGCATCGGCTATGACGTTGCGCGTGTTACTCATCCCCTCCCAGCTCCGTCATCCGTGCTTCTGGACCTAGAGGCAGTCTAGCTATAGCGTGAAACTCCATAGGTGGTTCGCTGCGTCGGGCGAAGCCCGCCTTCAGGCAGCAGTGGCGACCAGGGCCCGCTGCCTCGCCGCCCGCTGCCCTTTCGGCCCCAACGAAGCCATGACTGCGGTCGCGCCCGGGCTGCCTGGTCACGATGCCGATTCGCCCCAGCTTGCGGGCAGACCTTGTCCCAACTCCGGCTGCAAGATCATCTCTGACGGGAGGAGAACAAGACTCCCGATCCTAAGCGAGCATCCGTCGAGCAGCACCCGAATCTTCCGGGCCGGCGCCGAGGCCGGAGTCTCGGTGCTTGTCCTACGTCTTCCATCGGGCTTACTCGCCCGGGCCGAAAGACCCACCCATCCACGATCCTGGCCGCACCCATTCCAAGCGCTGTGCGTCGAAAAGTGCGACGACGCTAGTTCAGAGCCCTCGTGGTGCTCAAGTTGCCTGGAGTCCCGTCGATTACGGCGTGAAGGACGGCTGTTGTCCGTGGGCGCACCTAGCGCCGACCCAAGAAGACGGTGTCGAGGCGAACAAGCACATGGATTGGGGACACCGGAAGGCACGCTCGCTAATCGCCCGACTGGCGGGATTGAGCACCGGGCGCCTGGTCGGCCTTTTTGTCGCGCTTTGCCTGTTGCCGCTCGGAGTTCTCGCGCACCTCAGCGTTAGCCTCGCAACGAATGCGGTCAGGCGTGAGGTGCACGCGACCGCGAGGGCGACGGCCACTCTGGGTGCCCGGCTCGTGCAGGAACAGGTGCACGGGCTCGTTCGCTTGGTGGACTCGTACGCCCAGCGACCCTCGTTGATCTCCTCGCTGAGAACGCGGGACTCTCGCCGTCCTCCTCCAAGAGCAATAGGGGCAAATCTGGCCCAGCTCCAGCGCGCTCTCCCCGGCATCCGGATCGCATTCGTCGCAGATCCGTCCGGGCGTTTGATCCACATCGTTCCCCCGACCCCTTCCATCATCGGCAAGGACTTCAGCTTTCGCGATTGGTACCAAGGCGTGATGAGGACGGGTCGGCCCTACGTTTCGGAGCTCTATGAGTCCGCCGCCGCGGGACGCCCACGCGTTGCGGCTGCCGCGGCCCCCATCCAAGCACCGGGCGGAGAAGTGAGAGGCATTTTGGTGGCGGCTTACGGGACCGAGCAGCTTCAGAGCGTCGTCGAGGCGCTTGCCCGCAGCCAGGACGTCTCCATCACGGTCACCGATCAACGCGGAGTCGTCGTGACGGCTCCGGGGGCGCTCTCGAAGGGCCTGCAAAATCGCCGGAGCGACGAGCGCGTTGCCGCTGCTCTGGCGGGAGATTCGGGCACGGAGGAGGTGCAGGGGCGCCGCGGCAACACGCTGTCCGCCTATGCTCCCGTGCCCGGCCTGGGGTGGGCCGTCGTCACGGACGTGCCGGTCGCCCGCGCGCTCGCGGGCGTAGAGGCCCTTAGAACAACCGTGCTGGCCATCGCGTCGGCGCTGGCGGGCCTGCTCGGCCTCGGCATCCTGGTATTTGCTCTCACGCTCAGAGAGCACCGTCGCGTTGCTCGAAAGCTCGAAGAGAGCAGGCAGCAGGCGAGCAAGATCATCGACGCCGCGGGTGATGCCTTCGTCTCGATCGACGCCGACGGGGTGATCAGGGGATGGAACGCTGAAGCTCAGAAGATCTTTGGTTGGTCGCGCGCAGAGGCGGTCGGACGAGCGCTCGCAGAAACCATCATCCCTGAGCGATACCGCGAGGATCACCGTCGGGGGCTGAAGCGCTTTCTCGCCACAGGCGAAGGACCCCTGCTCAACCGTCGTCTCGAGCTCAATGCCCTGCCCAGAGACGGCAGCGAGTTCCCGGTCGAGCTCTTTATGTGGCCAACTCGCTCCGGGCAGCAATGGAGCTTCAATGCGTTCCTTCACGACATCTCTCAGCGAAGGCAGGAACAAGAGGCGCGCTTTCGGCTGGCGGCGATTGTCGAATCTTCAGAAGATGCGATCCTGAGCAAAACGCTCGGCGGCGAGATCACTAGCTGGAACGCCGGAGCTGAGCGGCTGTATGGCTATCGGGCCGAGGAGGCTATCGGCCAGGACGTCTCCATGCTCTTGCCCCCGGAGCGGGCCGGAGAGACCGAGCGGTTGCTCGAACGAATCAGGAGCGGCGAACGGATAAGCCAGTTCGAGACCGTGCGTATCACGAAGGATGGCAGGCGGGTCGACGTGTCGCTGACCGCATCGCCGGTCGGGAACGAGAGTGGCGAGATCATCGGAGCGGCGGCTATCGCGCGTGACATCAGCGAACGCAAGCGAGTGGAAAGCGAGCTCGCGGCCGCACGGGACCAGGCGATAGAGGCCTTCCGGCTCAAGTCGCACTTTCTCGCGAATACGAGTCACGAGATTCGGACCCCGATGAACGGCGTCATCGGGATGGCGGGACTCCTCTTGGACACGGACTTGAGCTCCGAGCAGCGTGAGTACGCCGAGGCGATTCGTTCCTCAGCAGAGGCTCTGCTCGCCATCTTGAACGACATTTTGGACCTTTCAAAGATCGAGGCGGGCAAGCTCGACCTCGAGACGGTCGATTTCGAGCTCGCGACGGTCGTCGAGGACGTGGCGGATCTGTTGGCGCAGCCGGCCCACGCCAAAGGGCTCGAGATTGCGGCTCACATTCGTCCCGACGTTCCCGCCGTGGTGAGGGGAGACGGCGGGCGCCTTCGCCAGATCCTGATGAATCTCGTGGGCAACGCGATCAAGTTCACGTTCTCCGGCGAGGTGCGAGTGACGGTGAGCTCGCTCGAGGAGACGCGAGACGAGGTGCTGATTCGTTTCGATGTGACCGACACCGGGATTGGCATCTCGGCGGAGGATCAACCGCGCCTCTTTACTCCCTTCTTGCAGGCGGACAGCTCCACGACCCGAAAATACGGAGGAACGGGTCTCGGGCTCGCCATTTGCAAACAGCTCGTAGAGCTGATGGGTGGGGAGATAGGGGTCGAGAGCCAGCCGGGCAAGGGCTCCACCTTCTGGTTCACGGTCCGTCTCCGGCGCGGCTCTCGCAGGGCCGTTCGCGTTCCCCGGATGGATCTCACGGGGGTTCGAGTCCTTATCGTCGACGACAACGAAACCAACCGGACGATCCTTCGCGAGCAGGTCAACGCGTGGGGCATGGTGTCCGAGAGCGCGGCCAGTGGCGCACAGGCCTTGGAGATCCTGCGCACGAGGTCGTCGCAGGACCAACCTTGCGAGCTGGTCCTTCTCGATTTTCAGATGCCGGTCATGGACGGGATAATGGTCGCTCGAGCGATCAAGGACGACGACGGCATCCGCCCCCCTCGCATTGTTCTGCTGACCTCATCGGGGCAGCGAGTCGACGCTCGGCAGGCGCAGCAGCTGATGATCGCGGCGACGCTGACAAAGCCGGTGCGCCAGTCGCAGCTCTACGACGGGATCGCCACCGCGCTCGGCAAGGACGTGGAGGAGCGCCCGGCGGCGAGCAGGCGCCGCCGGTTACGCCGCTTGGCCCAAGGAGCTCCCCGTGTGCTGGTCGCCGAAGACAACCAGGTCAATCAGAAGGTCGCCGCGCACATGCTGGAGGGGATGGGGTTCCGAGCAGACGTGGTGGGCAACGGACGCGAGGCAGTCGAGGCGCTCTCCCGTGTTCGTTATGCAGCCGTTCTGATGGATTGTCAGATGCCCGAGATGGACGGATACGAGGCGACCGCCGAAATCCGCAGGCGCGAGGGCTCCGAGCGACACACGCCGATCATCGCAATGACGGCGTCGGCCATGCGCGGCGACAAGGAAAGGTGCATCGCAGCCGGAATGGACGATTACCTTACGAAACCGGTCAGGAGTAAGGAGATGACCGCCGTGCTCGCGCGCTGGACGCGGCCCCAGGCGCCCGCCCAGCCGGCCATGTCGGCGCGGTCGTCAGACGCGCGCGAGTAAGACTCTGGCGGCTGGCGCATGCGTGTCAGGCGCTCCTCAGGCGCTCAGACCGCTTCTGCCCCAGCGCGGCGTCGCCGCAGCGCAAGCACGACGGCTCCCAAACCAACCAGGAGAACCAGCACTTTGACCACGGCGCCGAGCACAGGGATCGACGTCAGGATCACGACCAAGGCGACGCCGAGGGCCAGCGCCGCGAAGCTTTGCGCCCTCGAGGGCTCGTCCTCGGACCTCAGCAGGAGACGACCCGCGGCCAGCCCCACGACCGCGTCGGCGACGAAGGCGGTTATCAGCACGAGAGCGAAAGTCACGCCGGCGGCGGCCAGAATCGCGGCGAAGCCGATCGCGGCCACCAGGCTGCCAAAGCCCAGCAGACCCAAGATGACGGAGATCAATACGGC
>JALZBR010000278.1 GCA_030863485.1 Actinomycetota bacterium
CCGCTTGATTGAGCCCGCCCGGCTGCGGCCGCAACAGCTCCATGCCGCCCCGTCGCGGCGAAGGGATGACCGGCACCCGGCTTCCGGGCCCCGCCCACCGTCCACAGCGCTGGACACTGGAGCTGAAGATGCCCTCTCGATCCCCGCGACCAAAGGCAGCCAGAGCCCAACTTCTTTCTAGCCACAAACTCGCGCCGTCACCTCCGACGTCGTCAAGGTCGTTCGTCCTCGCTCTCGCTGCGGGCGCTCCATCTTGACCCCGCCGGAGGTCCGTCGCCGCCCCCAAGTACGAAAGAAGTCCCACGCCAACCAAGACCCCTCAACGATCGAAGTTGACAACAACCCGTTCCTTCAGGGATGACACGTTGGTGCCAGCCACGCTGTTTCGGTGACACCTAGGCGCGTGGACTTGTAGCGTGGCTTCATCGGCGGGCGGTGGGTAGGCGGGCGCGAAATTCGGCAAGAGCAGCTGGCAAACTGCTCAAGAGAGCCGCGTGCAGTTTTGCGATCGCTTCGCCTTCAGCGGCCGAAGCCAGCAAGACCCGGCTCTCCTCCTGCCAGACCGGCGACGGATGATCCACATCGCCCCCAACGAGATGTCCGGCGCAAAGGAAGGCTTCGCCGTCTCGCGTCGAGCGAATGCCAACACCTGAGAACAGGTATAGCGACCTGGGCGAACCATCGAGGAAACGGGACGGCTGGACGACATGCCTCCCCGTCACGGTGTAGCGGCTCTCGCTGTACTCCTCATGCTGTAATGCCCAATGTCGTAGTAGTTGTTGGGCGATCATGTTCGTGCCCTGGAGATGCTTGTGGATGGGCAAACCAGACTCCCTTAGCTTCACGCCGACGTCCTGCACGGCTTTGCCAAGGCGGTCAAGCGCATCCTTGGCATAGCGCAGTCGTTCTTGTCGACGTGCTTCTGCCCGATCCGCTGGCGCGATCAGGAGTTTGATCTCCTCAGCGACTGAATTGATGTCGGGAAGCGACGCCGGGTGCGACGTCCTCCTTTGCCAAGCGCGCAACTCCTCTGCCACTTGCGCCATGGCTGGGCGTGATCCAGGGTCAGTCCTCGTCGATGCCTCGATGAGGCGATCGAGGAAAACTGCTCGGGGATGGTCCACATAGGTGGACACCGATAGCGCAGGCTCGTCAAGGCGGTGTTCGCCGGGGGGTGGGTATCGCTGGCCGGTGGCGAGGACCCAGAGCGTCTTGGCAAGGGAATAGACGTCCGCTGGTTCAGCCTCTGCGTTCGCCGGATTGGCGATCATCTCTGGAGCCATGTCGTAACGGGGCCCGAGCGGGCGATCCCCAACCGTCAAAGGATCCGTGTCAGGGACTTGCACCAGGCCAAAATCGCCGACTACCCAGTTCTCGCCGTAGCGATAGAGGTTCTGAGGCTTAATATCTCGATGGCCGATGCCGCGATTCGCTAGCCTCGCCAATGTATCGGCGATCGCGGATAGAGCTTCCACGATAGCTGTCAGCGGCGGATTCGACCCGAGCGCGGAGCGCATTGGTTCAGCGATCGGCATTGCAAGCCAGGCACGCACCTTCCGGGAGGGTTGGTCAGGGACAAAGGCCTCAAGGAGCGGCAAGACACCCGTTTCCTGATCTTGGGTGAGTTGCCGCTGGCATTGAACCTCTCGCTGGAAACGACGATACGCCTCGTGATCTGACCGCCATGCATACAGGACCTTGACCGCTGTTGTGCTGCCTGCCTCGTCTTCCGCTCTCCAGACCTCGCCATTGCCGCCCCGACCAGCTAGCTCTTGCAGACGCCAACGACCAAGCTGGTCGCCCTTTCTTTGGATAGGGTCTCCTCTCATGGCCTGTCATTGTATTTTCCTAAACCTGTGCGCGCTGCCCGGGGAGGGCTCACCGGCCACACCGGTCTGCCAGGCTCGTTCGCCGCTAGCCCCGTATCGACGTCACGATGGACACGTCACGGCCCGGGTACTCGGGGGGTTGTAGAGGGGAGACGGTCGGGTTCTAGCGTCGGCGCGCAATCCGCAGAGTCATCGAGAAGGGAGTGAGTGATGCTCTTCGCCGCGCTCTAGACACCGCGCGATTCAGACGGAGGAGACGCAGAAGCGCTCGCTCCAGCTCTTCACCAGCTGGGATCCGCCGTTCGAAATCAAGGCCAACTACGCGCGGGGCGACGGCAACGGCGGTATATCGATCATCGAGAGCGATAGCCCCGACGCCATCATCGAAGGCATCGCGCCGTGGGTACTGTTCTTCGACTTCGAGGTCACCCCGATCATGCCGATCGAGCAGGCCGTGCCGATTATCCAGAAGGCCTTCGGCTGGCGGGATTCGGTGCGCTGAGCCCGCTGATTCCGGGGCCTGAGCACGCGTGGAGACTCACCTTCCGACTCGACTGAGCGCGGAGAGGAATCAGCCGCGAGGATCCTCCTCAGTTCCGCCGGCGCGCTCTGACCGGATCGGCGGTGCTCCCTTGACGGGTGTCTTGTAAACGATCGTTCGTGTTACAGGCTGCTCTGACCAGCGTTTCCCCAGGACAGATGTGTAACGCTTGCCGTGTACGCGCCAGTGTCACGGGTAGGGGGGTTCGCGATACATTTTCCAATCATGAGGATCGGCTGCGGGCGGGTATCCATCCGCAACCAGCACCCTGAAGCCCAGCATTCCGTGCCAGACCACTTAGTCCGTCGAGGCATTGCTTCGAGGTAGTCGCCGGTTGTCGCGGTGGCGCAGCCGCGCCACGGCGACATCTTCGCCTCCCGCGGGGGCATCGTCGACGCCCGCCTAGACGGGCCCCCTCTTACCGCTGGGTGACCTCAACGTTCAGGTCCGCAACCGGCTCGGGTACGTCAGGCAGCACGCATGTGCCCGGAGCGATCTCGATATGGACCCCATCGAAGGGTAGGTCCACCTGTGCCAGGGCCGACGGCGTCTCGTGCTCGTCATAGTCGTCGGGAGACCCGCCCAAGATGTCCAGGAGCTCCTCATAGGTGTAGGACAGCGGACTGGGAACAATGATCTCGCTGCGGTCGAGGAAGGTCGAAGCTGGATCGAGGGCCTCCCGGATTTCCTGCTGTTCCTCAGGGATTACGAGCAATCGATCGATCACATCGGCAGCGAAGCGGGCGACCGTCACATGGTTAGTCCGAGCCGCCAGATAGGCGACGAAGCGCTGAACGTAGTAGTCCTGATGACAACTGAGATGCTCGACGATGCGACGGATCACGAACTCAGCGCGCTCGGCGGCCGCCGCCGCTTCCCGTTCGTGCTCCAATGGCAGCATCAGTGGTTTCAGCATGCCGTCGACAACCGCGAGGAACCCCGATAGCCGCCGCAGCGCGTCACTGAAATCGCCGGTGAGCGATTCAAGAGTATTCATGGCGTTGTCAGTCTCGGCAGTGGCGAACGCCTCCCATTTCGCCCTGGTACCCTCCGCCAACGCGAGGGCAGTTCCTATCGCCTGTTCATCCCGCTGGGTCTCCGTAAGATCACTCCAGACGCGAAAAAAGAAGTTCATCGTCGTGAACACCACGCCGGCGCGATTCTGCACGGCGTCCGTCAGACCAGTCTCGATGTCAAGATCGGGGGGGATGACGGAGGCGTCGTAGCTAAGAGCGGGTTCGTTGGTCGACAGTCCACCGACGGTGTCCGGCGTATTGAAGATGTTTGGCTCCTCGAAGAGGTAACGCAGCGCGAGCCTTGCGATCCGAATCGCCTCCTGCTCCTGACCCGCCGCTCGAAGGCGTCGGACCGCGCCGAGTGCCGCCGGGAGTTCCCGAGCCAGCTCGTCGTCGAGCAACGTCGCAGCCAGGAATCCTCCGTTAGCCAGCACAAACGAACGATCCATCGCCAAGTCGGTGATTTCGAGAAGCAGTGCCGGGC
>JALZBR010000043.1 GCA_030863485.1 Actinomycetota bacterium
ACGATGCCGAGCTAGCGCGTCGTGTTCGTTGTCTGGGCAATCACGGTTCAGTGTCAAAGAACCTGCATCAGAACGTCGGCAGGAACAGCCGTCTTGACGCTTTGCAAGCTGCGATCCTGTCGACCAAGCTTCCTCACCTCGACCATTGGGTAGAGGCGCGACGCGCTGCGGTCATGACCTACCGTGATCGCTTGGCGGGTCGTGCGCGCCTCTTACAGGCGGGGAGTCAGGGCCGAAGTGCTTGTCACTTGAACGTCGTACAGATCGCGCAGCGCGATAGAGTGCGGGCCCGCGTCGAACGAGAAGGTATTCGTACGGGAATTCATTACCCGGTGCCCTGTCACCAGCAAGAGGCATATAAGCCTTACTATACGGAGCCCCTGCCCATCGCCGAGCAAGCCGCGAGCGAGATCCTATCTCTGCCGCTGTTTCCCGATATCACGCGAGAACAGATCGCGCATGTCTGCGACGCGCTTGGCCGGGCACTGCCAAACGGGAGGTGATAGCGCCTGTCGGTTGAGTTGCATCTCGGTGAAGGGCTGGATGCCGACGACAATGTGACGATCGGTTACCTACCAACGAGGGGGAGTTCGCAACGGTTGGTGATGGGTCCTCGCGCGCGCCTGAGAAGTGGAACGGTTGTTTATGCAGGATCGAGGATCGGGGCTCGCTTGGAGACGGGGCACAACGTAATCATCCGTGAGGAATCTGTCATCGGTGACGACGTCTCGGTATGGAGTAACTCGGTCCTAGACTACTCATGCGTGATCGGGCACGATGTGAAGATTCACGCGAACTGTTATGTGGCTCAGTTCAGCGAGCTCGGCGACAGCACGTTCCTTGGCCCAGGCGTTGTTCTGGCCAACGACCTCTACCCGGGCAGAACCGAGTCGGCTGAGGTGATGTCGGGGCCTCTGCTAGAAGCGGGAGCGAAGGTTGGCGCCAACGCGACGATCTTGCCGTTTGTGACCATTGGACGAGATGCAATCGTCGGAGCAGGTGCCGTGGTGACAAGGGACATTCCCGCAGGGACCGTTGCATACGGTTGTCCTGCTCGGCCTGTGCGCAGGGTCACTGAGCTCGAGGATATCGAGCGCCGAATAGCGCGAACTGACAGTCCGATCAGGCGCTTTCGTCTACGGCAGGCGGGCCGAACAGAGTAGGTGGACCGTCCCGCCTCGCGGCCTACGGTGAGGATGCTGTGGAGATCCCTTACCCGGGCCGGAAGTTGTACGCCGTCGCCTCCTCGATCTAGCTGGTTTCACACGAGCGTGGCCTTGGCCAGTTGGCGACTGCGGACAATGAGAAGAGACGGTTCAGACGCAGCGGCCTACTGTCCCAAGAATTGCGGATAGCCGTGACGTTGCCCCATCTCAGCCGGGCAACGGGTGTAGAGGGGGGGCCCCGTTCGAATTCTCGTGACTACTACCTGGCGCGGACTGAATCCTCTCGCCGAAACTCGCCGCACTGTTATGGCTTTCTTGGAATGGAGTAGGACGTCGGCCTGACGACGGTGCCCGAGGAGCCGCAATACAGCGAGACGAAGTGAGGAGCGCATAACGGGGGACTTGAATAGTCCCACCGGGTACTGAGTTCAGTGGTGGGCAAGCACAACAGGGAGGGGCAAAGGCGTACGACCTACGTAAGAGTGGAAGGTTGCGTTCCAGGAGGTTGAGATCATGCGCCAACGCGGAAGTCTCATCAAACGAGAAGAAATAGGGATGAAGAATGTCTCGATCGACAAGGAGACCTTTCAAGAAATCGTGTCCGACATGGCGGAAAACGCAGGCAGCCTGCTCCCGACCCTCAATTGGATCACCCTCGACCCGATGGCCCCGACAGATGTAGACAGCAAAGAGCACCTCTCCGCAACATTCTCGGACGAGGGTTTTCACACGAAATTCTCATCAATGGATAAGCTCTTGGATGCGTGGGTTGGCGGTACGCAAATGCAACGCTTGGAGAAGGAGCACCGCCGGAGGTATGAGACGCTCCTCCCCCACTACGATCCGCTCGGTCTTTGGGCAGCAAATGTAGGTGACCCCGCCGTCGCCCAAACCTTGCTGAATGGCGATCTCGGTTCGATCATGGACCTCAACTTCTTGTACTGCTTTGCGCCACCGAGGCGACATCACCCGACCGCAATCCTTGAGATCGGCGGTGGATATGGACGGCTAGCTGAGGCTGCTTTGAACGTATTTGGAAAGAGCATCCGCTACGTTCTCGTGGATTCGGTTCCCGGAAGCCTCTGCTACTCCAACGAGTATCTGTCGCGCGCTTGTCCAGACGCGCGGATAGGTTATTACTACAGCGGGGACGACTTCGATTTGGCTAGGTATGACTGCTACATCATGCCGTCCTGGCACTTCGAAAGGCTCAACTCCTATTTCTACGACATGTGCGTCAACATCGAAAGCTTCCAGGAGATGTCTCAAGTGCATGTGGACTATTACCTTCAATTGTTCGAGAAGGTCTCCCATCCAGAGGCGCTTTTGTTTGTATCGAATAGCCACGACTATGTGTTTAAGGGAGAGTGGCGCTACCCAAAGAACTGGCGGAAGATCCTGTGTGTGGCCACGCCGCGATCGTGGACGAACGATCACCGGACGGAGATCTTTATTAAATCGGAAGGCGACTTCTCTCATGGAAACAGGATGGTGGATGAGTTCTATCGATTGGCGGGCGTGCCTCGAAACCTAAGGAGCTCCTTGCGAGCGACAAGGACGCTGTTGATGCAAAGAATCGAGTGGGAGATTAAGAGGAGGTTGCGGGGACGACGAAAGGAGACCGAGGGCTTCGGAATGTGAAGAGGGAGGCGTACCCGGTGGGGAAGTTGCGCCGGGGGCCCCGCTAGGAGACAGCCCGGAAAGCCGCGGCTGCCGGAAGGGCCTTTCACAAGCAGAGCGGAGGTAACGAGGGGGCATCTCATGTTCCAAAGCAGCCGTTAGGATAAAAGGCATGGGGGCATCCGACTCCGACAAGGTTGGTGAGCGCCTCCCGACGGTGTCTGTCGTCGTTCCCACGTACAACCGAAGGGAAAACCTTCCGCGCGTTCTTGAGCCGTTGCTAGCCGATCCCGCAACGACGGAGCTCGTCGTGGTCGTGGACGGCTCTCGGGACGGGTCCTTCGAACTGGTGGAGGAACGCGCCGCCACCGAACCGAGACTCAAACCAGTCTTTATCGAGAACCAGGGAGTGGCGCGCGCTCACCAGACCGGAGTCGAGCGGGCATCGGGCGAGGTTGTTCTTCTTCTCGCGGATGATGTGATCGCGGCCCCCGGGCTAGTGATGGGGCATGCACG
>JALZBR010000291.1 GCA_030863485.1 Actinomycetota bacterium
CCCTAGATTTCCCCCGTAACGCTTGTAAGTCGTGGATGGTGGACCTCCTTCATCCTGAACCAATCACGTACAGGAACCGTCGGTTGGCGGCCGAGCTTCGAACTCCGCGGCCAGCCTGCATCGGCCCAGGAATTAACGCCAGACGGCACCGGACTCATAGTCCGGTGCGATGCCCCTCCTAAATAGTCGAGAGAGCAGCTGCCAGGCGATCCCGTATCTCCTGCAGCTCGCTTCGCGTTGTAGTTAGCGGCGGCATCAGCAGAATCGCATCGCCGGCTCGTCCGTCGACAATCCCCGAGCACGGGTAGACCAGCAAGCCCTGTTCCCGGCAGCGCCGGTCGACCTCGCGGGCGAACCCACGCTGAGGATCCAACGGGTTCTTCGTCCCAGGCTCGGTGAATTCGATCCCGACGAGGAAGCCTCGACCGCGGACGTCTGCCACGTACGGCGAAACCGTCTTCAAGTCTTCGAGCGTCGAGAAGAACCACTCCTCCTGGCCGCGGACATTCTCTAGGAGTCCCTCCTCCTGATAAGCAGAGAGGACCGCAGCTCCCACGGCGCAAGACAAAGGGTTACCGGCCATAGTGAAGTTGTGCTCGAACCTGCCGGACGCTGATGCGAGGACTTCCACGACGCGATCGTGGACTGCAACCGCAGCAAGTGAAGCGTACCCGCCCCCTATCCCCTTTGCGGTGAAAAGCACATCAGGTATGGCATCCCAGTGTTGTATCCCGAAGTCGCGACCAGTGCGGCCCAGGCCGCAGATGACCTCGTCGGCGATGAATAGCACCCCGTACCGGTCACAGATGGCGCGGACGTTTTCGTAATAGCCCGCTGGAGGGGTCACCCCTGGAGCAGCAGCACCCACGATGGGTTCGGCAACGAACGCGGCAACAGCGTCGGGACCTTCCTCGAGGATGACGCGTTCGAGCTCTTTGCCGGAACAGACGTCGCACGCCGCGCCGCCCCCGGAATGTAGATCACCACACCGAAAGGTCCACGGAGCCTGAACATGGGGCATGGGCGTCAACAAGGGTTGATGCGGTGTACGCCGACCACCGTGGAAGCCTACGGAGAGGCCCATAAGCGTATTGCCGTGGAAGCTTGGGCTACGGCCGATGACCTTCCACCTGGAGGGTTCTCCAGCGTCAAGCCAGTACTGCCGAACGAGCTTGACAGTGGATTCCAGGGCCTCGGATCCTCCGGCACAGAAGAAGAAGGAGTTCAGCCCCTCGGGCACGAATTTTCGGAGGCCCTCAGCAAGTGCTTCCTGAGGATCGTTCCTGAACCTCATCGAATGGACGTAGGGGATCCGGCTGGCTTGATCGGCAAGAACGGCAGCTAAATCTGCCCGTCCGTAGCCAAGAGACATAACTCCCACGCCAGCCGCGGCGTCCAGATACCTTCGGCCTGAATCGTCTATCACGTAGACGCCCTCGCCGGATACGAGCTTGAGGTAGCGATCGTTGAGATCCGGATGCAGTACCCGCGCACCGTCGGCTGTGACCCCGCTAGGGTCCACGACTACGACCTCTGATTCTTGATGCCGAGAATCTCCCGAGCCTCGTTGGGCGAGGCCGGCGTTCGATCCAACTCAGCCGCTATGCGTACGATCTTGGCAACAAGTTCAGCATTTGTTTGCGCAAGCTTGCCCGGGGCGATCCGTAGGTTGTCCTCGAGCCCCACGCGCACGTTCCCTCCGAGGATCAGAGACAACGTCGCTAGATGAAACTGGCCTCTGTAGCCGATGCCGGCGACCGACCACGTGTGATCCCCCAATAGAGCTTTGGCCCTCTCATGAAAATGCATGAGCTCTTCAGGTCGCGGGCCGACGCTCCCCAAGACACCCATCACAAACTGGATGTGGACGGGAACGTCCAGCAATCCCCTATCGAGGAGGTGCGCAACACTGTAGAGGTGGCCGACATCGTAGACCTCGAGCTCCGGCTTAGTACCGTTCTCGCGCAACGTGTTGCACATGTATTCGAGGTCTTTGAATGTGTTCCGGAAGACATAATCTCTGGAGCTCTCGAGGTACTCCTCTTCCCAGTCATAGCGCCAGTCCTTGATGCGGTCCTTGATTGGAAAAATCCCGAAGTTGAAGCTCCCTGTGTTGAAGGTAGCCATCTCCGGTCGCAGGCTCGGCACGACCCTCGACCGCTCTGCAATCGTCATGCCGACGCCGCCGCCGGTAGTGAACTGGACGATTGCGTCGCAGCTCGACGTGATCTTCTCGTAGACCTGCTCGAACAGTTCGAGGCGCGCGGACGGCCGTCCGTCCTGCTCCCTCACGTGCACGTGGACGATCGCGGCCCCCGCCTCCCGCGCCTCGACGGCGCTCTGAGCGATCTCCTCGACGCTGATCGGGATGTTTGGGCTCTGGCTCGGCACGGTCATCGCCCCGGTGATCGCGGCGCTGATTACGACGGGGTTGGCCACTGGGCTCCTTCTGGAAAGGTTTCCGGAAACGTTACCAAGATGGTTACGCACCCGGCAAGGGGGTTCTGGGAGGGAACGGCAAGAGCTCCATTCGGGCTTCAGTGAGCCTCGTCTCGACGGCTCCAGCTTAGGCTCGAGTAGCCGGACCTTTCCCAGCCGCCCGGGCGGCCTGGCCGCCCAGGAACTCCAGGACGACCTCGGCCCCCAACAAAGCGGTGAAGTCCTCGACGTCGGGCTTTGATGCCACTTCGACCAGGTCGAAGCCGCTGCACCCGGCGAGGCTCAGCTTCCTGACCAAGGACATGAGATCCCACGACGCGAGGCCCCCGGGTCGGGGAGTCTGCGTGCCAGGCGCGAAGGAGACGTCGGCGACGTCGATGTCCACCGTCATATAGACGCGCTCGACATCCTTGAAGGCAATGGCGAGACACTCCTCGACGACCGCGTCGACGCCAAGACCTCGAAATTCCTCGCAGGAGATCCACCGGAAGCCCAACTCGAACGCGTTCCGCGCCGAAACGGCGCTGTTCGAAAACCCGCGAGCCCCGATATGTACGACCCTCGATGCGTCCACCCTCGGCTCATCAAGGATGACCTGGCGGAGCGGGCATCCGCAGAAATACGGATCGCCGTGGAAAGGCGGCCAGCAGTCGAAATGATTGTCTATCCAGATAACCCCGATGGGATCCTCGGCGGCCGCGGCGAACGAACGGATCGTCCGATAGGCAAGGGAGTGGTCGCCTCCCAGAACCACGGGAAGCTTTCCGGCTCCGTATGCCCACGACAAAACGCCATCCAGCTTGCGGAACGTGTCTTCGTAACCATGGAAGTCGGTGACGTCTATGTTTCCTATGTCGACAACCTTGAGCTCTTCGTGGATGTCGACGCCGAGCTCGAGACTGAAGCTCCGTAAGCCAGACAACCCTCGCCTGACGGCCATGGGACCTTCATTCGTCCCGTAGCGCTTGTTCGTGCCGACGTCGAATGGGGCGCCTACGATCACGACGTCTGCGTCATCGACTGATGCAAGTCCGCGAGGAGTCGAGTCTCTAAAGCTGGTGTGCTCGTCGTCGCTGATCGTCAGCGACCCATCGACGAGAACTCGAGACAGATCGTCGTGATTCATCACAGCTCCTGTTCTTGAGGAAGGTCGAGTTAGTGGGGGAGTTCGGCGGTGGTCCGGCGAACGACAAGGCGAGGCTGGAGGAACTCTCGTATCGGCGTCGTCGGCGAACCGTCATGGATCACCTGCAGGAGGATCTCGACGCTTCTCGAGCCCATCTCGTAGATCCGGTGCGACACCGTGGTGAGCTCAATGAGTTTCGAACGAGACAACTCGATGTCGTCGAAGCCGACGATCGATACGTCTTCGGGACAGGAGAGGCCAGCTTCGAGAAGAGCCTCCATAGCTCCAAGTGCCATCAGATCGTTTGTGGCGAATACGGCGGTCGGGGGTTCCGCTGACTCCAGGAGCTGCTTCATCGCCGCCGCACCACCTTCGAGACTGAAGTCACCCTCGACGACGAGGTCGTCGGAGACGGGCGCGCCCAGCCGACGCATGGTCTCGAGGAACCCACTGCGACGGTCGAGCGCATTGGTCGCCCATGCGGGACCCGCGATATGCGCCACACGACGGTGTCCCAAGGAGTGAAGGTGTTCGGCTGCTAGTGCGGCTCCTCTGACGTTGTCGACAATGACCATGTTCGTCTCGACATCAGGATGGCGGCGGTTCACGAGGACGACCGGATAGCCACTTTCGACGAGCCTTGGCACTATCTCGTCGCCAACCATCACGGAGCCGAAGATCATTCCGTCGACAGCCCGCTCGAGCATCGCGTCGACGTAGGAGTCGAGCCGCTGTCCGTCGCGCTCGGTGTTGCTCATAATGAGGACCCACCCCGCCTCGGACGCCTTGTCCTCGATTCCCAGAGCCAACTGCGGGTAAAAGGGGTTGGTGATATCCGAAACCAACAGGCCGAGGGAGTTCGTCCGTTTGAGGATCAGACCGCGGGCGAGCATCGACCGCCTGTAATCAAGGTCTTGGATCGCTGTCTGGACTCTTTCTCGCGTATCGGCGCTGACGTCGGGGTGGTCGCTCATCACGCGCGAGACGGTGGAGATCGATACTCCCGCTCGCTTAGCGACCTCCCGCATCGTCGGGCGAACAAGAACGGCAGGTCTTCGCTCGTCGTTCAATCCGGCTCCACCTCCTCCCACCAGAGACG
The DNA here is from genome assembly GCA_030863485.1 of Actinomycetota bacterium. Next base: position 4,665 of record JALZBR010000291.1, read on the forward strand.
CCTGAAGCTGAAACGTGGCTCAGCTGGACCGGAATCCTCCACCTGATCCGCTACATCCAACATCCGCCGAACTGCAGAATCAACATCCCTCGAGCTAATCGCACGGCCTTCAGCAATCTCGC
>JALZBR010000302.1 GCA_030863485.1 Actinomycetota bacterium
AGAGATCGCTGACACGGAACCGAGCCGGGATCCGAAGCCGCCTGGCATTGGCTGAGGCCTGTCGCACGGCGTCCAGCGAGATGTCAACGCCCCAGACCTCCGCAGTTGGAAGCTCCTTACCGAGGGCCAACGCGATGGCGCCCGACCCCGTGCACAGGTCCACGATGACGGATGCCGGAGTTGGTCGGGCACGTGTTGCCGCTTCCATCACGAGGAACTCGGACGACGGTCGGGGCACGAAGATACCTGGCCGGACGCGGATGTCGATCCCACAGAAACGAACGCTGCCGGTAATGAAGGCGACGGGCTCGCCGGCGGCGCGCCTGGCGACAAAGGACAAGTAGCGCTCGCGGGCGCGCTGGGGCAGTTGCGCGGTCAGTGGCGACTCTGCGACGGAGCGCCCAGTGGCGGCCTCAAAAAGCACTGTCGCCGTTTCAGCTGAGCCATGGGCCGGGTCAATGTGGCTCGAGTCGCGCAGTACCCGCTCGCCGACCTCGAGAAGATCTTCCACGGTCTTAGGCTCGCCCCGGGCCAAAAGTGCTGCTGCGCGCAAATCGACAGCGCTGAAACCGGAGCGCGACGAACCCATCAGCGTGATGGTACCTAGGCCTGCCGCGCGTCGATGATGCGGTGCCGCCAGGTCCAGGGCGTACTCGACAGTCACCGAGGTCACCGGCTCATCGACGACTTGAGACGACCGCTGAACGGGCCTCGTAACCGGGGCTGCATGAGGGCATCGAGCTCGGAACGGGACAGCACCACCACTATTGTCATGGCGCCGGGTAACAACATCCCCGGCGCCGCTCGGGGGATCTGTGCGGATAGGGTCTCAAGCAGCGGGCCGATTACCGGGAGCGGTCGGAGGACCAGTTCAGCATCGGTCTCCTCCGACCACGTGCCGACATCGCAGTCCGGCTCGGGACCCCGCTAATACGCTTGCGCCACAACAGCACGACCCGGCGGTCGCCGGCGTGGAGATCCGCACGCGCACGGGCGGGACCTCGTGGTGATGGCGATGGACACCTAGCGGAAGTCGGACCGGTCACGACGGTTGTTGTTATCAGTGCTCCTGTCTGCGGCCGTAGGTCGTGTCACGCGACGGCGGCCTGGGCCTGCGGAAAGGCCGAGACTCGCTCCGTACTCAGCGGCGCCAAGCCTCTACTGACCACGGTCTCAGGTAAGAGCGGTCAAGATCTCGCGGTGCCATCGTAAGGAGTTTCACCGATAGCGACCAGGCGCTGCAGTCACGCAATTCCTCAGTCGAGGTAATACGTAAACGCCAGAGTAGTTTCTCGATGCCTTGAGCAACATCACGGTCGCCGAGGCGCGCAGTCAGGTCTCGGAGCACGCCGGCCCGGTCAATCCACATGTCGAGGTCCGCTCGGCTGATTCATCCGGCGCGATCCGATTGTGCTTCACGCAAGCGCGAGTGCGCGCCGTCCTCTTCGCAGATAGCCGCGCGATCGGTGTCGGAGAGGGCTAGCAGAGCCTCGACGTTCCGGACCGACGCAACCCACAGCCGAGCGGCGTCAATGACTTGCAAGAAGGGCAGCGTCTGGAGAATGCCCCAGTCCCGGCGGTTCGGTAGGGCCCTCGCAAGTAGCCTCGCAAAGTCGGCCCTGGTCGCAGCGTGCGTCCGAACCATCCACAAGGCGGGGTCCTCGCGCGCCCACTCGGCGCCTTCGCCGCCAAGGCTATTCGCCAGTTCTGCGATAGCAGCCTTCCTATTTTCAGAAGCAGCGTCTGATCCCTGATCTTGGTACTGCGCTGTCTCGGCGTGGACGCAGGCGACGTTATAGCGGGCCCGGGCCGGAAGGAATTCAACCGGATCGATGACCGACAGGAGCTGCTCGATAGACGGGCTCGCGCGCGCTCCACGGAGTCGCGGGTCGAGCCTGTCGAGAACCGCTGCGCGCCGCCTCCATTCGACGAGGTGAACCCGGTCATCGCGAGTCGCAGGAAGTGGTCCGCCCATGGGCAGTACCCCTGCGTACGGTGTGTCAACCTTGAGCAGGCGCAGATTCACTAACACGAGAATGGCGCTGGGCAACATGTTGTGTAGGAAGGCTGCTAGTTCCAGCCGCTGGCGATAACGGACACGCCGCGCCGCCGGTCTCATGGGATGCGGCCCTGGCGGCCGTCCATAATAGTTCGAGAGATCACTAATCGTCAGCCAGCAAGCGCCAACCAGCTCCATTGCGACGCGCTCGCCGTCGTAACGAAGCGGTTCAGATTCCGCTGGCGGCTTGAAACCGTTGTCCTCGCGGTTTGCTTCGGTCGAAAGTATGTGTACGTAAACTGCTGCAAGGCTGTACATGGTCCGGTACCAGTTAGGGTCGTACCAGTAATCCTCGCGAGGCCCCTTGACCCGTAGCTGGAGACGGGTGCCAGGGAGCGCCTCGACCTCTTGTCGCAGCTTCTTGAAATGCTCCAAGCCCTCCCGGCTCCGCCGGTTGGAAAACTCCAAGAACAAGAGGTTTAGCGTGCCCCGCAGTTGCTCGGATCGGCATCGATCGCCAGGCGAAGCAGTCGTTCGGCCCGCGACCGATGGGTGCTCCGCAGGCGGCTGCCCAAAATGAAGAAGCCAGAGCTGCGCCAGTCGCGGGCCCCAAAGATATGGACGTTCCGTTGCTGCAGGTCGGCCAGCGTGGAGTAGACCCAGGAGGACAGCGGCCCGACGAGCAACTGGTACCGCTCGGTCTCGCTGAGCTTTGGCTCCTCCTCGCCGATGCCACCGAGGCCAATCTCGGATTCCCACAAGGTCATCGTGTTGAGAGTCAGCCCCTTGCCTGAGCCAAGCAGCGCAACTGTGATGCCAAGTCCCTGCCGGCCGACCGGTTGCGCTGTCAGCTTGATCTCGATGCGATCCTTCGGCGCGAGCGGCCGGAGCAGCTGAAGTAGCCAGTCGACGACCTGGAATTGGGCGGGCGCCGGCGTGCCGGCGACCTTCACGGTGTTGGCATCGGCTGCTGGTGGTGTCACGAACTGAATGTTCTGACCCCCCATGCCGGCGCCGAGGTTTTCGAGCAACGATTGGAAGAGGGCCGGGAGGTGCGCCAAGTCCTTGCGGGGACCGGACGGGCCGCCGACCTCCGGATCGACGCGGACCGGGGGCCAGACATGGAGCAGATTGCGGAGAGCCCGCGCTCGTCCGACCGTCGTTCGCAGAGCCACGGTCAGCAGGAAGAGCAGCACGACGACGCCGCCGACGAAGACCCCGGCCGCCTTGGCCACGGCCGTCACAACCTTTTCGACCGACTCGCTCCCCCTCACGACCCGGTTCTCCTCGGGCGTAAGGAGGTCGGTCGGCGCCGGGGCGGAGGGGTCGAGCTCGGCGGCTTTCTGCACGACGGTGCGCAGCTCGCTTCCGCGCAGCCCCGCCTGCCGTAACAGGCATGCCGTTTGGTACGCCTTGTCTGCAGCGTGGCGCGGGATCGTCGTGGTGGTGCCTGGTGTCGCTGTGTTGTTCGCTCCGGTGGTCGGCGTAGACGTCGCCAGCAGCTCCGCGCACGTGCGTGCCTCGTCAGCTGTCGCAGCGCTCGCGACCTGGGCGGGAAGGAGGAGGAGGACGAGGAACGCGACGGTGAGCGGTCGCGAAGGCCGTGGACTAGCCGGGACCAACGACCCTCGGCTTAGCGGCCGCACTGCTTCCCCCAAATTCGCCGTAGCAGCACGATAATGCCTAGACGCGAGGGACGCTCTGCCCGGACGTTGGCCTCGTCGGGCCGTGTGTCCGCGGCCACTGAGGACCGGCCCGCGATGTCCGGCTGTCTGGATCACGGCCAGCGCAAGCTGTCGGCAAGCGCAGATCCGGCTAGGGTCCTTTCTTCTCAAGCATCGGCGGATTGAGGGAGGTCGGATGCCGTCGACCTACTACGTGGCGTGGTGGAACGTCGAGAACCTCTTCGACGAAGAGAACTCTCCCCGCCGCCCGGACAAGCTCCAAGCGCGCCATCGGAGCCGACCTGGCTGGCTGGACGCCGGCGCGGCGGGACCGCAAGATCGCCCAGCTGGCCTCGGTGATTGCCCAGATGAACGACGGGGCGGGTCCCGACCTCCTCGGCGTCTGCGAGGTAGAAAACCGGTTCATCCTCGAGCGTTTGGTTGACGCCCTCACCGAGCTGCTACCCAGCCGGAGCTACGACATCGTCCACTCCGATACCGAAGACGAGCGGGGCATCGACGTCGCGTTCCTTTATCAGGGCGACCTATTCGAAGTTCCCGCTGACCAGGTGTTTTTCCACGTGGTGATGCGTCGAAACGCTACCCGCGAGCTTGTCCAAGTCAACTTCAGGACGCAGAAGGATCGCACTTGGGCGCTGTTCGGAAACCACTGGCCGTCTCGCAGCGGCGGCCAGTTCGAGTCGGCCGGATACCGCCACATTGCCGGCGAGACCCTCGGCTACTTCCATCAACGAGTGCTTGAGGTGCATGGCGCCGAGACGCCGGCCTTGGCCATGGGCGACTTCAACGACGAACCGTTCGACGCGTCACTCGTGCGCCACGCCCTCAGCACCCGGCAACGCCAGCGCGTCATCGAGGGCGACATTCCCAGGTTCTGGAACCTCAGCTGGCCGCTTATCGGCGATCCGCCTGACGGGACGTTCTACTTCAAGAATGAGCCGAACATGCTGGACCAGTTCCTTGTGAACAGGAACATGGCGACCGATGACTCATCCATCCGCGCTGAGGGCGAGACGGTCGAGATCCTCCGGTTCCCCGGCACGTTCAGTACGAGGAAGTCCCCATCACCCAATCCGTTTGGCGGGATGGGCAAGCGCGTCAACGAAAACGGCTTCTCCGACCACTTCCCGATCGGAATGCAAGTCACCGAGGCCGAGTGACGTACTGGACAGCATCGTTCGAGGCAACGCCGAGCGCTTTCGTGCGGCTTGCCGCGTCCCGAGTTCGAAAGCGGCGCTTTCAACCCCGGCCTTGCGGAGGGAGTGGGATTTGAACCCACGAGGGGTTGCCCCCTACACGCTCTCCAGGCGTGCCGGTTCGGCCGCTCCCGCATCCCTCCCTGTCGCTGCCACGGTATCGTCTGGGCGACGTTCCCCCGCCGCTCGGCGCAGCGGCTGGGTCCTGCGCAACGGAAGCCCGTGAACCGAGTCAGGGCCGGAAGGCAGCAGCTCTCAGCGGTCCCTTCCGTGTGCCGCAGTCCAGCCTGGCCGCTGCGCCGAGC
>JALZBR010000318.1 GCA_030863485.1 Actinomycetota bacterium
GATACAAGATGTCCTCGCCCCGCCCTGCGACCGGCATAAACGGTATCGAGCTCCTCAACATGGTTGATCTGAAGCTCGTGTTGCCACCGGGCATCCCTGCGAACGAACGAGTCTCCTCCACCAGAAGTTCTTCCTCAGGTACCACAAAGCCCTGAGTGAAGGGATGGTAGATCTGTACTTGGTTGTCGTACTTTCCTCCAAAGGTGCCGATCAAGGTGCTCACCAGAAGCAGGAACTGATCGGCCAGCGTCCTTACTTCCTCTCCTTCACGCGGAAGGCGCTCGAGGATCTCAGGTTGGTCCCATGGCCGAAAGCGCGTGATGTCGGCATGTGGGTGATAGACAGGGGGGCCTTCCGGCACCCGATGCTCGGCGAGCTCGAGGGCGTGGCCGACTATGCCCCACGCCACCCAGAACTTCTCGACTCCCTCCAGCGCATCATTCGTGTAGCCGCCTCCTCCGACGAGGATCCGCGGATCCCGGAAAAGGCTGCTCTTTTGATCGAAGTAGTTGTAGACGTGGCGTTTTGAGAGGACACCCGGGCGCGTCAGTATCAAGGCGCTGACTTCGTTGTCGTGATCCAACCAAGTAAGGATGGGATCTTCCAACCCCAGTTCTCTTACCTCCTTCATGGCAGCGATCCGCAAGAAATTGCGGAAGCGGCCGTAGGGGGCCCCTTTTCTCCTGGCTTCCTCAGGCAGCCCGCGAGATCCCACACATCAAAGCTCGCATCAGAGAAATGTTCTCTGTTGAGCTCGTCGAGGAACTCCTTCTTGCCGTCCGGGGTCCAGTGGGAAATGGACAAGCCGGCGCGAGACGCCTGAGCAAGGATCTGTTCGTTTTGCCGGCGCATCTCCTCGCCGCTGTCGTCGCTCACGATGACGTGCACTCTCTTGCCAAACCCAAAGCCCATGAGCTCGTGAGCGACACTGATCATGAGTCTTTGCAAATCGAAAGGCGAATTGTAAGTAGTGATCAAGAGAACCTGGTCGTAGCGGTGATCCTGCAGCGCGTGCTCGCCCCGCAACTCTTCCATCTCTCGGTAGATCTCTTGATGCCTTTCTAGAAGAGGCTCGGGGTACATATGAGCGACCGACAGCCGTTTGTACATGTTGGCGGCTCGCGCCAAGAGCCCGAGAGCCTGTTCCGGGTCAGTCTCTCGAGCCCGTTTGGAGGCCAAGTAGCAGCTTTCGGCTCTGTGGTACAGGTGAAACGATCTGACCAGGACGACGGCATCTCTGAGGTCGAGCAACTGCCTCCAGAGCCGGGCGATGTCGGAGTGGGAGAGCCCTTCGTGTTCGAGCTCGGCGATGAACGCGTGGGGCTCGAGGACGAGGATGTCCTTTCCTTCGGAGTCGAGCCTGCGGGTCAAAGAAGCTCCGGCGGCGAGCATGCGAGCGAGGTCGGATCCCTCGGGAGTCCGGTCTCGAAGACGCATGAGAAACTCGTCTAACGGGTTGCGTATGCCTTCCTCGAGCAGCGACTCGGCGTCCGGCTCCTGTCCCCTGGTCCAAGCGGCCGAGGCAAGCATCGAGTAGAGCTCCCGACTGAAGAGCTCCGGTGTCCACAGGGACCTCGGAAACATCCACGGGTAGCCCAGGCCGGGAGCGAGCAGAGTTCTGAGCTTCCACCTCTCGAGGTTGTGCCCGTCTGCTATCTCGTCCAACTTGCGGGCCTTATCCAAGAACGAGAGATCGGCGTTGTTTTTCAGAAGCCCGACCGCTTCCGCCGCCGCGGAGCTGTAGTCAAGAGGAAGCTTGAGGCTGTCGAACACGACCCCGAGAGCAACGGTCGGCCAGAGGACACCCCGGTCGCCGTCAGATGCGGCAGGGAGAGCTGCTAAATAGTGCAGGTAAGCTTCACGCCACAGAGTCTCTTCGGCTAGGAGCGTCCCTTCCTGTTTTTCCTTCGTGGCCCAGGTGGTGGCGTCCTCGACGCGTTCGTTCAGCAAGCGGCCGGGGGAAGCGATGGAGCTCGTCATGGCGTTCCTCGTGAGTTGATTCGGCGCGTTGGGCCAAGGATAGAACTAAGTTCAGATTTTTACCCGTGCCGCAAGCGCTCTGTGTCGGGAACGAGGTCTCGGCCTACCGGAACCAGCGTGTCCCCAGACGCATTGCTGCGGGAATCCAGTTGTGGCGGCAAGCCCAGCCCGGGTGCAGGCGCGCTTTGAGTCGCCGAGGCGATGCTCGAGGTCTGCTGGGCGACGCCGGGATGAGTCGGCGAGGCGGCACGCTCGGCGAAGGCGTGCAGGTAGGCGAAAAGGACGCGGGTCTTCTCTGATGGGGAGAGGATCTCGCTCCGGAAGTCCCAAATTGTGGATATCAGGAAGGAGTCTGGCTCATATACGCCAAGCTCCGCGAGTATGTGTCTGAAGAAATGCTCACCCTGGATCGCCTCGTATAAGTCGATGCCGCTTTCCTGAGCGGTTTGAAATCCGTCCAGGAACCCCCTTATCCCCGGCTTTGCCTCGTACACCACGGCTCCCGAGGCCCAGTAATGAAAGCCCGCGGCGCCGGATGCGCCGTTCAGCAGGAGCTCGATTTCGGCCGGCGTCAGGTTCGCGAGCTCGCGGAACTCCATGTCCGGCACCAGAAACTCGTAGCTGTTGGTGGAGAGGGTTTGCCCACGGTCCGTGGACAGCCGGGCCTTGAGGAAGTACCTGCCGGCGGGAGTGCCGGCGGGGACGATCCAACGCCTGGGAGCGTGCTCTTCATCGCCTTGCACCACTCGATCCAAGTTGCTGAAGCCGGCCCCAGGCTCGACATCGACGCTCAGCTCATACGTCGCCAGCTCACGTCCTGAGTCGTCCGTGAAGGGCATGGCGGCGGCCGTTGCGTCTTCCAACCAGAGCTCCACGCGGGCATTCACGAATCTCTGAGGAGTGTCGTTCGCGACTATGAATTCAGCATCCACCCAAGGTCTCGCTCCGTCGGGAGAATCCCTCTGGGGAGCTCCAAACCATGTATCGCCGGGAAGCTTGATCGGCGTTCGCAGAGCTTGTGGCAGAGTCACGCGCACGGGTTGATTGCTTTCCAGGTAGGCGCGGTAGGCCTTCTTGGGCACCCACGCGGCGTCGACGACTCCCCAGGTTGGGGCTTGCCAGTCCGCATCGCGAAACATGAAGCTGAAATAACCGACTATCGCGCCGGTCACGCCTGCGTTGAGGTACGTCTCGACGGCGTCCTTGTGGAGCCTGTACTGGCGCGCTTGGCTCGACGTCACAAAATCCTCGCGCGTTCGGGCGGGCTTCCAGAGCCCGAACTCGAAGTTCTCGCCCTTGAAGGCTGAGTAATGAAGCACCTCTAGAAGCAGGAGCGCGAGCTTGAGAGAGACCCATCGTTCGTCGGCACTGCCAGCGCCATGCTCGTCCCCGCTGGTCGCCGCTTCTTCGCTAATACCGTCGGCTAACGAGCCGAGATTCCAGAGGTGCCTCCAGTCGAACTTTTCGAGAGCGATCCTCCAACTGCCCTCCCCCAAGAGCTCTTTGACCGCTGCAATCGTCCGCTCCGCGTCTTCGTACGGCTCGCCCCCAGCCGCGACCCATTTGGGATCCCTCCGAATTCTCGATAGCACCTTCTTGACCCGAGCCTCCGACAAGATCTCCTCGAACAAGGCGACATGGGGCATCGCCTGTATTCCGAACTCGGTGGGCATGTTGGCGTGGCGCGAGATCCTTAGCCCCTCGTGATGAGCGTGTTCGAAGCGCCCGGGCAAGGTTTGGAAGGAGTTGTCGTCTCGTAGAGGATAGAACTGCCCGGGATAGGCATGATTGCCACCGGAAAAGGTGGTAGCCCAGCGGTAGGGATCCGCTCGCCGGAGAATCTCGTGGAGCGCAAAATCGAACAGCCGATTGTCCAAGTCGGGCCCCGTGCGCATGTCCGGCTCGTTGTGGACTTCGTAAGAGACGACCGAGGGCTCGTTGTACAGGAATTCCGCCATCTCGACTGTCTGCCGCTTCGCGCTCGATGTGAACTCGGGAGTTTCTTCGTAGGACCACTGCAAGGGAAACATCTGAACCACCATGAACCCCTGGCGGTTCGCAGCCTCGTAGAAGCGCTTCGGCGCCACGAGGTTGTGTAACAAGACGGCGTTGAAGCCCGCCGCTCGCAGCATCTCGAAATCGCGTGCGATCCTCTCCGTCGTGTACTCGCTCAACCAGTAGGTGGGCAGGAGATTCGTTCCCCGCACGAAGACGCGCCGTCCATTGATCTCAAAGGCTCCGTTGTCCCCGGACGACTCTCCGATTGAGGTCACGGACAGCTTCCTGAAGCCAGTTTCGAATACCGTCTGGTCTCGAACCTCTTTACCTACTTCGATAACTGCGCTTACGGAATACAGATGTGGAACGCCCTGGTCCCAAGGCTGCCACGCGCAAACCCGCTTGAATTCCTTCTCGAGCGATACCTCGCTCGACCCGGGGGGGATAACGATCTCTTTCGAAAAGCGATAAGAGCGCCCCGAAAAGTTCGCGGGCTCGACGATGACTCGAAGCCTTCCCTCGGCGGATCGGAGCGTGGTGTTGGCAATGGGAAAGTGCATTTCGGCCTTCGCGTTGAATTCATCCGCAGCGGCACCGGGCATGAGAGAAACGGTCGCAATCTTTGCTCCGGAGGGACGGAAATGTATCGGGTTGCGCACCCTCAGGAAGACATCGTTCCAGAGCCCGCCCGTGTTGCCATCCTGGCTCGTAACGGCACTCCACGCGCCTCCTCGCTTGGCGTCGTGATGGCCCAGGGTCCCTTTGACGAGGGTCTTTCGATTGGGAAACGAGGTCGCGGGCCCAAAGTCGTGCCACCCTGCAGCCACGTGTATCCCAACCCCTGAGGCCTCATTTGGTGAGGTCACTGTTAAGCGAACGATGTTCTCCTCCCCGTAAGCGAGGCAGGACGAGACATCGAACTCGAAGGGAGAGAAAAACCCCTCGTGCCCACCGACATACTGCCCGTTTATCCAGAGGTCGGCGAAATAGTCCACCCCGCCAAAGGACAACGCAATGGGGCAGCCTTGTAGGTCCGCGGGCACATACACCACGCCCGTGAAACGCATGGAGCCGGAGTAGTTTTCGATTCCGGGAACGAGCTCCCAGTTGATGGGGAGTTGCATGTCACGCTCGACGTATCTCCCTCGCGACTCCCTGTGATAGGCGGTCCAAACGCCGTTCAGGGATAGGTCGGCGTTGGGAGTGACGCTGCGTGCCTCTGTGGGCGCAATGAGGAGCCGGGGGCGCAGGGACGGGAAGCTGAGCTCGCTGTGTTCGAGTTGCCCGGTCAAAACCGTCAGGTAATGGAACAAGAACCTGTTCTTGAGCGAGGGGGGAATGTCGAAGTCCCGAAGCGCTTCTATGTCCCGTCGGATTGCCGTGAAGTACGGTTCGTCGGCAAACTCGTGCAAGATGTGGTTGAAGAAGTGCCCCCGCGTGTCGAGCCAGTCCACGATCCTCGGTTTCCAACGCTCGACGACGTGGCGTCCCTCGAGGAGTCCCAACAGCCCCGGTGCTGCTTGGTAGATGGGCTGGTTGTGCCCATCGTGGAACAGGAACCCTTCCCTACCCGGACGGCCGCTCAGCAAGAACTTTGCGCGCGATCTCCTTGCCCGTTCCTTGTCCAGGGCCAAGCGGTCGTCCGATAAGAACTTCGACATGGCTCGAATACTCGCACGGCAACGGCTGAGATTTCAGTATCTGCGGCCGTGGCGGCCTTGATCACCCGGGGGGCGCCCGGTTGTACGTCCTAGAAGAGACGAGCGGGCTGGAAGTTGTCGGTGGCCGTCCTACAATGACGCCCGACCCGCGTCCATCACCTCCAAGAGGGGCTCCTGCTGGAAGATCTGATCGAGCGGTTGACCCAAGGAAACGTGAGCGCCGTAAAGACGGTTCTCGCCTCGGTCGTCACCGCGCTCGCGTTCTACCAAGTGTTCATGATGGTGATCGCCTACAAGAAGCTCCGGCTGCCGTTCCTGAGGCCCGAGGTCGCCTCGTTTAGCCATCGCTCGGTCGGGGACTCGATCCTGCTCATAACCGTGCTTGTCGGCTATATGTGCCTCGGCTACTTCGGGGTGGAAGACGGCATCGAGCACGCACGGGACGACGAGACGACGAGAGCCGCGGTCCACGTGGTGGCAAGCTTTCTCCTACTCGGCGTGCTCGCTCTGAAGATCCTGATCCTCAAGCGCGCGCCGCGGCTCTTTCGTTACGTCCCGCTTCTAGGCTTGAGCGTCTTTGCCCTGCTCCTGGTCACCTGGGCGACCTCTGGTGGCGACTACCTGTGGGGAGGCTGAGTTGTCCGAGGACGAAAAGGCCGCGAGGAGATCACGACGCTTACAGATGATCGGCTCTCTGATCGCCGCTGTGCTGATCGCTGCCGCCACGATCGCGATCGTCACGGCGCAGATCGGCCCCGGCCTCGACCGCGACGAGGTTCGCGAGCTCGAGGAACAGCTCGAGGAACGGCTCGAGGAACGGCAGGAACGTCGTGAAGAGCGCCGCGAGGAGCTACAGGAACGGCGTGAGGAACGCTAGGCGCGCGCTCGACGGTGTGACCGGTCGTGAATCACCCACGAAGAATGGCCGCTGAGTGACCAGGACCAAACACAGTCGGCACCCTGGCGCGCCTGCCGCGAGTCCGGCTCTTTGCAAAGAGGCTGCTCCCAACCTCGACTAGCTTCCCGGGCGGTTGCCTTCCCGAGAGCGGCCGGTAGCAGAAGCCAGGGGCACGGAGAAAGCTATGTTTGGCCGGCTCGTAACCCAGCAGCGTGACTCCCGAGTCGCACGGCGTGACGGCGAGGAGCCGCATCCGCAGCTTGTCCCCGGGAAGTGCCTCAAGAAGTTGGAGAGCCTGGTGGTTGCCGACACGGTCATCCAATGAGTCATCAGCTACACCCGCTTATCCCGACGACCATTCACGAGCTGTGACAGGTTTCCTCCGACGCTGCATCTCATTACAAGTGAGGTATCGCTTCGCAGGACCTGAAGTCTTGCTAGTTCCACCCGGTACAGGTTGAGATGCTCGTCGTATTGGTAGACCGATAAGTCCGCCGCCCGGTGATCTCTCTCAAGATTCCTAGGTCCACGAATGCTGCAAAGTGCAGTCTCAGTAAGTGCCGGCACATTTACTGCCTTCTTTGGCAGGCAAACCACTTGGTGGAAAGCCGATGCTGGGGGGACGGTGTTCGCGAGGACTGGGCATGACCGCTCTACTAGAATTGCGGGATGAGCGACATCGCCCTGAGGCGTCTGACC
>JALZBR010000330.1 GCA_030863485.1 Actinomycetota bacterium
GTCCAAGTCCGTCCCGGTCATGGCCGGACTGTTCTTGTTCGTGGCCCTGTCGTCGCTGGGTCTCCCGGGACTGAACGGTTTCGTGGGTGAGTTCCTCATCTTGCTCGGGACCTTCTTCGAGTACCGCTGGTGGGTCGTCCCGGCGGCGTTCGGGATCGTTCTGGCGTCCGTCTACCTCTTGTGGGCGTACCAGCGGGTCTTCCACGGTGAGCCGGCGATCGAGGCGAACCGGACGATTCCCGACCTCCGCTGGCGCGAGGCGGTCATGCTCGCCCCGCTCGTCGTGCTGATCGTTTTCATCGGCCTCTACCCGAAGCCATTCATCGACCGCATAGAGCCTTCCGCCGACCGCGTCGTGAACATGCTCGAGAAGGTCTCGGTCGTTCCGGGTTCCCCAGACCTGGCGGAGGCACCGTGAACACTCCCATCGTCAAGCTGGTCGGGATCGCCCCCGAGCTGACCCTGGTCATCACGGCATTCGTAGTCCTGGTCGGCGGGGCGTCGCTGCCCGACAGGATCATTCGTCCTTATCTGTCGTACGTAGCCACGGCCGGCTTCGTCGTGTCGCTGTTGTTCACCGGCGCGGCTTGGGGTCGAGTGCAGGAGCGGGGGCCGGAGCTCCACCTAAGCGGAATGGTGGCGGTCGACGGGTTCGCGACCTTTGCAAAGTTCGCGCTTGGGATCTTCGGTCTTCTGACGGTGTGGCTGGCGCGCGATTGGCTTCGGCGGGAGGTCGAGGAACCCACGAGTGGCGACGACCGGCGCCGTGGGATAGGTGGCGGTCTGGACGCCGAGTTCTACGGTCTCGTTCTGTTCGCGGTCGCGGGGATGATGATGATGGCGGCGGCCGCCGATCTGATCATGATCTTCATTGCCCTCGAGACCTTCTCGATCGCGCTCTACGTGCTCGTCGGGTTCCGACGCCGCTCGATGGAGGGGCAGGAGTCGGCGATGAAGTACTTCTTGCTGGGGGCGTTCTCGTCCTCCTTCTTCCTTTTGGGGATCGCTCTCGCTTACGGCGCGACCGGCTCGACGAACCTGTACTCGACCGGTCCCGATGCACCGAGTCTGGTCCGCCACCTCGGTTCCACCAGCGTCGACAACGTGGAGTTGCTGGTCATGGGCACGGGGCTGCTGATCGTCGGTCTCGGGTTCAAGATCGCCGCCGTTCCCTTCCATATGTGGACCCCCGACGCCTACCAGGGAGCGCCCTCGCCGGTGACGGGCTTCATGGCGGCGGCAACTAAGCTGGCCGCATTCGCCGCGCTCCTTCGACTCTTCGATGTCGCTCTTTTGCCGCTGCGAGACGACTGGCGGCCGTTGTTGATAGCCATCGCGGTCGCGACCATGGTCGTGGGGTCGGTCCTGGCCGTCGTACAGGAGGACCTCAAACGCGTCCTTGCCTATTCCGCGGTCGCCCATGCCGGGTTCCTGTTGACGGGAGTGGTCGCAACGAACGACCGGGGCCTTTCCGGCGTGCTTTTCTATCTGGCCACCTATGGGCTGAGCGTCCTCGGGGCGTTTGCTGTGATCTCGATCGTCGGCGGACGCGATGAAGAAGACGTCAGGCTCTCGGACTACCGAGGGTTGTTCTATGAGAGGCCGCTGCTGGCCGGAGCGCTGACGTTGTTCCTGTTGTCGCTTGCCGGAGTCCCCCTGACGTCCGGTTTCGTGGGCAAGCTCCTGGTGTTCGGCGCCGCGATCGAGGCGGGTTATTCGTGGCTCGTAGTCGTCGGGGTTCTGACGAGCGCTGTGGCGGCCTTCTTCTACCTGCGCGTGCTCGTCGTGATGTACATGGAGGAGGGCCCGGGGCAAGCACCTCCCCCCCGGCCCGCGTTCTCCACCGCGGTCGTGGGACTCACCGCGTTGGCGACGCTAGGCCTCGGGCTCTTCTGGAGCCCGCTCATCGAGATTGCCCAGGAGGCCACGGTCTATTTCAGCGGCTAGCCGAGATCGAGTCGTGACGAAAATGGACGAATAGGCTGGCGTGGTGGACGACGGCAAGCTCGATGAGGTCATGCGGGGCACGGGCGCCACGATCGCCCGGGTCGAGCTGTTCCATTTCTCGGCCCCCCTGCGTGCGACCTTCCGGCCCTCGTGGATCCCGGGCTTCCCTCAGAACGAGAACCGGTGCACCCTCATAAGGATCGTCACCTCCGACGGCGTCGAGGGATGGAGCGCGGGACCCGCGATCGGCGAGGAACGCTCCGGACTGGGTGGGCTGATCGGCCCCTATCTCATCGGCGAGGACGCTACCGACATAGCGCTCATGCAGCAGCGTTTGCGGGAGATCGGCTATCTCGGCTGGCGCAACTGGTGGATCGAACCCGCGTTCTGGGACATCAAGGCGAAGCTGGCGGGCGTGCCGGTCTGGCGTCTTCTCGGTGGTGAGCCGGCAACGGTCGACCTCTACGCGTCCTCGGGCGAGGTCCGGTCGCCCAAGAGGCGCGTGGCCGAGGCGGAGGCACGCCGCGCGGAAGGCTTTCGAGCCTTCAAGATCCGGGTGCACGAAGATGAGGCTGCGGACATCGCCCAAGTGAAAGCAACCGCCGCCGCGGTCGGCGATGACATGGAGCTCGGAGTGGACGCCAATCAGGCGTGGCGCGTGACGGCGGTAGCGGACGCGCCTCTGTGGGACCTGGAACGAGCCAAGCGCTTTGCCGATGCCTGCGCGGAGGTCGGCATGGCGTGGATCGAAGAGCCCCTACCGATGGACGCGTACGAGGACCTTGCTGCGCTCACCGAGCACTCACGAGTTCCCATCGCCGGAGGCGAGCTGCACACGAGTGCATATCCCGAGCTGAAGATGATGGTCGAGCGAGGTTGTTACTCGATCTTCCAGCCCGACGCGATGTTCACCGGCGGGATCGCCCAGACCATGCGCGTTATCGAGCTGTGCAGGAAGAACGGTCTTCGCTACACCCCCCACACGTGGACCAACGGCGTGGGACTTCTCGTGAACCTGCACGTCTTCCTGGCGTCGGGTTTCACGGACGGGATGCTCGAGTATCCCTACGACCCTCCCGGGTGGGTCCCCGAGGGACGGGACGCGATGCTCGAGACCCCGGTGGTGCATGACGGGGGGACCCTTGCGGCACCGCAGGAGCCGGGACTCGGGATCCGGATAGACAAGAAAGCCTTGCGGAAGCACGGCGAGAGGTTCTTTGCAATGGACCGCAAACGCCTCGCCTTCTTCGCCGTGCGCGACCGTGGGGTCAAGGCCGCGCGCGAGATGGACAAGGCCAAGCGGGCCCGCTTGAGCTCGAGCCAAGGGGACTAGCAGTGCTCTACGGGGGAGGCTTGCTTGCGATCGTGGTGTTCGCGCTGTGGGTCTACTGCATCCTCGACGTCATCGCCACGGACGAGGCCGCGATGCGCAACATGCCGAAGCTCCTCTGGCTGATCGTCGTGATCCTCCTGCCCACGGTGGGCTCGGTCGCGTGGCTTGTCTTGGGGAGGCCGCGGAACGCGGGTTACGTGCCGGGCGACACCACGAGGCGTCGGTTGCCTCGACCGGAGAGAGCTCGACCGCTGGGCCCGGAGGACTCACCCGAGTTCATCTCCGAGCTAGACGATCGGGCCGCCCGGCTCCGCAAATGGGAAGAGGATCTCAATCGGCGCGAAGAGGAGATCCGCCGCGACGAAGACGGCGACTCCCCTTCCGGCGAGGCGCCCGGTCCCTCCTAGACCGCCCGCGCGAGCACCTCGGCGGCCGCGGCCCGATAGTCGTCGGGCAGCAGGATGGTTCCCTCGGGGGCCGGATGCTTCGCGAACCACGGCCCCCCGACACCGATGGTCATCCCGGGGACCGCTTCTGCCAGGGCGGCCGCGGCTCGATCCAAACCCTCACGCGCACGCTCCGTGCTGACCGCGAGGCACAAGAAGGCGGGTTGCCGCTGCGAGATCAAGGTGACGAGATCCTCGGTCGGGACATCGGAGCCGAGGTGCAAGACCCGTGTTCCCTGGCGGCGCACGAAGAGCGAGAGCATGAGCAGTCCCAGCTCGTGCCGCTCGCCCTCGGGTGTCGCGGTGGCCACCAAGCCGCCTCGAAGAGGGGGTGGGAGGGCGCGCAGCTGTGCTCCGAGCCAGGAGGACACCAGCGCGCTCGCGGCATGCTCTTCGGCGACCGTCAGCTGGCCACGGGACCACCGCTCGCCGACCTCGCGCATGATCGGCGAGACGAAATCTGTCACGACGTCCTCGATCGTGCTCGAAGCAGCCAGACGGTCGAGCACCGCCAGGGCCCCGAGATCGCCTTCGGTCAAGAGACTGGCCACGTCCTCTCGGCTGTCGGGCAGGCCTCCGTATTCTGGCCCGGGCCACGTGGCCGACACGACCCGGGCCGCTTCTGAGGCCCGATACCCCGCGTCGAGGAGACGACGCATCGCGGTGACCTTCTCGACCTGGCCCGGGGCATAGCGTCGCTGCCCCCCCTGAGTCCTCTCGGGGGAGGGGACCCCGTAGCGGCTCTCCCACGTCCTCAACGTCGCGGGGTCCACGCCCGTGAGCTCCGCGAGGCGTCCGATTGCGAGTCTTCCGGCTATCTCTGGCATCTTGTTGACATTCTGACTAACTTTTGAGTAAGTTTCAACTATCCGGGAAAGAGCACCGGCGACAGCGTCCGAACAGGAGCCGACGACATGATCTCCAGCCGGCAACTCCAAGGTCCCGCCCCACTAGCCCACGCCGGGCAGGGGACCCGGAGGGACAATAGCGACGGGCGGGCCTCGGCTGCGGATCATCACGAGGAGCGGGCGCCCGGTCGCGCAGAGGACCAGGCCCTGGTCGAGCGGCTGGTAGTGGGCGACGAGAGCGCTCTCCGGCAGATCATGGACGACCACGGGCCCTCCGTCCTGGGTATGGCTCGCCGGGTCGCGGTGGACCCTGCTATGGCCGAGGAGGTTGCGCAGGATGTCTTCTTGACCCTGTGGCGCCGGCCGGAGGCGTTCGATCGGGGGCGCGGGGGGCTCAAGACTTTTCTTGTGGCGATGGCCCGCCACAAGGCGATCGACGCCGTGCGAAAGCAAGAGACCTACGAGCGGGCTCTTCGCAAGGTGGATCCCGATCCCGAGGTGATCTCGCCCACGGATCGAATCGACGACAGCCACGGCCTCCAGCTCGCCCTGCGGAGGCTCACGCGTCTGCAGCGAGAAGCCCTCGTGCTCGCTTATTACGGAGGGCTTACCTACCGGGAGGTCGCCGGGCATCTCGGCGTTCCCGAGGGGACGGCAAAGACGCGTCTGCACGATGGACTGAGCAACTTACGACGCATCCTGGCGTCGTCTCCGACCGCCTAGAACGGGGCCTGCCGCGCCCCGTCACGAGCGCGCGAACTCCGCCGTTCCGAGACCTTCTGCATGATAGGTTTTCGCAGGTAAATGAGGGCTTTTCCACCGTCTCCCCACGCGCGTCAAAAGGACGTTCGGGGCGATATGAGACGAGCCTCGATCTCTGTTTGCGGCCCGTCGGAGACGCCTCCTCGGGACAGTGGCGATTAGGAGAGACTTAAACAGTGCCTGACGGATACTTCGGTCAGTACGTCACGATCGGGATCTTCGCCCTCGTCGGCCTCGCATTGGTGTTCGGCACCTTCTCGCTTGCCCGTCTGGTGCGCCCGAACGTCCCGAACAAAGAGAAATACACGACCTACGAGTCGGGGATCGACCCCATCGGAACCGGGTGGTCGCAGGCCAACGTCCGTTATTACGTGTTTGCGTTGCTGTTCGTGGTCTTCGACGTCGAGGCCGTCTTTCTGTTCCCCTGGGCGATCGTGTTCGAGCGGCTGGGGACGCAGGCCTTTGTCGAGATGGTGATCTTCATCGGCATCCTCGCAATTGCCCTGCTCTACGCGATCAAGAAGAAGGTGCTCGAATGGCTGTAGTCGAGAAGGTCAAGCTCCCAACTCCCGTCTCCTGGCTTCTCAACTGGAGTCGCAAGTACTCGCTGTGGATGCTCCAGTTCGGCCTGGCCTGCTGCGGCATCGAGATGGGGGCCGCGATCGCCAGCAAGTTCGACATCATCCGCCTCGGCGTGATCCCCTTCCCGGCCTCCCCGAGACAGGCCGACCTGATGGTCGTGGCGGGGACTGTGACCGACAAGATGGCCGCTCCGATCAAGCGCATCTACGACCAGATGCCGGAGCCCAAGTACGTGATCTCGATGGGGTCCTGCGCGAACTGCGGGGGGCCTTACTGGGACTCCTACACCGTCACGAAGGGCGTCGACCAGATCATTCCGGTCGATGTCTACGTCCCGGGGTGTCCCCCCCGGCCCGAGGCACTGATCCAGGGCGTCATCCGGCTCCAGGACAAGATCGCCGCCGAGGACCTCCGGGAGAAGTGGAAGGGGCACGACGCGGAGATCCCTCACATCCCCCAGCCTGGGCTCGCAGGAGGCATCTAGGAGTTGGTCACCGCCGCAAGGAGAGTCGATCCGCAAGAGACCTCGAGACGAGTCGAGTCCGCCGTCGGCGCGCTCGTCGAGAACCTGCGCGTGAACTTCGGTCACGTCGACGTCTACTGCCGGCCCGCCGATCTCGTCGAGGTTGCGAGGAAGCTCAGGGACGAGCCCGAGTGCGCGTTCCACTTCTTCAGCTTCCTTTCGGCCATCGACCGCAGTGAGTTCGCGGACGAGCCGGGAGGTCTCGAGGTCCTCGTGCACCTCTACTCTCCCGAGCACGCGCAGCACGTCACGATCCACGTGCCTGTGGCCGCCGACCAGCCGGTGTGCCCGTCCCTGACCGGTCTCTTCAAGGGGTCCGACTGGCACGAGCGTGAGGCGGCCGAGATGTTCGGGATCGACTTCGAGGGCCATCCTCGTCTCGTGAACCTCTATCTGCCCGAAGATTTCGACGGACACCCGGGTCTTCGCTCGTTCAAGATCCCCACTCGCCTCGTGAAGGACTGGCCGGGCGCGAAGGATCCCGAGGAAGCCGCGGCGGGAGGTCGCTGATGGCCATCACCGAGAAAGAGGTCAAAGACGCGTCTCAGGCAGTCGAGGAGGTAGCGGAGGGACGCCTCGCGACCGAGGAGATGATCCTCAACGTCGGGCCGCAGCACCCCTCCACTCACGGCGTGTTCCGGTTGCTGGCAACCATCGACGGCGAGATCCTCGTCGATGCGGATCCCGTCATCGGCTACATGCACCGCGGGTACGAAAAGCTCGTCGAGGCGCGCGACTACCGGCAGATCACGAACCTCGTGTCACGCATGGACTGGTTGTCGAACATCCAGAACGAGTTGCCTCTCGCGCTGGCCGTCGAGTCCCTGATGGAGATCGAGGTGCCACCGCGAGCTCAATACATGCGCGTGATCATGTGCGAGATCAACCGCATCCTGAACCACTTGATGTTCTTTGCGTCGTTCGGTGCGGAGCTCGGCGCGATCACGCCGACCTTCTATGCCTTCAGGGAACGGGAAGAGTTGCAATACGCGATGGAGTCCGCGACCGGTGGTCGTTTGCACTTCGGGTTCTTCCGCCCCGGTGGGCTCAAGGAGGACGTTCCCCGAGGGTTCTTGGCCCAGGTGCTCAGCGGCGTGCGTCAGGTCATCGCCAACATCCCCGACTACGAGAACCTCCTCATCGGCAACGAGATCTTCAAGCAGCGCACCGTGGATGTCGGCGTCCTTCCCAAAGATGTCGCTTACTCCTATGGGGTCTCGGGCCCGATCGCTCGGGGCTCGGACATCGACATGGACATCCGGAAGGACGAGCCTTATCTCGTCTACGACCACTTCGACTTCGACGTCCCCGTCGGCAAGAACGGTGACTGCTTCGACCGATTCTGGGTGCTCTTACACGAGGTCGTCGAGTCGGCCAAGATCATCGAGCAGGCGATCGAGGGTCTGCCGGCGGGCCCCATCATGGGGAAGGTCCCGCGCGTCGTGCAGGCGCCGAAGGGCGAGGTCTACGTTCAGACCGAGAACTCACTCGGGATACTCGGCATGTACCTCGTGTCGGACGGGGACCGCAAGCCCTACCGCCTCAAGATCCGGACGCCCTCGTTCTCGAACGTATCGGCGCTTCCTTACGTCCTCAAGGACACGTACGTCTCGGACATGATCGCCATCCTCGGCTCCTTCTTCTTCGTCCTGGGAGATGTCGACCGCTGATGCCCGAGCTCAACCTCACGGAGTGGCAGATCCTCATCGTCAAGGTCGTAGTGATCTTGACGATCGTGCCGATGGGAGCGCTGGTCGGAGGCTACGCAGAGCACAAGATCATGGCCCACCTGCAGCACCGCCTGGGGCCGATGTACCCGGGAGGGTTCCACGGTTGGGCCCAGACGCTCGCCGACGGCTTGAAGTTCCTCTATAAGGAGGACATCATCCCGGCGGCCGCCGACAAGAAGGTCTTCAGGCTGGCACCCGCAGCGATCATGGTGCCGGTCATCATGACCTACCTCGTCATCCCGATGGACGAGAACCTCATCGTCGAGGATCTCGACGTCGGCATCTTCTACTTGATGGCCATCTCGTCGGTCTCGGTGATCGGGGTCCTGATGGCGGGATGGTCCAGCGCCAACAAATACGCGCTCATCGGTGCCCTCCGATCGGCGGCCCAGCTGATCGCCTACGAGCTGCCGATCGTGTTGTCTGCAGCCGCCGTTGCGATGTACGCGGGATCCCTTTCGCTCCTTGCGATCGTCGAGGTCCAGGACTACCCGCTGATCGTGTGGCCTCCGGGGCTCGGGTTCCTCGCCTTCTTCCTCTTCACCACGGCTTCCGTCGCCGAGATGACGCGAGTGCCGTTCGACATGCCGGTGGCCGAGTCCGAGATCATCACCGGGCCCTTCACCGAGTACTCGGGCATGCGCTACATCTTCAGCCACATGTTTGCCGAGATGGGGCACATGGTCGCCTTCAGCGGGATCGCGGCCACGTTGTTCCTGGGTGGTTTTCGCCCGATCGTCCCGTGGGAACCGCTCGAGGCCATCCCCGGGATCATCTGGTTCGTCCTGAAGGTCGCCTTGATGATCTTCATCTTCCAGTGGATCCGTCCGACCTTCCCGAGGGTGCGCGAGGACCAACTGCAGAAGTTCGCGTGGAAGTTCATGATCCCGGCGTCCCTCGTTCTGATCCTCGGCATGGGGGCATGGGTGCTCTATGCATGAGATCTACGCGATGACCTCTGTTGCGCACGGAGGACGTGACCTTGGTTAAGGCACGCGAGGAGGCAGAGCACTCCGATCATCGATTGAGCCGAGAGCGCAAGCAGACCTTCGGGATCGGCTTGCTCAAAGGGATGGGCGTAACCCTCAAGCATCTCTTCAAGAAGAACACGGTTATCCAGTACCCGGACGAGAAGCAGGATCTTTCCCCTCGTACCCGCGGCGTCATAGCGCTGAAGGAGGAGAACTGCACCGTCTGCATGTTGTGCGCTCGCGAGTGCCCCGACTGGTGCATCTACATCGACTCGCACAAGGAGACCCTTCCCCCGAAGCGTGAGGGGGGTCGGCCCCGGAAGCGCAACGTGCTCGACCGCTTCGCCATCGACTACGCGCTCTGCATGTACTGCGGGATCTGTGTCGAGGTCTGTCCCTACGACGCTCTCTTCTGGAGCCGCGAGTTCGAGTACGCCGAGTACGACATCCGCGAGCTGACCCACGAGAAGGAACGCCTCTCCGACTGGATGGCAACGGTTCTGCCTCCTCCACCCCTCGAGGAGGGGGCCGAGATCCCGGGCCAGCCCGCCGCCGCCGTGACGCCCACGGTCGAGGCCAGCGGCGCCCGCGCGGCCACCGTCACTTCGTCGGCTGCGGAGGCCCGGACCGAGCAGGCCCAGGTCGCCCCCAAGGCCGGCACGGTGACTCCCACCGATGCGCGTCCCACGGACACGCTTCCCGAAAGCGAGCAGCGAGGGGAGACC
>JALZBR010000370.1 GCA_030863485.1 Actinomycetota bacterium
CGGATCGCCCTGAGGTACCTCTCGAGCGAGCCGTCGTGGGGATCGTGTCGGGAGAGCTGATACGCGCTTAGACGTTGAGCTTCTTGGCCAGGCGCGACTTCTGATTGGCGGCTTTGTTCTTGTGAACCACGCCCTTGGAGGCGGCCTTGTCGAACTCACGAGCAGCGCTCTCGTACGCTTGCCGAGCGCTGTCGGGGTCGCCTGAATCCACCGCCTCCAAGAAGCGCCGGACGCGCGTCTTGAGCAGCGAGCGCACGCCCTTGTTGCGCCTTCTGCGCTGTTCGTTCTGCCGGTTTCTCTTTATCTGACTCTTGATGTTGGCCATGGGCTCAGTGGGATAGATCTGGGGGAACGGGACGGCACAGGATAGCAGACTGCTCGCTGCGCAGCCTTGCTACCCTCGCTGAATGGATCAAGCCCATCAGCGGGCGTTCGCCATAATCGCCCACATCGATCACGGAAAGAGCACGCTGGCGGATCGGTTGCTCGAGCTCACCGGTTCCGTGCCAGAACGAGAGATGCGCGCCCAGTTCCTCGACCGGATGGATCTCGAGCGTGAGCGTGGAATCACGATCAAGGCCGCCGCCGTGCGCATGGAGTACAAAGCAAACGACGGCGAGACTTACGAGTTGAACCTCATAGACACGCCCGGGCACGTCGACTTCACCTACGAGGTCTCGCGCGCGCTCGCGGCGTGCGACGGGGTCGTGCTGCTCGTCGACGCGGCTCAAGGCATCGAGGCCCAGACCCTCACCAATCTCTATCTCGCGCTCGATGCAGGACTCGAGATCATCCCCGTGCTCAACAAGATCGACCTGCCGGCGGCACAGCCTCAGAAGGTGGCCGACGAGCTTGCCACTCTGGTCGGCTGCGATCCAGGGGACATCTTTCACATCTCCGCCAAGACCGGGGAGGGGGTCCCCGAATTGCTCGAGGCGCTGGTCGCTCTCGTCCCCCCTCCCAAGGGCAACCCCGAGGGCCCCCTGCGAGCCCTCGTCTTCGATTCGGCCTACGACGCCTACCGAGGCGTGATCGCGTACCTACGAATCGTGGACGGCCACCTCGAGGGCCGCGAGCCGATCCGCTTCATGGCGACGCGCCTCGACGCGGAGGCGGATGAGATCGGCATGATGGCCCCCAACCCCGTCCGGATCGACCGTCTCGAGACGGGCGAAGTGGGCTATCTCGTCTCGGGCATAAAAGACGTCCGCCTCGCCAAGGTTGGCGACACGGTCACGTCGGCAAGGCGTCCCGCTGAGCAGCCGCTGCCCGGCTACCGCGAGCCCAAGCCCATGGTCTTCGCCGGCATCTACCCGGTCGAAGGCGACGACTTTCCCTTGCTGCGCGACGCGCTCGACAAGCTAAAGCTGAACGATGCTGCCCTCGTCTACGAACCCGAGACCTCGAGCGCGCTCGGTTTTGGGTTCCGCTGCGGTTTTCTCGGCTTGCTCCACATGGAGATCGTCCAGGAGCGGCTCGAGCGCGAGTTCAAGCTCGAGCTGATAGCGACCGCCCCATCCGTTGGCTACGAGGTCGAGCTCGAAGACGGGACCAAGAAGGTCGTCCGCAACCCGACGGAGCTGCCCGATCCTGCGCGCATCAATGAGATCCACGAGCCATACGTTTCGGTGATGATCGTGACGCCGTCCACTTACATCGGCACGATCATGCAGCTGTGCCAGGAGCGAAGAGGCGAGCTCGAGGAGATGCACTATTTGTCTCCTGAGCGCGTTGAGGTCCGCTACCGGATGCCGCTCGGCGAGATCATCTTTGACTTCTTCGACCAGCTGAAGAGCGCGACGAAGGGTTACGCCTCGCTCGACTACGAGCCCGTGGGCACGAAGGCTTCCGAGCTCGTCAAAGTCGACGTGTTGTTGAACCAGCAGCCGGTCGACGCCTTCTCCACCATCGTTCACCGGGACAAGGCCTACGAGTACGGCAAGAAGATGACCGAGCGCCTCCAGAAGCTCATACCGCGCCAGCTCTTCGACGTTCCCATCCAGGCGGCGATCGGGTCGCGCATCATCGCCCGCGAGACGGTGAAGGCCAAGCGCAAGGACGTGCTCGCGAAGTGCTATGGGGGCGACGTGACGCGCAAGCGCAAGCTCCTCGAGCGCCAGAAGGCCGGCAAACGCCGCATGAAGCAGATCGGCTCCGTCGAGGTTCCGCAGTCGGCCTTCATCGAGGCGCTGCGCGTCGGGGGACCGGACAAGCAGGCGTCATGAGCGTCGCCGCCGGGAACGAGCAGCGGAGCGGGCAGTGGCTAGCACAGCCCGGCTTCGGGGTCTACGTACACATTCCCTTCTGCTTGCGCAGGTGCCACTACTGCGACTTCAACGCCTATCAGCATCAGGACGAGCTCTACGTCCCCTACGTCGACGCGCTGGTGCGGGACATACAGCGCTGGGAGGGCGCGGCGCGCCCCGCCTCCTCGGTCTTCTTCGGCGGAGGAACTCCAACCGTCCTCGACGCGCCCAGCCTCGGGCGGATTCTCCGCGCGGTTCGAGAGCGGATCGGGATCGCCGCGGGGGCCGAGATCACCGTCGAGGCCAACCCAGAGACGGTCGACGCGCACTTCTTCGAGGCGTTGCTGAAGCAAGGCTTCAACCGCGTCTCCATCGGCGTCCAGTCGCTCGTCCCCGGCGTCCTCGAGCGCCTCGGGCGCACCCACTCCGCCGAGCGCGCGTTTCAGGCGCTCTCCGACGCCCGCCGGGCGGGGGTGGCGGATCTGAACGCGGACCTCATCTACGGCTCGCCCTGGGAGCGGCCGGCCGACTGGCGAGCATCTCTGGACGGCGTGATCGACGCGGGGCCCGACCACGTCTCCGCTTATGCGCTGACCGTCGAGGAGGGCACGCCGCTGGCGAGGCTGGTCGCGACGGGAAAGGTGGTCGACGTCGACCCCGACCTGCAGGCCGACCGCTACGAGTGGGCCCAGGAGCGGCTGGCGGCGGCGGGCTACCAACGCTACGAGATCTCGAACTGGGCGCGGCCGGGACGAGCGTCCCGTCACAACGTCCTCTACTGGTCGGCCGGGGACTACCTCGGATTCGGGGCCGGCGCCCACGGCCACCTGAGCGGCCGCCGCTGGTGGTCGCTCAGGCTTCCCCGCGAATACATCGGAGCGGTCAGACGGGGCGAGTCGACCCTCGAGGGAAGCGAACGCCTCGACGCGGACGAGCGCGCGGCAGAGGCGCTGGTGCTCGGTCTGCGGCTCGCGTCCGGAATCGATGTGTCCGAGTTTGCGTCCCGCTTCGGCCCCCGCGCCCTCGACTCGCGGGCCCCTCAGATCGCGAGCCTGGAGCGGGACGGGCTCGTTGCCGCCTCCGCGGGGCGGCTCCGGCTGACCGACAGGGGGACGGCCCTCGCCAACGACGTCGCCGCTCGCCTGTTGTGAGCCGTACCGCGAGGACACGGCGAGCCCCTTGCGGCTGCTGAGGGATCGATGGACCAGCGCGACAGGACCTACATCGGGGTGATCGGGGCCGGAGGGGGAGATCCGGCCGCGGAGCGCCTTGCCGAAGAGGTGGGCCGGGAGCTGGCGCGGCGCGGAGCGTTGCTCGTGTGCGGCGGCCTCGGAGGAGTGATGGAGGCGGCCTGCCGGGGCGCCAAATCGGCCGGGGGGACGACTATCGGCATCCTGCCGACAGAGAGGCGCGGGATAGAAAACCCCCATCTCGACATCGCTCTGCCCACCGGCATCGGCGAGATGCGCAACATGCTCATAGTGCGCGCCTCCGACGCCCTCATCGCCGTGGGAGGCGAGTTCGGCACTCTGGCGGAGATCGCGTTCGCACGCAAGGTCGGGAAACCGGTGGTTGGTCTGGACACGTGGGAGCTGGCCAAGGGGGGCCGGGCCTGGAACGCGGTCGTGCGGGCGTCCTCGCCCCCCGATGCGGTGCACCAGGCGCTGCGCCTCGCGCAGGTTCCGCCTCCGGCGACGCGACCGATCTGAGATCTGCGATGCTTCAGCCATGGCCTACGTGGGCAATCTCACCTGTCGCGACTGCGGGCTGACCTTCACCTCCCGCTGGGGTTCTTTCGAGCGCGCCGATGAATACCGCTGCTCGCAGGACCACGTCGTCTTCGTAGAGCCCGCCTCCGGCTCCGTCCTCGCGGTGGACGGCATCGCCGAGGAGGGCTCCACTCTCGCCGGGCTGCGCGGCCGCTGTCCGTGGTGCGCCACCGAGCTGGCCACGGGGCGGCTTCCCCGCTGTCCCGTCTGCGGAAGCCGCGACCACGACGTCCTTCTCGCCGGCACGCTGGGGTAGCGGCTTTAGCACTCGGCCTGTATGAGTGCTAAAAGGAGGCGCTTTTAGGTACCATTGGGGGCGCTATGGCGCCGCGCGAGTTACCGCTCGAAGAGCGCAGGGCGGAGGTTCTCAAGGCCATCGTCTCCCAGTACGTGCGCTCCGGAGAGCCGGTGGGCTCCAAGACGATCGCCGAACAGTTCGGGCTGGGGGTTTCGCCCGCGACCGTGCGCAACGACATGGCCGCGCTCGAGGAAGCGGGTTATATCTCTCAGCCGCACACGTCCGCCGGCAGGGTTCCCACCGATGCCGGCTATCGCTACTTCGTCAATACGTGGGCCCGAGACGTCCGGCTCCCGGCCGACGAGGAGCGTCTCGTCCACCGCTTCTTCGGCGAGCCCCGCTGGCCGCTGGAGGACGCGCTCCAACGGACGGCGTCCTTGCTCTCGCGGCTCACGCACCACGCCGCGGTCGTGTTTGCGCCCGCGCTCGGCTTCGGCACGCTGCGACACCTCGAGCTCGTGGGCCTCTCCCAGGGGCGCGCGATGCTCGTGCTGGTGACCGACGCGGGCCACGTCAAGAACCTGGCGCTGGCGATCCCCGAATCCCTCGGCGACGAGCGGCTCGCCGAGGCCTCCGGCCTTCTGAACGCCGCGGTCGCCGGCATTGCCCTGCCCAAGGCGGGGAAGACACTCGAACAGGCGCTCGAGCGCTTTCCCCCGGACCTCCACGACGTCGCGGTCGCGGTCGCCGAGGCTCTCACCACAGAGCTCGTGGAAAGGGGGGCGGAGCGGGTCTTCCTCGAGGGCACCTCGAATATCGTCGACGAGGAGAAGTTCGCCGACCTCGAAACGGTGCGGCAGGTCATCGAGGCGCTCGAGCATCGGCGTCTGTTGCTCGAGGTGCTCGCGGATGCTTTCTCGCTCGGCCGGGTGTCGGTGAAGATCGGCTCCGAGAACCGGATCGAAGAGATGCACCTCTGCGCGGTCATAACCGCTCCCTACGGTCGCTCTGATAGCGTCATCGGCTCACTCGGGGTGGTGGGGCCGACGCGTATGGATTACGGGAGGACGATCGCAGCCGTGCATCAGGTGGCGCAAAACCTCGGCCACATGTTGAGCGGCCTGACGGGCAACTAGCCGATGGCGCAAGACTTCTACGAGGTTCTGCAGGTTCCCAGGGGCGCGAGTCAAGAGGAGATCAAGCGCGCCTACCGCGCGCTGGCCCGCGAGCACCACCCCGACCGCAACCGCGAGGACCCGCGCGCCGAGGAACGCTTCAAGGAGATAACCCGCGCCTACGAGGTGCTGTCCGACCCCGAGAAGCGCCAGCGCTATGACGTCTACGGAGACGATCGGGTGGGGGCCGAGCACTTCGCCGATTTCGGCGGAATCTCGGATCTGTTCGCCTCCTTCTTCGGCTCGCGGCCGCAGGGGCGCGCCCGGCGCGGCCCCGCCCGGGGGGCAGACGTTCTTGCCGAGGTCGAGATCACCCTCGAGGAGGC
>JALZBR010000387.1 GCA_030863485.1 Actinomycetota bacterium
AAGACGAGGACAGTTGCGGTCATCCTCGCGACGCGACCAGCTCGAGAGATCGATGCAGAGCCCTTCGTGGTCGACACGTTGGCCAGCGTAATAAAACACTTCCTCACGACCGCGCAGGAGCGAAGTCGGGTGCGTCCCTATCGTGGCTTTCCTGCGGCAAAAAATCGGAACGCATGTTCCATTCGTTTGCTTGCTTATGACCTCTTTAGGAGAAACGTCGGCCAAGGCAGAACGTCCGTTCGCATCACCGTTGATGATCCCCAGGATGGTCTCGGAGCCCGGATGGTCTAGTCCGGGAGCCGGTCGAGACCTTTCTGGATGCCGTAGCGCATGAGCTCGTAGCGTTTCTGGAGCTGGAGCTTCACCAGGATGTTCTGGACGTGGTTCTGAACGGTCTTGGTCGAGATGAAGAGCTTCTCGGCTATCTCCTTGTGCGCATATCCCTTGGCGACGAACTTGAGGATCTCGTTTTCCCGCGGGGTGAGCCGGGGCTCCGACGGCTCGCCCGCAGCCACTCGCCTGAACTCCTCGAGAACGAGGCCGGCAAGAGACGGGGTGAAGACGGGCTCGCCGGCGTGCACCCTGCGCACCGCGTCCACGACTTCGGTGCCGGGAGTGCTCTTCAGGAGGTAGCCCGAGGCCCCCGCCTTTACCGCTTCGAGAACGTCGCGCTCCTCGGCCGAAGCCGAAAGCACGAGGATCTTCACGTGCGGCGATTCCTCCACTATCCGGCGCGTCGCCTCGACGCCCGAGACCACCGGCATCTGCAGATCCATGAGCACGACGTCGGGCATTGCCTCACGCGCCAGCTCCACGGCTCTCCCGCCGTCGTCCGCCTCGCCCACGACCTCGGCCACACCCGATCTCTCGAGGTCGCTTCGGATCCCATCCCTCCATACCGGGTGGTCGTCGACCACCAGGATCCGCACCGCTTCGCTCATCCGGGCTCCCCCACCGGCACCCTGAACTCGACCTCCGTGCCGCGACCCGGGCTCGAGTCAATCGACATCGATCCGCCCAGGTCTTCGACTCGCCCCTTCATGCTCTTGAGGATGCCAACCTTCGCGCCTTCTCGCAGGATCTTTTCGTCGAAGAGGAACCCCCGGCCCCCGTCTCGCACGGCAACCACGACCTCGCCGTGGGCTTGTTCCGCGAACACCGTTGCCGCATCGGTGCCGGCGTGTTCGACGACGTTCTCCAGAGCCTGCCGCGTCGCGGCCGCGAGCTCCCGCGCGCAGACGCCATCCATCCACAGCGCACCCACAGCGCTGACGGAGACCTCGATGTCATCAATCGACCGAGCGACCTCTTCCAGGGCCGCTCGAAGCGAGACATCACCTCCGCGCGGCTCCTCGGGGCCGCGCACGATCAAGGCCCGCAGCTCCTCTTCCTGCTTGCCCGCGAGCATGGCGAGCTCGGCGATCTCGTCACGCGAACTCTCCGACGATGAGGCGATCTCTCGCCCTCTTTTGTGCACGAAAGCCAGCGCCTGCAGCACCGAGTCATGGATCTGCCGCGCCAGTGTCTCTCGTTCGGATAGGCGCGCAGCTCTTTCTCGTTCTCGCACCAACTCCCGGGTGGCCTTCTCTACCGCCTCGTCCGAACGCAACAAGACGCGCGACACCAATCCCACGGCGACGCCCGCCACGAGGTAGTTGATTACTGCGCCCGCGAGGTTCTGCATGCCCCCTGGTCTGTCTGCAAGCTCTCCGAGGCCGATGCCGTTTAGCGGACGCGCCAAGACGATCGAGACACCCAGGGTGGCTCCGGCCAAGAGGCCGGCCACAGGGCCGCGAGCCGCTCCCCAAAGAAGAGGCGCGCTCAGCGGATAACCGGTTGCGAAAAAGGGGCGTCCCGATGCCACCGCTCCGGATTCGACCACCAGGGCCGATACGACGACGAGGAACACGCAAAAAGCAAGGTCGAGGGCGAGGACAAGATCGCCGAACCTTCGTCCACCGAGGCTGAGCCAGGTCGTCCATGCGAGCGCCGCGCCCACACCGATCCACGCGAGGGCCGGATTGCGCAGCTCGTCCGTCGAGGTAAGCGCCATTACTACGAGCCACACCAGCCACACCCACCGGAACAGAAGAACGCCCCGAATGAGAGTCCGACGCGATCTCTCCGGAGCCGGGCCTATCCCGTTCTCTTCCACCTTCCGAGCGCGCGCCTCCACCCGTCCAGACTCCCACGCAGGGCTCCGGGTTCCAAGGCGGCAAGCGACCCAGGCGGGGGTTCGCGAATGACCCAGATCTCTTTGGGTGGTTGCTTCCCTCGATTTGGGTTCTTTGCCGTCTAGGCGAGCGCTTCGGTTCGGCCGACGCTGGAGGGGACCGAAACCCGGCAACGGAGGATTTCATGAGCACTGTCAAACAGCGACCGCTCGACGCAATGGTCGCAGCCACCCCGAGCACCAGAGACCGCTACGTCGACTTTCTGCGAGCCGCCAGCATCTCCGTCGTCGTTCTCGGCCACTGGCTGATGGCGGTGATCATGTGGCGCGGCGGGAGCTTCACGGGGACCAGCGCCCTCGACGAGATCGAGGGCCTGTGGGCCCTCACATGGGTGCTGCAGGTCATGCCGTTGTTCTTCTTCGTGGGGGGCTTCTCGAACCTGATGTCGTGGGACGCCGTGCGCCGGCGCGGAGGAAGCTATGCCGATTGGCTCTCGTCTCGCATCGAGCGACTGCTGCGCCCAACCTTGGTTTTCGTCGGCTCGTGGATCGCACTCGCCGTTCTCCTCGACGTGATTGGAGGTGACCTCGGCGAACAGATCCTGCGCGCTTCGGGTTTGATCGCAAAGCCCCTGTGGTTCCTCGCGGTTTACGTCCTCGCCGTTGCTGCCGCGCCGGCCATGCTGAGACTCCACCGACGTTTCGGGATCCGCGTCGTGCTCGTCATGGGAGCCGCTGCAGTGGTGGTCGACTCGCTCCGTCTGGGGGCCGGGTTGGAGGCGATCGGCTATCTCAACTTCGTCTTCGTCTGGCTCATCGCGCACCAGCTCGGGTTCTTCTACGCGGGCGGGAGCCTTCCTCGCCTCGGCGCGCGAGTCCACTCGCTCATCGCCGCCGGCGGGATCGTCGCGGTCGCCCTCCTAACAACGATCGGTCCGTATTCGAACAGCATGGTCGGGACGGCCGGTCGGGAGGCATCGAACAACTCGCCCCCCAGCGTCTGTCTGATCGCTCTGACTTTTTGGCTTGTGGGCCTTGCGATGTTCCTGCGCCCCCGGATCACGAGATGGCTGGCCCAACCGGGACCGTGGAAGGCAGTCGTCGCAGCGAACTCCGTGATCATGACGGCTTTCTTGTGGCACCTGACCGCGCTTCTGTTGGCCGCCGCTATCGTCTTCCCGCTCGGCTGGCCTCAGCCGTCGGTCGGATCCGGAGGATGGTGGATCATGCGCCCGCTCTGGGTCGCGCTGTTGCTCGTCGCCCTCGTTCCCTTCCTCGGGCTGTTCGGGAGGTTCGAGCGTCCCCGCTCGGAGGCGGGGAGCCCGGACGTGCCAGACGTGCGTCGGGGACGTCGCTCGTGGTCGGGGTTGGCGCTGCTCACCATCGGGCTCTCGGGATTCGCCCTGGCGGGATTCAAGGGGGTCCTGGATCCCCCGGGGCTCGCGCCACCCTCCCTGCATACCCAGCCGCTATTGAACGGCCTCTGTCTGCTAGTCGGGGCACGGCTGCTCAACAAAGGCCCGGCGCGCTAGACGAGCCCTTTCTCGGCAGTGCTTCCCGGGCCGTCAGTCGTTCGTCGTGTCCTCGCGGGCCTTCGGGAGAAGACTCCAGCGCGTGTTGCCGACATCACCTTCGGGCTCTGCTGCCGGAGCCACGTAGCCGAGCGAGTGCAGGCGCTCGAGAGCGGCCTTCACGTCCTCCACTCGCAACCCGGACTCATCGCCGATGGTCGAGGGCGTGAGCGTTTGTCCCTGTCGCTCCCTACCTCCGAGGGCTTCAAGGATCTCTTGCTCTTCCGGGGAGAGCTCCGCCATTTCGATCACCCTCCATCTTCCTAGATCTACCTCCATCATTCATCCTCGGGCCCATGCCTGCAACCTGACGAGTTCCGACGTCTTTCGATCTCGATAGGCCCGCGACCGACTCCCGGGACGGCAGGTAATCGCCGCGTCTTGCAGAACTGGTCATGCCATGAGAAAAGCGAGCCGACGACCGATGAGGACTGCGGTCGCCGCAGCAGTCATGGCGACTGCGCTCGGCCCCCTTGCGCCTTCTTCCGCGACTCCTCCCCCCGGCATCGTCCCCTCCCGCTGCGTGGAGCGGGCCAGCGGCTATAGATGCACCATCGGGCCCTTCGACATCGCGGCGGGTGAGCGCGAGGAGATCATGACCGGAGTAGCGGCGCCCTCGAGGGCCGGATACATCACGTCGGCAACGCCGCGCCTCTTGGACGGCGAAGGCCGCCGGGTCGCCCACCACATGGTTCATCTGCACCATGCAGCGTGGCTCAACCCTTACGAGGACGACCTGACCTGTGACTCCTACGACGGCGGCCTTCCGGCCCACGAGCGCTTCTTCGCGGCCGGCAAGGAGCTGACCGAGGTGACTTTACCCAAGGGATACGGCTATCTGTGGGACCCACAGATCTCGCAGCCCTATACGGAGTCCAGCCCCTGGTGGACGTTCGTCGCGCACCTCGATGGGATGCACGGGTCATCCGAGGTCTACGTCGAGCTCGATCTCGGGTTCGTCCCCAAGAGCCGGGGCGACCACATCCAGAGGATCCGCCCGGTGTGGCTCGACGTTCGCAACTGCTCCTCCGAACCCGCATACACGGTGAGGAAGGGAAGCGGACGGCGCGGCGTTCACCGCGAGTCCTGGTCGTACCGGATGCCGGTCGGGGGGCGTTTCGTGCTCCTAGGAGGTCACCTCCACGACGGCGGGCTCAAGCTGTCGCTGTCGGCCGCCGGCCGCCACCTCTTCACGTCCCGCGCCGTCTACGGCAAGCGCAGCCATCCCTGGTTCTTGACCAGGATGACCAGCGGCACGTGGTCACCCGGCCTGCGGGTCAAGAAAGACGAACGCGTGACGCTGACTTCGTCCTATGACAGCAGCCGCACGCGCCGGGGCGTGATGGGGATCATGTTGGGGGCTCTCGTAGTCGACTGACGCCTGGACCCAGGCGGCGTCCGGAATGGTTTACCTCTCGGGCACCGACGTAGAGACGTTCGCCGGCTGGAGGATGGAGGTCAATCGGTCGACCTTTGTCCTCGCCTCCGTCGTCCTGCCCATGCTCTTCGCGCCTGCACGACCGAGGAACCTCTGGCCGAGGGGCACTATCGCTGGGAGGGCATCCACGGCTTTGCCATCTGGCCGGAGGATCATCCCCCACCTGGAGGGGGGCTCTTCTTTTGAGCCTCCAGCTAGCCCCAAAGACTTTCAGCTACGTACAAGTACGTATTGAGACCGCGATGTCAGACAGGGAAGATCACGTTGACCGATTTGTCTGCCTTCGGGAGGGGTCCATGCGTTCGACAAAGCGTCTCATCGCAACCGCCGCAGTTGCGAGTCTGGCGATCGCCACTCTAGCCGCACCGGCAGCCGCGCACCCGCGAACCATTACCCACACCTACGCAGCGGTCTGGGAGTCGGACGGCCAAGAGCGGTGGATCGATACGCAAGCGTGGCTCAGCACCGAGACCCACAGAGGCAAGATGATGACTACGCTCAAGAAGACGGACGCCGCGGGCGATTGGGTGTTCGTCGGCCGTAAGCGGGCGACATACCGCATTGGATGGGGCTACGCGGCGACGTTTGATGCCCTTGCCGGGGACCAGGAGTGCAAGGCGAGCTGGAGGTTCACGTCCGAGAACCATCCCACCCTCAGAAAATCCAGTGCCCCGTTCACTTGTTAATCCCGCCGATGCCGCTGGTTGCGCGGTGAATATGCCCGCAGAGCTGCCGCTTTAAGGTTTCCTGGTGGGGCGTACTGGGATTGAACCAGTGACCTCTTGCTTGTCGAGCAAGCGCTCTCCCGCTGAGCTAACGCCCCGAGGTGGTGCTGACCTGCGAGTTTAGCGGAAGCACGTTCTGGTCGGACTGAGCCGATTACATTCCAACCGCATCGGGCTCCCATCCATCATCCGGCCCCGAGCGCCGTAACCCCCTGGGGCCGAAGCCGAACGGAGGGAGGGGGCGTGGTTTCACCATCCGGGGTCTACGTCGCTCGCCACCGCGAAGTAGATCGTTCTCGTCACGGGAGTCATAGGTTGGTATTGATCTCCTACCTGCCCCAATCGTTGAAGTTCCGTTCGCAGTCACGTTCCGTCTCGGCCTCGCATGTATCGAATTCGTCCGGAGTCCCCAAGACGTCGGTGTAGCTGTTTCCGCCGTCGGCAAGATCGTCGTGGTTCCCGCCCCTGAGCATGTCCTCACCGCCTTGGCCGAGCAAAACGTCCTCACCCGGCCCCCCCAAGATCTCGTCGGTGTCCCCCCAGCTTTCAGAATATTCGTTCGACTCGATGTTCCAGATGTCGTCTCCGTGAATGGCGTCATCACCAGGACCGCCCTCGATGTAGTCCCGGCCCAAGGGCTCGTCTGAGCGATAGACGCTTCCGTCACCGATGATCTTGTCGCCGCCGCGTCCACCGAACAAAGAATCATCCCGAGCAAATCCCTCCGAGCCATCACCAACGAGAGTGTCCCGGCCCCCTCCTCCTCGGATGTGATCCGAGCCGACTTCGCGCGCGTTCTGTCCATCTCCGACGAGGCCGTCCCCACCCCCGCGACCCACGATGGCGTCCCCCCCTCCCAGACCAAACACCTCGTTCGAGCGACGATTCCCGAGGATGCGGTCGGCTCTTTGCGAACCTTGGACGTCCTCGAACGACCCCAAAGCGTCGTTGCCGATCCCTGACGCCGCGCCCTTCGCGAGGTCCACGACGACACCAACTTCCCCCTCGAAAGAGATCAAGTCGCCTCCCGGACCTCCTCCGAGATCATCGTTGCCCCAACTCGCCTCGACGCCGTCGTCGCCGCCGCGGGTTCTTATGAGATCGTCGCCGCTGCCCGGGCTAACCGAGTCGTGCTGAGGGCCGGTCGTCGCCCGGTCGTCTCCCGCTCCCGCGTCAATCGAGTCGCGGCCCCATCCCGATGTGATGACATCGTTGCCGCCTCCACCGCAGATCACGTCGTTGCCGTTGAGCCCGAAGATGCGATCGGCGCCCCCGCGTCCAGCGATGACGTCGTCCCCAGAGGTGCCGCGCAGGGTGTCTCTGCCGTCCGTTCCTGTAATCGTGCCTCGGTGCCCCCCGCATCCGGCCCGGGCTGCGTCGGCCGATTCTCCAATTGGCGAGACCAGGACCATCGCCACCGTCGACAGCAGGAAAATACGCCTTAGCACAAGACCCTCCCCGAGCACCTCGAATTCACCACGTCTCTTCGTTCGCCCTGCGGACTGAAAGCTGACATTTGGGACATCTCAGCAGGCAGTACCGCACCCGCCCCGAGAATGGTTTTGTCTCGGCTGAGGTATCGGGAGGACCACTCTGGCCGTGGCGTCTCCACCACCTCTGCGGCCGCTGACCCCGTCGAGCGCGAGATTGGGTCACAAGAACGGAGGAGGAAACTGGGTTGGAGGCGGCGAGCGGAATCGAACCGCTGTACAGGGCTTTGCAGGCCCTTGCCTAAACCACTCGGCCACGCCGCCCGGCGCGTTGTCACGCTCAACCAGCAGGATACCCGCCGTCTTCCCGCCCCCCTCTTTCGGTAGGGCGCATCACCCCGCGCTCGTCTTGGACCACCACGTCACGGTGCGTCCTGGTCCGCCCGGTCGGGTCTGAGGACGCGGGCGACTATCGCGACCCAGGCTCCCCCCAGGGCCCAGCCGCCGAGGACGTCGGTCGGCCAGTGCACGCCGAGATAGACCCGCGTCATACCCACGAGCAGGATCACAAACAACGATAGGGAGACAACAGGTAGCGACCAACGTCTCGGGAGAGCACGGCCGGCCAACAGCGCGAGGGCTCCGTAGCAAGCCGCCGCGGCCGTAGCGTGCCCACTCGGGAAGGCATCGGAGGCGAGCTCGTAGACCGGCGACAAGGTGGGGCGGGCCCGGCCCACGAGCGCCTTGGTGATGCTCGACAGCTGCGTGGCCACCAAGACGCAAGCGGCGAAGAACACCGGCCAGCGAGGCTTGCGGGTGACCAGATAGGAGCCGATTCCTCCCAAGACGGCGAGGATCGTGACCACCAGGCCGTCCCCCAGATGGGTGGCCCGCCTCATCGCCCGAGTCAGGGCCGAGATGCGCGTTTCAGCGAAACTCTCGAGAAGCGACCGGTCGATAGCGCGCAGGAAAGCGCCTGCATCTGCCTCGATCAGGGATCCAACCAGCCACCCCACCAAAAGGAGAAAGGCCGCGGAGACAGCCAGAAGGGCGAATGAGCGCGCGACCCACACGGCGGGCACGGTCCGTCGCCCGTCTCTCGTCGTCTGGGGTGGGTTCTGATCCATCAGCCGACTCCTGGTTGTCCCTCGTCGCCCCGCTCGCTAGGGTCGCCCATCATGAGATCAGAATGGATCCGGCGCGACCGAGACGTTGTCTGGCACGGCTTCACCCAGATGGCGACCTTCGAGGAGAACGAGCCGATCATCGTCGAGGCGGCCGAGGGCCACTACCTGATCGACGTGGATGGCAAGCGCTACCTCGACGCCATCTCCTCGTTGTGGGTGAACACGCTGGGACACCGGGTCCCCGAGCTCGACGAGGCCATCGAGCGTCAGCTGCGAAGGACCGCTCACTCAACGATGCTCGGCCACGGGAACCGCATTGTGATCGAGCTCGCGGAAGCACTGGCCCGGGTCGTGCCCGTCGACGGCCCCCATTTCCTCTTCTGCTCCGACGGAGCATCCGCGGTCGAACAGGCCCTCAAGATCGCGTTCCAGTTCTGGGTCAACCAAGGAGTGGACTCCAAGACCACATACCTCACGCTCGGCGACGCATATCACGGAGACACGGTGGGTGGGCTCTCTTTGGGTGGAGGCGGATTCGGGACGGACCTCTTCGATCCTCTGCGTTTCCCGGTTGTCAGGACCCCGGGCTACGACGACCCGGATTGCATCGAGAAAGCCGCTCATCTCGTGCGCGAGCACGCCGACGAGCTCGCGGCCCTAGTCATCGAGCCTCTCGTCCAGGGCGCGGCCGGGGTGAAGATGATCGAAGCGGGCGCCTTCGGCCAACTTCAAGAGGCCTGCTCGGACACCGACGTCCTTTTGATCTGCGACGAGGTCGCCACGGGTCTCGGTAGAACCGGAACCCTGTTCGCGTCCGAGCAATGCGGTTTGCGGCCCGACCTGTTGACCATCGGCAAGGGGCTTACGGCCGGATACCTCCCCATGGCCGCAACCGCTGCCTCGGATCGGATCTTCGAACAGTTCTTGGGAGAGGACCTCGGACCGCGCACCCTGTATCACGGGCATTCCTATTCGGGCAACGCGCTGGCCGCTGCCGTCTCCCTGAGACACCTCGAGCTGCTCCACGAACGAGACGTCATGACAAACGTGCGGGAGCGCTCCCAACAACTGAGCAACTTGTTGGACGAGCGGATCGCACCCAGGCCCGAGGTCGAAGACGTCAGGCTCTGCGGTCTCATGGGAGGTATCGAGATCGCCACCGGCGCCCCCGGGAGCCGCCGCGGCCGCAAAATCTGTGCCGCGGCCACCAGGAAGGGGGTGCTTCTGCGACCGCTGGGAGACGTAGTCGTCCTCATGCCGCCGCTGTCGATCACCGCGCCCGAGATAGGCACGATCGCAGACGTCCTCGAAGAATCGCTGGACGAGGTGATCGACAGTTGAGGTGGTCTGACTGGGCGCGCCAAGAGAACGATCGGACCCGAGCCGAGAGCCGTTGGCGACAGGTGCGCGACCTCGACACCCTCGGCCCCCGAGGCCGTCTCGCCGACGGGACCGAGGTGGTCTCGTTTGCGTCCAACGACTATCTCGGGATGAGCGCGCACCCTCTCGTTGTGCGAGCAGCCCACGAGGCGCTCGACCACTGGGGGGCGGGGGCCGGTTCGGCGCGTCTCATCGTAGGCGGACGTCCCATCCACACCAGGCTCGAACAAGAGCTGGCCGACTGGAAGGGCACCGAACGGGCGCTGCTGTTCCCCAACGGATTTGCCGCGAATCTCGGCGTGTTGAGCGCTCTTGGAACCGAGGGCACATTGATCTGCTCGGACGAGTTGAACCACGCGTCGATCGTCGACGGGTGCCGTCTCGCCCGCGCCGACGTGCGGACCTACCCGCACGCAGACGTGGAGGCCCTCGACGAGCTCTTGCGCGCTGCACACAGAGCGATCATCGTCAGCGACCTGGTGTTCTCGATGGACGGCGACATCGCACCGGTAGGAGAGCTGCTGGAGGTCGCCCGGCGACACGGTGCGCTGCTGATACTCGATGAAGCGCACGCAGTTCTGGGCCCCGACATCGAGATCGCTGGAGCCGACGTCGTTCGCGTCGGAACGCTGTCGAAGTTCGTGGGGTCGTTCGGCGGGTTCGTCGCGGCTCGATCCGAGATCGTCGAGCTGCTGATCAATCGGTCGAGACCGTTCATCTTCACAACCGCTACCCCTCCGGCCGATGCCGCCGCCGCCCTTGCCTCGATTGAGCTCATCCGATCGGCCGAAGGAGACGCGCTGAGGACAAGGTTGCGGACCCTGATAGACCGGGTGCGTCCGGGTCACGACTCGCCGATCATCCCGTTCGTAGTCGGCGATGAGGCCGAGGCAACCGAGGTGTCGGCTCGCCTGCTCGAACGCGGGCTTCTCGTCCCGGCCATACGGCCGCCATCCGTGCCGCCAGGAACATCGAGGCTGCGGGTCACCCTCTCGGCCGCCCACACCGACGAAGAGGTTGGACGCCTGATCGGTTCCCTTCGGGAGCTGGAGGTCGTGGGCGCACGTGCCTGACGCGCTGGTCGTCTTCACGGGTACGGGAACCGAGGTGGGCAAGACGTGGCTCGCCGCCAAGGTCGCCGAACAAGTCCGCTCGGCCGGCGCAGATGTCTGTGCGCGCAAGCCGGTGATGTCGTTCGACCCCGCAGACGAGACCACCGACGCCCAGATCCTCGCGGCCGCCACGCGGGAGGACGAACGGGTCGTTTGCCCTCCCC
>JALZBR010000418.1 GCA_030863485.1 Actinomycetota bacterium
CGCCAGTCCCTCTCGAAGAGACGCGAGTACCGGAGCGCAGCGAGGAACGGAGCGCCCTTGCGGGCGGGGCCGGCCCTGCTATCCGAGTCCGACCGGCATCGAAGAGCGGGTGGTGAGCGTGTGGAGAAGGCGGGCCCGCGGTGGGGCAGGACGCGATGCGCCGAACCCGAACGCTCGACGAGCTGAGACCCCCGCTGCCGGATGCCGC
Source organism: Actinomycetota bacterium (assembly GCA_030863485.1). Next base: position 209 of record JALZBR010000418.1, read on the forward strand.
CCCCGCTCGGCGGCCACCGCTTTCCTTGTAGCGCCGTCCGCTCCTCCGTCAACCGCACGCTGCGCGCTCTTGAGTGCTCGCTTGCCTTCGGCATCGGTTGACGTCGTCGCCTAGGCCGGCGCTTTTCGCCTCCGGCTCGGAAAGCCGCCGAGCAAAGGAGGTGCGACATGAAGCAGCGAGCCGTGGCGCTCGTAGCCGACCACCTGTCGAAGCGCCCGAAGGGCCGCATCGTCCGCGTGAAGCGGGTCGGCGAGGACGACTACCTGATGGCGATCGAAGACCGTCGAGACGGCCGCGTTCAGTTGATCCAGTCGGTCATGGACCTGGAGGCCTGGATCGAGTCGTTCGAGCAGGGCCGGTGCTTGCAGCCGGCCGGGGCGATTTGCGGCGTGTGTGACGGGATCCACAGCGACAGGGACGTCGACGGAGAGCTTTTCGCCAACTGCGTCGGATGCCAGGTGGAGCTCCTGGAGGTGGCCGCCGACCTCGCCAGTGAAGACGAGGCCGACCTATGAGCGACGCCATCCGCAAGGCGCACGAGCGTCTCGAGAACGCGGTCGCCGAGCTCGTCTCGGGCGACGACTGGAAGCGGATGCTGCAGGTGGCGTCGCGGTTCCACCGCTACAGTACTGGCGGAGTCACATACTCGAACTGCTTGAATTCTTCTCGGCCTTCAGCAGACGTTACGAGCCAACACATGGGATCAACGAGGCCGTGCATGATGCCGGAGCAGTGGCATCAGAGGGACCGGCCGCGGAGCTCAGGTCTCCCCCTCGCCGTTTCGGACCTTGATCCGATGCTGCAGCGTCTGCCTCGAGACACCAACTGCCTCCGCTACCTCGTCCCAGGAAGCTCCGCGGTCGCGGGCGTGATGGACAGCGGCCTCCTCGAGATCATCCAAGAGCTGGCGCAGCTCTTGGATTGCTGGCAGCGCCGAGAAGGGGAGATCGATGTTCATGGCCCTCCGCGTGAGGTTGGAGGGGATGCGGGTAGCGTCGGGGCCGATGGCGGGCACCTTTCTCAGCCGAATAATTTGCTCGAAGCATATCAAGCAGATTCCGCCAACGGTGCCGGCGCGCGGTTGCTAATTGGGGAAGACGTGGTTTAGGCCGACGCCAAATTGGGCAAAAAAATTTGCTTTTGGCGTGTTGCGTTATTTACGTACATTCTTTACCTTTTGCTTCAGGGGATCCGGGCGGACCGGTCCCGATACAGCGTAGGCGGGCCGCAGGAGGTGGGGATGTCCAGGAGCAATTCTCATTGGGCTGTGTCACGACTCGGGTTCTTGATCTCACTGATCATGCTAGTGGTGGTGTTGTCCGCTACGCCGTCGCTCGCAACCCACCCCGTTATCCATCAACCTCCTAACGTTCATTGGCGCAACAGCCATACTCAGTGGCATTGGGGCGCCAACCTCGATAACAACTATCCACAGTTCAAGACGCCGACGAATAAAGCGCGCACCGACACTTGGACCAGCGCCTGTTGTCCCGACAGTCAGTGGCACGCGCATTACGACACTGCTTTCGACAATCACGTGAATGTGAAGGATTGCTCGAATCCATCGGCACCTGGCTGTGCGGTGACGAGCTACAACGGCAACTCATCCCTTCACATGACGCTGGGGACGACCTGGTTCGACGTTGACTACGTCTCCCAGTTCTATACAGGTACGGGGCATCCCGCCGACAACAACACGCCGAACGAGATAGATGCATGGTCCGTCGCGGCCGAGGAATACGGCCACGTGCAGAATATGCATCATTTTGGTTCAGGCTGCGACACGATGTCCGGCTTTACCGAGCGGGAGAAAACCTGCAAGAGGTTCCTGAATTCAGCCGAGAAGAGTGCAGCGCAGGAACCCTACGATTCAGCCCATCCAGGCACGTTCAGCAATGCGATTAATGAAATCTGGTTCGAGTGAAAGAGCGCAGTTACGCAGTTGCCCGACCAGCGCCAGGGCGAACTACTAGGAGTGAATTAATGAGACGACAACTGGGAATCGGGATAGGTGTGGCCTGGGCTGCCCTAATGATCGGTGCCGTGCTTGAGGTCGCCGACCGCCGCTCTGGTTCACAACCCGCCGGAGTGCGTGGTGTGGCGGCATCGGATTCGCATCCTCACCGAGTAGAAGCAATCACAACGGTTCCTTCGCGAATCGCTAGCGCCTCGGGAATAGCGAGGACAGATGCATACAACTCGATTTCCGTCCGGAGCACCTTTGACCACCCGTACGGGCCTTTAACAGGCGGTTCGACCCTGCTGGGGTATGAGAATCCTAGAGATCTGGTGCGGCATGCGCGAGCGGCTGTGGTGGTCGAGGTGTTGGAGGTTGGCAATCCTCACTTCAACTCCGATAGCGGAGGCTTCTGGACTGCAGATGAAAGCGACCCTCGCGGCCTTGGAATTATTCAGGACGTCCGGGTACGAGTTCTTGAACCTTGGGCAGATCAGCTCGGCCTGGGAGGCGAGTTTACGTTTGCTGTTTTCGGCGGGCAGATAGAAGTGGAAATGACTGAATCTCAGGCAGAGGCCGCGGGGCAACCGGACGGTGCCGGAACCTACGTTTACTCGATCGAGCCTGAGGTCGAACTCACCGAAGGTGAACGTGCGATCCTCTTTATCGACCGTGATCTGGCTGGGTGGGAAACGGGAAAGCGAGAAGTCTTGCTAGTCGTCGGAGGATTCCAGGGGAAGTTCCGGCCTAGAGGCCAAACGGCCGTTAACCGGAGAGATGGCTTCTCGCTGCCCATCCAGGCCTTGAGGGAGTTGGTGAACCAAGAGCTGGGCAGAGGCCGCGCGACGTGAGCAGGAGCCCTTAAAAAGGAGCAGGGTGGTGGCGCCTTGGCGACTGACGCTAGCGAAGACAGTGTTGCGATCGGCGGTTGTTTCTATTGTGACAGTGTTGGTATCTCCACTCCTGACGATCGGAGCCGCCACTGCTGACGATCATCGCCCTCCGCGAGTGGTTCTGCACGTCGCGGACGACCCTCTGCAGCAGGGTCAGCTGGGCGCGAGCTGTTGGACAAGACGGGGCGACGTTGGCGAGGTGATCACGGAATGTAACGGAGCCGTCTGGGATTTTCCCGAAGCTGTGCGTGCGAACGCTGGCGAGCGTGCTCGAATTCGGATTAAGAAGACCCAGCCTCCGCAATACCTTGAGATCCGGGCTTGGCGAAGGGTGAATGGCGCCGAGGAACCCATTGGGGACGGACGCACGGTTGATTTTCAGCTGCGGCCACACGTTGATGCCGCATCCGACGAGATTGCGGCTTACGATGCCGTCTTTTCCCTGAGAGCCAGGAAGGGGCACCTGTACATCAAACTTTCCGGTATATGGAAGGATGAGGATGCCGCGGCGGGTGATCAAGATGCATCCTGGACTCTTCATGTCAACTTGAGGTGAGAAAGGAAGCGTCGAGGGACCTCAGCGGTTCCCTATGCCGACTCCTCAGGAGGACGCTGGTTATGGGACACGCTCAGACTTTTGCGCGCAGGAAGAGCTACGCGTTCTGATTCCGGTCGCCTGCTTGGCCATTCTGGGTCCGGAGTCTCTGGGATCGATTGGCAGCGTAGTTGGACCAGTCGCCTGACGCCATGGCTACCCACCTCACCGCACCTCCTCGGGCCTTTAGCTATGAAGGTACTTGTCCGAGAGGCGACGAAACGGGTATTTCTGTTCGTCAACGGGCTTCTGTGTCCGGTCGCGCCCTTGGCTCGCCTATGGCTAACACTTCGTCGCGGTGGAATCGGTTCTGGTTCCAACGCGGAG
>JALZBR010000429.1 GCA_030863485.1 Actinomycetota bacterium
GGTCTATCTGAAGAGGCGTCATGTCGGTCTCGGCAAGGAGCTGATCCGCGTCAAGCGTCTCCCGAGAGACCGGCAGATCAGATTCGTCTTGCCCCACAGAAGGATGTCTGCCAATTACCGGCTCGTGATCCATCCGCGCAAGCCCAACAGACGCAAAAGCAACTCGATGCGGGTGGAGGTCACGCCGCGCCTCACGTTCGACGTCGACCCGAACGACGTGAAGACGCGCCGGCAGGTCCGATTATCGGGTGAGTTGCTTCCCACCATGCCCGGACGCCGGGTTCGCATACAGATGCTCTTCCGCGACGAGTGGATGGTCATCAAGAAAGCGGATGGAAGTGACGGGAGGTACGAACGCTCCTTCGAGCCAAAGGTCCGAGGACGGCGCGTGTTGCGAGCGGTCTTCCGCGGTGATGACCTGAACGCCCGGGCCGGGCGACGCGAGCGTCTGTGGATCTACAGACGAGGCGAGGCGACCTGGTACGGGCCGGGTCTGTACGGCAACCGCACCGCCTGCGGCCAGACCCTGCGTAAGAAAACGCTCGGAGTGGCGCACCGGACGCTGCCATGCGGGACGAAAGTGGACTTCCTCTACAAGGGCCGCACCATCACAGTTCCCGTCATAGACCGAGGGCCCTACGGAGAGGCCGATTGGGACCTCACGAACGCCACGAAGGAGCGTCTGAACTTCGAGGGGCGCGACATCGTCGGCTACATCGCCCACTAGTCGGGACCCTTTGTCGGAAGTGTCTGATTTGCGAACGCAAACCTTCAAGCCACGCGTCTGAGCGCCGACGTTCAGGGCAGGACACAGCGAGGACGCAGCGAATGTTTTCTTACATGGCAAAGCACGGCAAGATGGTCGGCAGGACCTTGAGAAACCTTCTGTTCGGCCTCATCGCATTCATCGTCGTGGGGAATCTGACGATCCTCGGCGCCAACGTCTTCGCCCGGGCAACCTATGCCACCCCTCCCGTCCCCGAGCTCGAGGGCGTTATGAATCTCGCCGCGGTTGACGACCGTTTGTGGCGCGGTGCGGCCCCCACGGAGAAGGGACTGCAGGAGCTCGCCGATCACGGAGTCCGGACGATCGTCGACCTGAGGGCCGAGGAGGGGATCGAGCGCGACATGGACCTGTACGAACGTCTAGGTCTCGAGTTCGTGCGCATCCCGCTGCGCGACGGACAGGCGCCGCGACCGCAGCAAGTCAAAAAGTTCCTCTCGGTGATGCGCGACGGCAAGGCGAGAGTGTTCGTCCATTGCGGGGCCGGCGTGGGGCGGACGGGAACGATGGCGGGGTCTTATCTCGTGTCTACGGGGAAGGCCGAAGTGACCGAGGCTCTTGCGAGGAACCTCGCCGTCGGTCCTCCATCTCTCGAACAACTCTCGTTCGTTGCCGAGCTCTCTAAGAACGAGGTCGAGCCTCCTCCCGTCGCCATAACCCTGATGAGCCGTGTCATCGACGGTCCGCGCCGCATCTGGGTCAACGTCACGAACGCCTACAACCACTGATCGGGTCATGCCGAGCGCGAGGGGGACCCGCGCGCGCTCCTGCGAGCGCAAGCGACGCTATGCAACCGGCCGCGAGGCGGAGGAGACGGCCGCTCATCGACGGGCCGAGAGCGGGGAGTTGGATCTGGACATCTACCCGTGCCGCTTCTGCGGCGGCTGGCACATCGGTCACCTACCGCCTCCGTCGAAACGTCGCCGGCAGTAGGTCGCGCAGACGCCGAGGGCGTATTCGGGTCGGTCTAGTCGATCAGCGTTGCCTGAAGGCCGTCGATCGTTCCGTCCTCCAGGCAACCGTTCAGGCGCCTCATCGAATAGGGACCGAGCTCGGGCTCGAGCCTCAGCGAGACGGTTCCCGACGGATTGACGCGTAGACCCTCGAGCTCACTGGAGACGTTGCCGCGACAGGCCATCCACAGGCTCGTCGCGGCGGCGGCCGGGGCGCCGAGGTCGGCATCCCTGATGGACAGATCGAGCTCGATCGACGTCTGTCCGGTGAAGCGCGCGTCGGGACGGTTCTGCGTCAGATCGCCGAGCTGGTCGATTGCTACGAACAGGGCCCCGGCGAGCAAGAGGACGATAAGCAGGGACTTGAAGAGGCTTGCGCGCGACCGCCGCTCGAGTGGCGGGGCGCTGGGGGCCGTGCCCGTCAGACCACCGGCGGGGAGCGCCAGCGGCTGCAGGCGCAGGGCCAGCCGACGCTCCAGAACGGGTCTTGCCGTCGAGGCAGCGAGTCTCTCGACCGCCCACGCGATACCCGAGATGACCACCCCGGCCCCCATGAGGACCGGCACGAAGACCCCGACCCTGTCCTGATCCGAGAGCCATGCGAAGTGGCGCCGTGGAGGGGGCGCCGCCTCCTGTATGGCGTCGAGCGAGTGGAGGGTCTCGACTGGCCGGCCGGATCCCATGTTCCGCTCGATGGACTTGAGCCGGTCGAGGATGAGCGCAGCAGCGAGAGCGATCTCTGCCGCTATGAAGAGGACACCGGCCATGATCGCCCGGTTCCACTCCCACCTGTAGAGATAGATGAACAGGTAGGCGCCGGCCCCCGCCAGGGCCACGCCCGCCATTGCGTAGGCCAACCACTTCGCTTTCAAAGAGACGCCTGGGAGGTGTCCTCGACCGGAGTGATCTCTCCCGTGGTGCCGTCCAGCAGGACTACGTCACCCACGGCGAGATCTGCGGTGGCACCCGGCACGCCGACCACCGTTGCCACGCCGAACTCCCGGGCCAGGATCGCAAGGTGCGACAGCACGCTTCCGGTCTCGGCAATGAGTCCCCCGAGACCCGGGAGCACGGCGGCCAGGTCCGGGTCGAGGGTCGTGACGACCAGGACGTCGCCCGGTTCGGCGAGATCGGGATCGTGCACCACACGGCCTTTCGCCCGGCCCCCGCCGGCACCCCGACCCCCACAGGGCCCGCCGGTCGTCTCCGCGACGACGGTCCCATCCTCGCTCAGTCGGAACATCGACGGCAGCGGAGGCGAAGCGACCGTTGCTCCGCGGCGATCAAGGGCCGTGGGAAAGCGACGCGACGACACCATCTCCTGGATCTCGGCCACCGTGAGCAGGAGCACGTCCGATTGGTCTTGCAGGATCCCGGCGCGTGCGAATCGGCTTCCGATCTCGCGCGCGACCCGTGCGCTTAGCTCGTGGACCCACCGGGCCCGCATCCGGCACTCCTCGCGCGCCCGCGCTATCGGATCCACGGGCCCGCTCGACGCCAACTCCGGAGCTTTCTCGGGCAGCGCTCTCGCACGTTCAATAGACGGCGGGACGAGAGCGAGGACCTCGGGATAGCGAGCCGATATCTCTGCGTCCTCGAGACCCTGCGACCTGCCCCGGGCGAGAGCGCGGAAGCCTAGCGAGGCGCCGCTGGGTGCGACGGCATCCGGCGCCATCAGCATCCCGGCCAGCACCTCGTGGCCGTTGATCGCCTTTAGAGACGCCTGGGCTCGACTCAGGAGGTCGGCGAGTGAAGCATCGGTCATCTCCGACAGTGGAGGGACCTTCGCCAGCTCCTCGTCCACGACGGCCACTAGGTCTCGGGCGAGCGTCGGAATCGCCGTTCGGAGTCGCCCGACATCCCATCCCGCGCGCAAGCGGCGGGCGGGGGGCCGGGGGTCGAGCCGCCGCAAGAAAGATTTTTTTGCGACCGTTCCTCCCAGCAGCTCGAGATCCGCTGCAACCCTGCCCCGGACCACGACGACGATCGAAGACTCGGTGATCCGCTTGCGCGGTGCGCTGCGGACGAGCAAAAGGGCGGTTCGCAGGGCCTCCCGGAGGGGCCGTACCCAGAGGTCCTCCTCGAGCAACGAGAGAGTCCCGGGGAAAGTCTCTGCAACCGGCCCGGGGCCGAGAAGAGGACCGGTCCCCTTTGCTGCGGGCCCTGTGGCCGTCACCGGACGGCTCTGTAGCAACCAGAGACGACCTGTGGTGTCGATGGCCCACTCGACGTCCTGAGGTGCGCCAAACGCGTTCCGGGCGTGAGCTGCCAGCCCTGCCAGAGCCCGTCGCCTCGCTCCTCCCAGCATGGCTCCGCCCGGGCCGGCCTCGGCCTCCACCACGCGCCCGTTCTTCTTCAGGACGTACCTGCTGCCCTGCACCCTTCCCGAGACGAGATCCTCCGGTGGTCCCTCCACCGCGGCGACCACCAGGTGCTCTTCGGAGCCGGTAACGGGATCGACGCCGAAGAGGACGCCCCCCAGCTTTGCCGGCAGGAACGGTTGCACCAGTACCCCCATCGGCATCGCCAGGCCCGCGCCGTGGGGGCCGAACGAAGAACGAGCGACGATCTGCAGGGCTTCGAGGAACGCCTCGAGACCCATGACGTTGGTGACCGATGTGAACATCCCCGCCATCGAGGATGCGGCTCCGTCCTCGCCCACGGAAGAAGACCTAACGACCAGCGAGCAGCTCCCACGACCCGACAGCGAGGCCCACGCCTCTCGTACTCGAGCGTCCGCAGCGTCTTCGAGTCGCCCATCCTCGAGAAGGCCTCTCACGGACTCGGTGGTGACTACGAATCCGGGGAGGACGGGCAGGCCGAGCGCCGTGGCACGCGCGAGCGCGGCCGCTTTGGCACCGGCGATTTCCGGATCCAGCGCCAGGGGATCGGCAAGATCGACGGCGTACCCGTCCGACTTGGTCGAAGCGAGCCTGACGCGAGGAAGGGATCCCTCGTGGGGGCCGTGATCTGCCCTCGTCCTCATGCTGCCTGCCATGCAGACATCCCTCCTGCTCGCGGCGGGAAAACGCCGCTCTCACCTCGTGTCCAAACCGTAGCGAGCAAAGAGGACCCGGCCTATGCCCCAAAAGCACTATTTTTCGGGCCGCTTTGGACCACGCGACGTAGCTTGTTGGGACTAGTCCTCGATGAAAAAGCACGAGGTCCGAGACGCGCGCGAATCGGCTGGCCATAATGGCGATGCTTTTCCGCGAGTTGCAGTCCGACCGGAGGTGACCTTTTGGACCTGTACGAGCTGCTCAAGACGTTCCACGTCATTGCCGCGGTGGTGTGGGTGGGAGGAGCAACCACGATCCAGATAATGGCCATCCGGGCCACCTCCTCCAAAGACCCGTCGAAGATCACGTCCCTGGCCGGTGATGCCGAATGGATAGGGCAGAGGGTCTTCCTCCCCAGCTCGCTGCTGCTCCTCGCGCTCGGTATAGCGATGGTCGTCAAGGAAGAAGCCTGGGCGTTCGGGGACACCTGGATCGTCATCGGCCTCGGCGGGATCCTGTCCTCGGCGCTGGTCGGCTCGCTTTTTCTTGGTCCCGAGTCTGGGCGCATCGGCAGGCTGATCGAGGCAGAAGGTCCGGAGACCCCCGAGGTCCAGTCCCGCCTCAGGCGGATATTCGTGATCTCCCGCATCGAGCTCGTGGTCCTGCTGATAGTGGTCGCCGACATGGTGGTCAAGCCGGGCCTCTGATCCTCGTTTGGCGTAAGACCGATCCTTCGGGGAGAATCGGAGCTCTACGCCATGAACAGATCCCGAGGTCCACTGCACCTGCTTGCCTTCGTTGTCCTCTTCGGCGCGCTCGCAGGGGTCGTTCTCCTCGCCGTCCCGGCCTCGTCTGATCCGGTGCGCAGGCAGATCAAAGAGGCTCGGAGGGACCTGGTCGAATTCGAGCGTGAGCTCGAGTCACTCGTCGCGTCCTTCGAGAAGCTGCAAGAGGAGCAAGAGGTCCAGGAGAGGCGCATCAGGTCTCTGCGCCGCGCTCTTCGACGCATCGACGGGGCCGACTCGATCGACGAGGTCTTCCTCGGCAGATTGGTGCGGCCCCTCGTCGCGGACGAGCTCGAGAGCGCTGTAGGCCGTAAGGAGCTCGTCGAGGCTCTTCTGCCCCCTCTCCGAAAGGAGATATGGGATCGAGGAGCACAGCGGGAGGACAAGATCCAGACCCTGGATGCGGCCATCGAACTGCTCGAGTCGACCAAGTCGGGGGAGTTGGTTACCAAGTCGGGGATCGACGGCGGCCAGCTGATCACTTACAGCGCCGACTGGGCCGCCGTAGCCC
>JALZBR010000431.1 GCA_030863485.1 Actinomycetota bacterium
TTCGCTCCGCACGCGACCGCGGGGCTGGCGTTGTTCGAGACGGGCTCCGGGTCGGAAGAGGATCTCCGGGCGACGATCGACCGGTTGTTCCCGACCGACGTCCGCTACCGCCACGCGCACGGTTCCCCAGGCCACGGTCGGGATCACGTCCTTCCGGCCTTTATCTCCTCGTCGCTGACCGTCCCGGTCGTCGACGGCCGGATCGAGCTGGGGACGTGGCAGAGCATCGTGCTGGTCGACACGAATCGCGACAACCCCCCCAGAAACGTCCGCTTCAGCTTCCTCGCCGGCTGACGCTCGGAGGTTGTTCTTTACGGCCCCCGTCCTGTCTCGATCGACCGGCTCCGAAGCTCGAGGTACCTCTCAGACAACCGTCAGACAACCCCTCTAGGAGCTACGGCGGGTCAGCCGCGCCACCGGCAGGCCCGCGCGGCTCAACGTTCCCTGCACCTTCGCTTTCGGCGAGGGGTTCGGGAAGCGGCGCGGGTACTCGAGCATGTCGAGGACGTCGCCGGCGATGGCTTCGAAGATCTCGACTCGCCGATCCGGCATCTGGTTCTCCCAGGCGCGCAGGCTCTTCGTCGGAGGCTTGGTGACGTTCGGGTTGTACAGGGCCGCGCGCGGAAGGATGTCGGTTCGAGCCTTCTCGGCGTAGTCCAACATGTCCGAGTGGAACTCGATCTCGAGGAAGTCGCAGAGCGCCTTGGTCTGGTGGGTCGGGTCGGCGGTGAACTCCTCGTAGCGGATCTCGTGGTAGCGCTCGGCCCCCAGCGGCCGGCCCGTAGCGAGGCCCAGAGAAACACGCTTGCGCCACAAGTCGGCGGCCTTTCCGAGGGTCTTCGGACCGAAGGGGACGTCCGCGTACGACAGCACCACGTTGCGTCCGTCGCGGATCTGGTGGACGAACTTCGCCTCGGGCCAGAGGCGGGCAAGAAGTGGGATCTGCTCGATGTAACGGGGGGTCTTGTCACCCCAGCGGGTCTTTCCCTTTGACTTGGCCCAAGCCTTGTACGCGGCCTCGATGACGTCGGCGTAGCGGGCGCGTGGGGAATCACCGCATTCGTCCCGCACCCTCTCGATGTCGAGCTCCCACACACGGAACAACCTGTGCCCGGCGAGCGCCTGGAGGAAATCATCCACCTGGACCTCCTCCTCGCCTCGCCACAGCTCGCTGATGAAGCGTGATTCCGGAGGCACCGCGACCTCCGGGTGGGCGTTCAGGATCGTCCGAAGAAGCGTCGTTCCCGAGCGCGCCGAACCGATGATGAAGAACATCAGATAGCTGACCTCACAACGTCTTCCTTCTTCGGGCTCGCTCGATGAGCTCGGGGTGCGTGTCCGAGAGCCGCTCGGTGGTTATGTTGGGTCGGCGCCGGGAGCCCGACCCGCTCGGGAGCGGCCACGGGCCAGAACATACTCTGGCCCTCGAGCACGGACAGTCTATCGACCGGCGGGATGTCTCCGCCGATGGAGGCGCAGCGCGGCTTGAAGCACGACGACCCGAACGGTGACGCGCCCGGAGTTCCCAACGGGGGTTCCGCGAGCGGTTCGGAGAACGGCGGCCCCGACGAGATGAACAGTCCCGATACCGGGAAGGTCCTCGAGAGCGAGGCCGTCGGCGACGAATCGGTGGGGCAGGCATCCGCGCTCGCTCCCGAAGCGGCGGGAAGCAAGGCGCTCACGCATCAAGCTGCCTCCGATGTCGCCACCGTTGCCAAAGGTGGGGCCGTCCAGATAGCGGGTCAGATATCCCAGCGCGGTCTCGGGCAGATCTTCACCGCCGTCGCAACGAGGATCATCGGCACGAGCGGACTTGGTCTCTACAGCCAGGCCGTGAGAGTGCTTGCGATCGCCAGTCAGCTAGGACTCGCTGGTTTCAACTACGCCGCCATGCGGTTCATCGCGCGCGCCAGAGCAGGTGGCGATCCGTCGGGCGTAAGAGGGGCGGCCAGGGTGTCTCTCGTGGCGACCGCCGTGGTGTCCGCGGTGGTCGTTGTGGCATTGCTGTTGCTCGCGGACCCCTTTGGGGAAGCGTTTGCCGATCCGGGAGACGATCCCGACGAGCTGGCGGATCTGCTGCGGCTCGGAGCGGCATATATCCCACTGTTTGCGTTCATGCAGGTGCTGCGTTACTGCACGCAGGCCTACAAGACGATGGTTCCCTCGGTGATGGCGGGCAACATCATCCAACCAATCGCCCGGTTCCTGTTTGCGATGGCCGCCTTCGCGGTGGGGCTCGAGGTAGCGGGCGCGGTGTCGAGCCTCGTCGTAAGCATGGGAGTTGGCGCGGTTGCAGCCGCTTACTACTACCAGCGGATGTTGACGCCGGCCGAGAAAGCAGCCACCCCCCGCGTCGACAAGGCCGCGATGATCCGCTTCGCTCTCCCGCAGGGGGGCGCCTCGATGCTCGGGGTGCAGACCCTGGGGATCGGCGTGATCGTGTTGGGTCTCTATCGTTCGGACTTCCTGGTGGGGGTGTTCACCGTCGCATTGGCACTTCAGGGGCCCGGTACGGTGTTTTTGGGAGGCATAGTGAATATCTGGGCCCCCATGGTCTCCGATCTATATGACAGAGGAGAGATCGCGCGTCTCGACTCCTTGTACAAGACGATCACGCGCTGGGTCGCCACGTTCTCCTTCCCGGTCTTTGCCGTGATCATCCTCGAGCCCGATGTGTTCGCTCGGATCCTCGACCCGAATAGCGCGGACAGAATTGCTCCGGTGGCGGCGATACTTGCGGTCGGGAACCTCTTCTACACGGGGACCGGGCCCACGGGATACGTCATCTCCATGTCGGGCCGTCCCGGGATCAACCTGATCAACTCGATCGTTGCGGTCGGCCTGTACGTCGGGTTGGGCGTGCTGGTTGCGGAAGAGCACGGGGTCATCGGTGTAGCGTTCGTCGACGCCGGAGTGACGATCGTCGTCAACACGATCCGCGTGATCCAGGCGAAGGTCTTCGTCGGCGTGCAGCCTTTCGGGAAGTCGTTTCTCAAGCCGGTGCTGGCGACTTTGGTGGGTGCGGCCGCCTTACTGGCCTGGCGGCTCGTCCCCGGCGAGAGCCTCGCCCTGGAGATCTCCGGGATCGCCGTTGCCGCGATCGTCTACCTGGTCGTCCTCAAACTCCTCGGGATGGATCCAGAGGAGCGTCACGTCTGGGACATGATCTCCAAGAAGATGCCGGGCAAGAAGAGGCGCAAGAAGAAGGAGCGAGGAGAGGTCTAGAGGTACCCGAGATCGCGCAGGTGTTGTTCGACCGTCGCTTCTTCTTCCGTGGTCATCCCCGACTCGGCCACCACCTCGGACTTCGAGATCTTGTCCAGGAAAACCTCGAGCTGCTTGACCACCTCGGGATGGCGCTTCGAAAGGTTCCTCTTCTCGTTGGGGGCCGCGCCCCCGTTGAGCTTGTACAGCGACAGACGGCCGTTGCCGCGACGCAGCAGCTTCCAGTCGGGCGTCCTCACGGCTTCGATGCGATTGCCTTCGAGCTTGACCCCCACGGCTTCGAGATAGGCGGGCTCCTCGGGCAGCGACCGTCCTTCGATCAAAGGCCGCAGGGAGCGACCGTCCATGCCCTTGGGCGGCTCGACGTTGCATAGCTCCGCGAGCGTGGGGAAGAGGTCCACGTGACGCACTTGCTCGTCCACGACCACGCGAGTGATGCCAGGACCAGAGAGGATCAGCGGCACCCGCACGAGGTGCTCGTAGAGAGCAAAACCGTGACCGATCTCGCGCTCGGCGAGCTTGTTGTCCAGCTGAGGGAACCACTGTCCGAGCTTTAGCACCCGTCGAGCTTTGCGCGCCGCCTTCACCGCGTAGAAACCCAACTGATTCGAGGGATAACCCTCTCCGTGGTCGCCGGTTATCACGACGATCGTGTTGTCGGGCAGCGCGTCGAAGACCGGCTTCAGGTATTCGTCGGATGCCGTCACCGCGGCCTCGTAACCCGCCTTGTCCTTGCGCTTCTCGAAATCGGGCGGGGATCGGTAGGGGCGGTGGACCTCCCAGATGTGCAGCAACATGAACCACGGGTCTACGTATGACTTCATGCGCCCGATGACCTCGTCGCGCCACCCGAAGAACGGCGCCTTGTAACCGGGGCGGTGGTTTGCCTCGTCGAAGCCGCGCAGGATCCCGGTCTCCGGCAGAAGCGGCCCCGTCACCTCGGCGTGGGTCGAGTAGCCGGCGGCACCGAACGCCTCGGCCATGGTCGTCGCCGAGGAGCTCAGCCGGTAGCCCTGCAGGCCCCGGACCCCATGGTGGGGCGGATAGCGCCCGGTGAGCATCGACGAGAACGAGGGAGTGGTCGTCGTCGTGGTGCAAACGCACTGCCTGAAAGCCGCCCCGCGAGATGCGAAGGAATCCATGTTCGGCGTGGGGACCGAGTCCCCGAACACCGCGTCCTCTCGCAACGAGTCGATGGCGAGGAAAAAGACGTTAGGCCTCATCCCGTGGCTCCGGTGCACTCGAGGATCTCCGGGATCCGGCCCCCGGGGTAGACGGCACTGAACACGCTGTCATCGCCTCGATCCGCGAAGTCCTCCGGGAGCTCATTCTGGTCACGGCTGCCGACGTTCTCCTCGATGGTGTAGTCGGTGAGATATGACGCTAGCTTCTCGGGCGAGACGTCGTTGGCTTTCAACTCCGACTCCTTCAAGAACATCACCGTAGGGGAGGTGCGCTCGATCAACCCTACGCCGTTGCGGGTTTCGTCAAAGGCCTCGTTGACGTCGGCGATGATCTCATCTTTGTCGACGGCCCACCCACCGGCCTCGAGAGGCGTTTGCCCGTGGTCGGCGGTGATCAACAGCACGTACTCCTCGGACCCGACCTCGGTGTCGAGGAACGACACCAGGTCACGCAGGGCATCGTCCACAGACCTCAGCACGTCTTTCTGCTCCGGGTTGATCATGTTCCACTGGTGACCGGCCATGTCCGGCGACTTGTAGTTGATGTAGAAGAGATCGGTCAGTTCGTCGGCTCCCATGCCCTCGCGGTCGATGATCGCCTTGATCGCCTCGTTCACGTAGGGGGCAAAGGCGGGGGTTGCGTCGAGAGGAGCGATCTCGTGGCCGCGCCAGAGGTCATCCGATTGCCCGTCCATAAGATCTGTCTCTTCCAGGAAGAGCTCGGGCCCTGCGATCTCGGTGTTCAAATACTCCGGCAGGGAGTAGTAACGAGGATCCGTGGCCCACACCTCGTCCTCTTCGAAGGCGGCGATGTCCTTGTCGCCGCCGGCGAGGTCCGCTCCGTGTCCGATCATCCCGGCCGTGTAGTTGCCGAACGAGACGGTTGCGATCTCCGGCTCGTTGCCTTTGGCCTTGTCCCACTCGTCGGCCAGTGTCGTTAGCTCCAAGGTCACGGACGGGTCCGTCTTGGAGCCCGCGTAATCAAGCTCTTTGGTGAACCCACCCACGAAGGACCCGTTGTCCTTTCGGACGACGATCCCGGTGACGCCGTGACGGTCGGGGAAGGCGCCGGTCGAAAGATTCGTGTGAGTCGAGGGCGTCACCGAGGGCGAGGAGCCGACGATGGCATTCGAGACGCTAGCGCCCTGATCAATCAGACCTTTCATGAACGGCCACGCTCGCGGCCACGTCTCGTAGACGTTCCAGCCCCCGCCATCGATCACGACGCTGACGATCAGATTCGGGGTGTCCGACGTATCTTTCAACATGCCGGACAGCGAGGTGCCCTGGCGCTCGGGGAAATCGAAATCCATCATCTCGGCATAGGTGGGGGCCACGTCGGCGAGCGTGGTCTCGGCATCGGGGGTGATCTCGCCCTGGGGCTCGATGAAGCCGGGACCGTAGAAGATCAACGGCACGTGTTGCAAGAAGTCGTAGGGGCCCGAGTGGCTGGTCGATTCGAACCCTCCGACGTAACCCGGCGGGTCCGGGATGATGACGAGATCGGAGTCGCGCGGCCCCCCTTGCACGTAGCCGCGCGCAACTCGGCGAGCCCACTCCGGAGGGATGTCGCAGGCCGCCTCGAGATACGCGCTCTGGGGCGGGGCGTCGTTGGTATCGGAAGGACCGTCTTCCTCGGAGGGGCGCAGAGCGATGAAACCCCCGACTCCGAGCCCGATTGCCAGGAGCGCGGCGAGTGCCACCGCGACGGGGCGCCTCAAGCGTCCCAGCCCCGGTGGGACACGCCTTTCCGAGGAGAACCGCCGTAGCGGTCTGCGCCTCGGACGCTCAAAGCTTGACGCCCGCGCACTCGAGGATGGCGTCGGTCTGTTCGCTCGGGAAGACCGCGCTGAAGATGTGCTCGTCGAGGCGCTGTGCGTAGCCCTCAGGCAGGTCCTCGACGGGGACGACGTTGTTGTCCTCGATGCGCATGTCGAGCAGGAAGTCGGACACCTCCTCGAGAGAGATGTCGTTGGCCTCGAGCGTCTCGCGGTTCATCCAAAATCCCGTCACGCGCGTGTCGTCGACGAGGTCCTCCACCGGGATGCCGAAGTGCTCCGACATGTCGGCCTCCAACTCGTCCGTGCTGATAGGCCACGCTTCGGTGGCCAGAGCCGAGGGCGTCGATCCATGATCGGCGGACAACCCGATCACCCACTCGTTCTCCCCGACGAACTCGTTGAGGAAGTCCTCGAGCTCGCCGAGCTCCTGGTCGGAATAACGCACGACCTCTCGCATCTCCGGCTGAAGCATGTTGAACCTGTGGCCCACGTAATCGATCTGCTTGTAGTTCGTGAACAAGAGATCGGGGATGTCGTCCTGGCCAAAGCCCTCGTTCGTCATGAGCTCTCTGATGACCCGCGTCTGGAACAAGGTGGCGGGAGGCGTCTCGTGGATCAAACGGCCCTCGTCGAGTACGTCGTTGCCCATCCAGCGGCCGTCCGCCTCGCCGTCGCCGACATCGACGGTACGGATGTCGTCTTCGAGACCCTCGATCTCCTTGATGTATGGAGGCATCTGGTAGTGCTCTTCGTTGGTGATCGGGTGGCCGCCCCGGCTGAACATGACCGCGTAATCCTGATCCGCGCCCTCGAGGTAGCTGCCGTGTCCGATCATGCCCAGGTGCCAGCCGTGGTCTCCGACCATCCCGACCAGGGGCTGGTTTCCGTTCGCCCGATCGTAGAGATCCGCCATCGACTCGACCTCGAGATAGGTGGGCTGCGAGTCCGGCCAGGAGCCGACCATCTCGCCGTCGACGCGCAACGGGATGTCGACGATGCCGTGTTGGTCGGGAAACGTGCCGGTCCCGATGGTCGCGTGGACCGCCGGGGTCACAGAGGGGCTCGACCCCACGATCGCGTTGCCGAAGGAGGTCCCCTTTTGGATCATGGACCTCAGGTTCGGCCACGCCTGAGGCCATTGCTCCAGCACGTTGCGTCCCCCGCCATCCCACACCACCATCAGCACGAGCTTGGGGGGATCGGGCCGTTCCGCAGCCGGGACCAGCGCCTCGGACAGAGCGGACGAGGGGCGATCGGAAGGCCACTCCATGCCCACGAGCTCTGCGATGGTGGGAGCTATGTCCGCGCTCGTCACCGGACGGTCCGGGTTGATCTCGCCCTGGGCCTGGATGAAGCCCGGCCCGTAGAAGATGATCGGCACCCGCTGGACGTAGTCCCACGGGCCGGAGTGACTGTTGGCGGTGAAGCTGCCGAAGAAGTTCGGCTCTCTCGGCAGGATGGTGATCTCGGGCGATCGGCCCTCGAAGTAACCGCGTCCGATGATCTCGAGGTCCTTGCGAGGCAGGTCGCAGGCCGACTCGAGCCAGTCACCCTCGGGCGCGGGGTCCGTCTCGACCGCGACTGGAGACGCGAAATCTGTGGGGGGCGGCGTGGGAGAGGTCGATCCGACCTTGGCGCCGCCCTTGTCGTCGGACCCTGTGCACGCGGCGGCCACTAAGGCGAGCGCGAGCACTACACCCCACGTCCTCTTGATCAACAAGACCTCCCAATTGGTTCGATGTCGTATGTCGTGCAGTGAGGAGCCGTCCGCTCTTTCGCCGTGTGGCGACGGCTCGTGATGGTGCCCGACCGGACCTCCGGTTGCTCTGGCGTCCGGCCCGATGATCCTACGGCTAGATCGACCAGACCTCCTCCGGCGTGTCCTTCACGAGCAGGCGGGCCACGTCTATCCCCATCTTCACGGCGTGGTCCATGTTGCCGATCTCGTACTTCCAGGATCCGAAACGCCCGCGCGAATAGATGCCGTGCTCGAGAAGCCAGGGTTGGATGACGGACAGTGCTTTGTCGCGCTTGAGCGTCGGCACCGGGTAGGCGTAGTCGATGTTCTCGACGTGCATCGACGCCACCTCCGGGCGGCCCTCGATGACCCCCGCGGCACGGAGGCCCTCCTCGACTCGCTCCTCGAGGCCCTCGCGAGGCTCCGGCTTGTAGGGCGAATGGCTTACCTCGGTCATGTAGGCGCAGAAGCGGGCGGTGTCGCCGTCGGGGACGTTTGCCGGCGAGTATTTCGCGAAGTTGGTCGCCCGGTAAAAGGGGGCGTGCGGCTGGGGGAAGTACATCCACGACTTGTCGTCCTTGAGCGGGGTCTCGTAGCCGATCCCCACCATGTACACGCTGTTGTGCTCGAGATCGTCGGCGGCCTCGCGCAAGCGATCGGGGCAATCCTTGATCGACCGCACGAGGAGATCGATCGGCATCGTGGACACGAGCGAGTCGTAGGCCTCGATGCTCCCATCGGAGAAGCGCACCGTCTTGGCGCGGACGTCGACTTCCACGATCTCCCGGCCGAAGACCGTCCGCTCGCCGAGTCTGTTAGCGAGGCGTCGGTAGATCTCACCCGTCCCTCCGTAGGCCGGGAACATGAACATGTTGTTCGGCCCCCACGCGGCATCGTCTTTCTCGAAGATGATCGTCCGGATCGCCTTCTTGTAGTCGACGACGCTTACTCGCTCGCCGATCCACTGTGCCGCCATCCGGTCCGCCGGCGTCGCCCAGACCTTGAAGTTGTAGGGCTCCATGAAGTGCCTCGTGATGCCCTCGCCGAAGACCGCTCGCATCCAGGTGGCGAAGTCGGTCGAGGGATCCCCGCCGGGGGCCTCGATCAGCCCCGTGACGCAGTCGAACGCGACCTCCCTCGGGAGATGTCTGAGGTTGTTCTGAAATGGATAGGGGACCCACTTGTCGTCGAATCGGATGTATGAGGACCGCTCGTGGTGGTAGACCTCGTCGCCCATTTCCTCCTCGAGGATCTTGTCGAACTCCCCGTAATGGCTGAACACGACATGGCCGCCGAGGTCCCAGGTGAAGCCCTGCGGGTCGAGAACGGAGGAGGCGTTGCCGCCGGGGTGGTGGGACCGCTCGAAGATGCGCCAGTTCTCGTGCCCGAGCCGGGTCAGCTCGCGTCCGCAGCCCAGCCCGCAGGGGCCGCCTCCGATGATGACGATCTTGTGTGAATCGGCCATGACCTGTCCTTCGATGTCTTGCGTCTTGTCGGGTGACGGCGGTCGCGAGTGGTGCTCCGCTCGAGCGACCGCCGCCGGGCAGTCTAACGAAAGGGGCAGGCGGCGGACCCGAGGCCGGCGTCCCTTTCGGTGGCATACTTCCGCTTCGTGCCCCCCTACGAGACGATCGACATCCTGGGTCTCGAGTACGCTCGCCTCACGGCGGAACAGGCGTTGTCAGAGGCCGAACGGCTATACGAGCAAGAAGCTCCCGCGTGGATCGCGGTCGAGAACGTTCACGGCGTAAACCTGGCCTGTGCCGACGACGAGCATCAGAAGCTGCTGAACCGGGCGGATCTGCTCCTGAACGACGGAAAGGGCGTGATGCTTGCCGCACGCCTGAAGGGGAGCCGTTTCAGGGAGGACCTCAACGGCAACCACTTCGGATTCCTGCTCCTGCGACGGGCGGCTCGCCGGGGGTGGCCGGTCTTCTTCCTCGGAGCCGGACCGGGGGTTGCGGCCAGAGCGGCCGAGAAGCTGATGGACGACATCCCCGGACTGAAGGTGACCGGCGTCCGCGACGGCTACTTCAAGCCCGAGGACCTCCCCGAGATCAAGGATCAGATCGCGGCGTCGGGCGGGGGACTGCTCCTGGTCGGCATGGGCAACCCGCTCCAGGAGAGATGGCTCGACGAGCACATGGCCTCCACGGGGGCTCGCCTCGGACTAACGGTGGGTGCGTTCTTCGACTTCCAGGCCGGGGAGCTGCCCCGAGCCCCCCGCTGGATGAACAAGCTCGGCCTCGAATGGGTGCATCGACTCATGACCGAGCCCAAGCGTATGTGGCGTCGCTATCTCATCGGGAACCCCCTGTTCATCTGGCGGGTGCTGCGAGCTCGCTACGGAGAGAGGAGCGTGGCTCGTGGCCCCCGCTGAGCCGGCGGTCGAGCCGCTCGAGGTCCCCGACGCTGCGCCAAAGCTGTCGGATCCGGTCCGCTCCTCGTTTGTGATCGCCACGCGCAATCGCCCCCACGAGCTCATCGTGACCATCCGGAGCCTCGTAAGGCAGACCGTTCTGCCCGCCGAGCTGTGCATCGTCGATTCGAGTGAGGAGACGCCCGTCCGGGCGGAGATAGAGCAACTCTGTGCCGAGGTCGGGCTTGCGCTCGATTACTTCCACCCGGCGCCCAAGGGGCTAACCGTGCAGCGCAACGTCGGTATCGAGAGGACGAAGGGAGACCCAGTCTTCTTCATCGACGACGACGTGTGGCTGGCTCCCGACGTCCACGAGGTGGTGCTGAAGGAATACGACCGCTGGGGGCCGGAGCTCGGCGGGATCAGAGCGACGCCGATCCGTGGGGCGAGGCCGGGACGCCACTCGATCCTCTGGCGACGTCTCTTCGGGATGGGCGGGTGGTGGCCCGAGGCGAGCGGAAGGATGCGGGCGGGGTTCTTCGTCGAGGGTGTCTCGGACTCGGCCGGGGTGAGGAAGCTCGACTACTTCAACGGGTGGTTCATGTCGTACCGCCGCGAGGTCTTCGACCTCGAACGCTTCGACGAGGCACTGTCCGGCTACGGATACCAGGAGGACATCGACTTCTCCTATCGCGTGCGCAAGCACGGCTACACGCTCCTGCAAACCCCCGACGCCCGCGTTGATCACTTCAAGACGACGACGAACAGGATGAAGCCCTACGACCTCCAGCGGATGAACCTGGGGAACCAGTTCTATCTGCACCGCAAGCTCATGCCCCAGACCTTCAAGAACAAGCTCGCGCTGTGGTGGGCGCTCGTCGGCCTCTTCACATTGAACGTCGGCAAGTCCGTCCAGCAGCGCAACCACGGGTTCATCACCGGGCTCCTAGTGGGAGCCTGGGAGCAGGCGAGAGGGAGAGGACTGATCGACCCCGCGGAGATGAAGAAGTAGGTCGGGAGCCTAGATGTAGCCCAGGCCCCGCAGCTCTTCTTCGATCGCCTTCTCTTCCTCGGGTGAGTACGGCGAGCTCTCGTCCCGCTCGCTTGCCTCCACGTGTCCCATCGTCTGGACGGGGTTCTCCTTCAGGTGCTCGGGCTGGAAGGCGTCGGTCAACACCGAGCCGTCCAGGTCGTCCGGGACCTTGAGACCGGCGAGGTAGAGCAGAGTCGGGGTGACGTCCATGATCGAGCCGTCGACGCGGGCCCCCTTGCGGACGCCGGGTCCCGCGACGATGCCGATCCCGTCGGGGTGATGGCCGCCCCGCGGCAGCTCGCGATGGTCGGAGATCGCCTGACGGTGGTGGAGCTCGTCGTCGAGCTGCCAACGGCTGTCCTTGATCTCGAAGACCAGGTCGGGAGCGCCCTCGAGGGCCTCGCCTTCGAAGACGTCCTCCGCCCGCCACATACGATCGGTCACGATCTCGCCGTCTGGTCCCTTCAATTCCTTGAAGCGGGTGGCGATCTCTTCTTTCAGGGCCTCGGCCTCGGCTTCGGTGACGATGCCGAAGCGCTCGCGACCCTCGAGATTGATGACCACACCCTGCTGGTAGTAGACGGTGGCAAAAGCCTTGGTCTGCGACCAGTCGATTGCCGTTCCACCCGTTCGCTGCCTCGCTGCCCGGCGGATCTTGACCGGGAGGAAGCGGCGGGCGGCGTGCACTGCCTTCTCACCGATTCCGCTGCGCATGACCTTGCCCGCCCCCTTGAGCTTGAGGTAGCCCCATTCCTCGAGCAGCCGGTTCGTGTGGACGCTTGCCTCCCACGCGGTGAACCCGTGGTCCGAGCACACGATCGCGCCGCCGGTCTCGCCTGCGTAGTCATCGAGAAGGCCGATGACCTCGTCCATTGCGTCGAAGCACTGGTTGATCGTGGGTCGGATCCTTCGTCCGGCTTCGCTTTCGTAGAGCCGGTCGGACGGATCCATGTAGCGGTAGTAGAGGTGCTGTAGCCGGTCCGGTGTCTCGAGCACGGAGAAGACCAGGTCCACCGGCCGCGTCTCGAGCAGCTTCGCTAGGAGGTCCCGGCGCTGCTTTACGGCCGCCAAGGCTCGCTTGGCGAGCTCGTCGTCCCGCCAGTCCTGTTCCTGATTGGCCTTGATCTCGATGACGTAATCGGGGATCCACCGGCTGATCTCGTCCCCTAACTCCGGCGGGTGGGTGAACCCGGAGAGCGCCTGGTTGATCCCCGGCGTCATGAAACCCGCCACAGACCACCCCTCGTCGATCTCGGGCGGCGGGTAGGTCAGCGGCACGTTGAAGAGCCCGATGCTTGCCCCCTGGGCCCGTGCCATCTCCCACAGAGTCGTGGCCTTGACCTGACCCGAGTGCATCATCTCGGGCTTCTCGTGCTGGGCGTTGCCGCGATGGAAACCGTAGATCCCGTGACGGCCCGGGTTGACCCCGGTGATCGCCGACGTCCACGCCGGCGGGGTGACGGGCGGAACGGTGGAGGTCAGGATCCCGCTAGCGCCACGCTCGCGCAGCGCGCGCAGCCGGGGCATCGTGCCGTCTGCCATGAGGGGGTCGAGCAGCT
Source organism: Actinomycetota bacterium (assembly GCA_030863485.1). Next base: position 12,880 of record JALZBR010000431.1, read on the forward strand.
GCCACGCCGATCCGTCGAGGCCGATGACTACCGACGGCATGGCGCATCGAGGGTCTGAAGAGGGCGGGCCGAGATCATCGCGGCATCCTAAACGTGGTCGGGTCGGGCTCCCCGAGGCTCCAAAGACCCGTCAATCCCATTGGTTACGCTGCAACGCGTGAGCCAACAGACGCTGGAGCGCGCCCCCGTGATCGGCGCAAAAAAACGAGACTACTGGTGGACCGTTCTCTTCACGGACCCCCTTGCGGTTCCTTTGACGCGGCTCCTGTACAAGAGAAAGTGGATGTCGCCGGATCAAGTGAGCATCCTCGCCGCCCTTCTGGGACTGTTCGTCGGCCCCCTCTTTGCCCTCGGCTCCCGCGAGGGCCTTCTCGCAGCGGGCCTCCTCTTCCAGCTGGCGTTCGTCGTCGACTGCATCGACGGGAAGCTGGCTCGGGCCTTGCAGTCGACGAGTCCCAAGGGAGAGACCCTCGATCGGATCGGTGATGCAACCAGACGCGCCAGCGCCTCGCTGGGCCTGGCCGTCTACCTCTGGCGGGCAGACGACGGATCGGATCTCTCGGTTGTCGTTGCGGCGATCTACGTGGTGGCCGCCTATTTCTTCATCGAGCTGTCCGGCGGAAGCGAGGTACGACAGGAGGCGTGGTTCAAGAAGGAGCCCGGGTCCCCGCCCCCGCCCGAGCCCCGGGGGCTATCGGGTTTCCTTGCGCGCCGGCGATTGATGCCGACGCCCGGCATGCCCGACGTCCAGGCCCTCGTATTCGTGGTCGGTCCGATCTCGGGCCTGGTCGTCCCGGCGCTGTCGGCCGGCGCCGCGATGATGGGAGCCGGCATCCTCATCAACCTCTGGAGGCATCTCAGGTGACGCAAGCGTGAACAAGGTCCTTCTTCTTGGCATCGACGGGGCTACCTTCGCCATCCTCGACCCCGCTTTCGAGGCGGGTCACCTGCCTAACCTAAAGAAGCTCCTTGACCGGGGGGCGTCCGGCGTTTTGAACTCGACGGTTCCGCCCTACACGCCTCCGGGGTGGACCTCGATATTCACCGGCGTCAACCCCGGGAAGCACGGCATCTTCGGGTTCACCCTCGGCAACGTTCAACGCAACGACGGCCTCGTCCGGCTCGACCGGGTGAAGGCTCCTGCCATCTGGGGGGCCGTGAACAGCCAGGGTGGCAAGGTCGGAGTGTTCAACGTGCCCATGACCTTCCCGCCGCCGGTGGTCGACGGTTTCTCGGTCTCGGGCATGCTGACCCCGGAGGGCGGCGGCACGACGCCCGAGGGCTTCACCTATCCCGAGACCCTCGCGAAGAGAATCGGCGAAGAGATCTCCGATTACGAGATCGACATCGAGGTCAACTACGACCAGGACTGGCAGTCGACCGACATCCTGGAGCGTCTCTCACGCAACTACGCGCGCAAGCGGACCGCCCTCCGGCTCCTCCTCGAAGATCATGACGACATCGACGTGCTGTTCCCGGTCCTGGAGGCCCCCGACCGCGTCATGCACGTCCATTACAAGTACATCGACCCCCGCTGCGAGCACTACAACCACGAGGCGGCAAAACCGATCAGGGAGCGCGTGTGGTCGTTCTTCGACGAGATGGACGCAATGATCGGTGATTGCCTCGAATGGGCCGGCGAGGACGGGTTCGTGGTGACCATGTCCGACCATGGCTTTGGCCCCAAGGACAAGACGGTGAACATCAATCTCGCTTTGCGCGAATGGGGCTTGCTGTCGTTGGCCGGCGCGGGGGCCGTGTCCAAGTCCGCCCGGATCCGCAAGGCTGCTCGCCGCGCCAAGAAGGTGCTTCCGAAGTCGGTGTGGAAGCGCGCAAAGGGAATGGCTCAGGGAACGATCGATTGGTCGAAGACGCGGGCCTTTGCGTCTCCGATCCCACAGCAAGGCATCTACGTGAACCTCAAGGGGCGCGAGCCCAACGGGATCGTCGAGGAGTCGGACTACGACAAGGTTCGCGACGAGGTCATCGATCGGCTCACTTCTCTGATCGACCCCGACGACGGCAAACCGGTCGTCGACAGGGTCTACAAGCGCGAGGAGGTCGTCTACGGTCCCGAGGGTCACTTGGCCCCCGACCTCTTTCCGGTCTGCCGGGGTTATTCCTACGAGATGTCCGATGGTCTCTATTCCCCCGGTGTGCTCGACGACTACCGCAAGCTCCCGCGCGGCTTCCACGCGATGGAGGGGATATTCGGCATCGCCGGGCCGGGCATCCCGCCTCAGAGCGGCCTCGAAGCCGACCTCTACGATGTCGCACCCACAGCCCTTTACCTGGCCGGTCTGAAGGTGCCCGAGGGGCTCGACGGCAAGGTCCTCACTCAGTTCCTGCCCGGGTTCGAGGACGAGAATCCCGTGCGCATCGAGGCCATGGATCTGCCGCTGGCGGGCGAGGGGGCCGAAGCAAGTCCCTATTCGGACGAGGAAGAGGCTCAGATCGAAGAGTCCCTCAGGAACCTGGGCTACCTCTAGCAACTGGCAGACTTTGCCTGCGCTCGGGGATTCTGTGGTGCGAATAGTGGTATTCGGGTCTGGAGGTGCGTAACCTGTAACCCCATCCGGGGAGCGAGCGTCGAACGAATGCCTCTGCGACATGTCTGGCCGTCAGGTTTAGTCGTGGAGGAAATGGGCTAGACACTCGTACCGGTCTAGGAAAGGGGACACATGGCAACAGCACCAGGTCGTACGGCGGGGACCCGAGGAACGAGGACGCCCGCTCAGATGTTCGCCTTGGTTTTCGGAGCGGTCTATCTCTTGGTGGGCCTCCTTGGGTTCGCGGCGACAGGTTTCGACAACTTCGCTACCTTCAGCCCCGACACGCTGATCATCTTCAGCGTCAACCCGCTTCACAACATCGTGCACCTCGCCATCGGTGCGGTGTGGGTTGCATCGGCAGCCAAGCACGAGTCGGCGAAGGCAGCCAACCTCGGCATCGGCGTGGTCTACCTCCTGGTGGCCGTGCTGGGCTTCCTCGAGGTTGAGTTCGTGGCCGAGCTCGTCAACATCAGGGAAGGCGCGGGAGACCCCGACAACTTCCTGCACCTCGTCAGCGGAGCAGCCGGTGTGTTCTTCGGCACCGCGGGCGCCGGCGACAGGGACCTCGGAGAGCGCAGGACAACGACGGCGTAGCAGCGTTTTACGAAGGAGGGCCGTCCCCACGGGGGCGGCCCTTTTTTGTATGCCTCTTTTAAGTTGACGGCCGCCGGTTACAGAGAGGCTTGTTCGGCCGTCCCCAGGTCGTCGACCGCGATTATCAGCTGTGTCTCGCCACCGGACCGGCGGGCGACGTAGGCCGCGGAGATCATCACGCCCGAGTCGGTGAGCTTGCGGCAGTATCGACCGAGTTCCCCGGGCCGGTCGTCGAGGGTAGTAGTGAGCACGGGTCGGGCCGCCTCGATCGCGTAGCCGCTCGACTTCAGCACCTCGGCGGCCTCTTCCCCATCGTCGACGACGAGGTGCATCACTCCCTGGCCGTTGTAATCGGATGCGCTCAGGGTCTCGATGTTGACGTCGGCTCGTCCCAGGATCTCCCCGATCTCGGCAAGGATCCCCGGTCGATCCTCACCGATCTTGATGATGATCTCTTCGAGCATGGGGTGAGCGTACCTTGATTCCGCCTGCCGGGAAGAGGCCTGTTCGGCCTCTGGCTCAGGCCTCTTTCTGTAGGAAGGCCGGGCGGAACTCGATCTTCGGACAGCGGTCCATTACGACGTCGAGACCCGCTTCGTCGGCCAACCTGGCGGCCTCGTGGTTAACGACGCCGAGTTGCATCCACACACCCTTTGCCCCGACCTCCACGGCTTCTTGCACGTGGGGGAGCACGGCCTCGGATCTTCTGAAGATGTCCACGACGTCGATCGGCTCTTCGATCGAGCGAAGATCCGGATAGCAGGGAAGGCCCTGGATGCACGAGTCGTGATTCGGATTGACGCAGAGAACCTTGAACCCGATCTCGTCGAGGAAGCGCGCGACCCCATGGCTGGCCCGATGAGGGTCGTCGGAGCATCCGACTACCGCCCACGTTCGATAGTTGCGCAGCATCTTCTCGGCCACGGCCGGGTCGTTCCATGCGCTCATGCGCGTTTCTCCTTCGAAGGTGTCTGGAGCCCTCGAGTCTAGGTTCGGATCGTCGGCTCCGCGCAACAGCAAAGGGCGGCCGGAGTGGCCGCCCTTGCCGGGGGGTCTGTCGTCCAGACGATCGCTGCTGCGATCGCGGACGGTGCTTCGGTGAGTACTACTTGCGGTGCCAGTAGATGCGGTGCTGCCACCAGCGACACGTCCGGTAGTAGGTGGCGTTGTACCAACGGTGCCCTGCGACCTCGTCCTCGCCCTCTTCTGCGTCGGCGGCGGCCAGAGCCTTGGCCTCCTCGAGAAGACCCGCCTTCTCGAGAGCGGCCTCGGGGTCCTCCTGCATGTGCGCACGGAACTCCTCGTCCTCCGCCGCCTTCTGCATGACCTTGCGGTTCAGCTCGATCTGCTTCTCGTCGTAAAAAGCATCGGCGTCTTGGTCGACGCCCCCGGCGTTCTGTCCCTCGTCTGCCACTTCTGCCTCCTCGCTTCCCGGGAGCCCGTTGCTCCCTTCGATGTCTTGCAGTCAACACCCGTTGCGGGGTGGGCGCAGTCGGCTAGGTGACACACTGCGAGTCAACCTCGGTACAACGAACCGGTCGGGTCCGAGACCTTTCGGGGCTCGACCCCGGGGGGGACGCCGTTACAGGCGGTGATCGCCTCTCACCCGGGCCCCGATGGCGGCTTCGGAGCCGGGGATCCGTCTACGCACGCCGGTCCGCATGTCGTAGACGAAGACGCGCCTGTGGCCGCGACGCCCGAACGCGATGAGCTTGCGAGCGGGCGATGCGCTGAACCAGATGACGTCGCTCGAATCAACGAGCGTCTCGGTCGTCTTGGAGACGACGTTGATCTTTACGAGATCGCGGTCATAGTGACCGGGGCTCGCTCGCACCATCCGGACCGCGACGAGAGAGCGTCTCCCCACCCAGCGCGGTTCGGTGAAATAGCGATCGCAAGTCCCTTCGATGAGGTTGCGGGGGCGGGGACGACCTCGGGTAGGCGTGATCTTCAACGTGCCCGACCTGTAACCGGGAAAGGGTCCACCGCAGTGGGCGTTCTCTCGCACGTAGGCAAGTCGGCGTCCGTTGGGGCTCAAAGAAGGAAAACGCGAGCGTTCGCCCGTGGTCATCCGACGAGCAGCGCCCGATCGCACCTTTACCAACCAGATGTCGTACTCGAAAGTGTCGAAGTCGTTGCCCTCGGTCACGACTAGCCGGCTCCCGCGCCTGTCGAAGGCGTACTCGAGGACCCCCGCCCCGCCGTCGAAGCCGGTCTCCACGCCGGGGAGGTTCCCTCCGTTCGAGAACTGGACGATCTTGTGGATGCGTCCTCCTTGTTTGCGCATCCACACCGAGTTGCCCTGTCGGTCGCGCTCCCCTTCGGTGTCGGGGAGGAAGGCGAGCTTCTCTCCGTTCTTGACCGCGACGGGAAGGCTGGCATTCTCGATGACGAATCGTCTCTCGCCGTTGCGGGGGCCGAAGCCGATCACGCGGTCGACGACGTCGCCCGCGGGGTTCTTCACGTGGGCCGCGAAGAGCCTGCCGTCGAAAGTCGTGCTCCAGAAAGGCCTGAATCTGCGAACGACCTCCCCGTTTGCGGTGGCTGTGACCCATCGGTCTCCGTCGTGATAGGCGAGGTCGACTCCGTGGGCCGCCGAGGCACTCGAAGAAAAAAGGGTTCCGACGATCAAGAGGACGCAGGCCAAGCAAACGGTCCACGTCGAGCGGCGCAAGGTCTTGTAGGAGTCATGCACGCGGGCATCGTGACATGTCGGATAGGGCGCGGCTGACGGCCCCGCGTAGGCCGGTCGGACCGCGTGCCCGGCCGGCCAGGCGCGCTAGCTCTGGTGGTGTGAGGCCGTCCTTTTGCTCCGCGCGGCCACGAGCGCTCGAGCGTAGGCGGCGGCCGGGCCGATCATGACCAAGGCCCCGCCCTTTTTGCCCCCGCCGCCCTTCTTGTCGTCCTTGCCCTTGCCGCCCTTGTCACCGTCACCGCCGATCTCGATGTTGAAATCGACACCGAGGAGCACTGCGGGCCAGAGCACGATCGCGAGGATCAGATTGAGGATCTCCCCAACGTTCCCTACGCCGCTGAGGTAGTCGTTTGTCGCCGCAACGACGATCCCGACCGCGATGTAGACGACGAAGATCAGGGTCTTCAACACGAATCCCTCCCATGAGCCGACGACGGCCCCATTCGAGCCCGTGCCGCTAACCTACGCCGTTCTACCTCAGGGCGCTCAGTTCCCGAGAAGTGCCCACACGACCCACGCGCCGACCATTGCTATCCCGGCTCCGAGCTCGATCAGCGAGCCGATCCCGAAGCCGATGATCACCTCCTTCGTCGATCTCCGAGCGGCGGCCCAGTCGTCGGTGCGGCGGTATTCGGCTAGAAGGACTCCGGCAGCAGCTCCCAGTGGGAGTCCCACGATAGGGATGGCGAAGAACCCGACGATGCCGACGAGAGCCCCCATAGCGAGAGTGGACGTGGGGGCGCCCCCCGCGGTCGCCCGTTTCTTGGGTACGAGGATCTTTGCGGTCATGCCCCCGATAAGGATGAGTGTGATCAGCGCCATCGCGGCGATCCCGATCGAGCCGAACCCCTCGATCAAACCGAACGCGAGCGCCGCGCCCCAGATGAGGGGGAGGCCCGGGATCAGGGGGAAGACGACTCCGACCAGGCCGACCGCCATGACCAGGCCGACGACCAGCTCGAGGACCATGTCGTTCACCCGGACAACAGTCGGGCTAGCTGTGCCGAAACCGGTTGAGTTGGTAAGTGTCTAGTGGGAGTCGTGGATGAGTGATCGGAGCTTTGCCTGCGTGGGCTCATCGAGCGTCAGCTCGGGATGCTCGGACGCGGCGTGGGCTGCCGCTTGCTGCATGACCTCATCATCGCTTTCGGCTTTAATGACTCCCTCGCAATCGAGTCCAGCATCGGCGCAATGGAGCTCGCGCATCTATTCCTCCTTCAAAGAGACGGGTCTCCGCTGAAGCCTATGCTCCGGCCTGGGACCGGACAAGGCGAACCCCTACAATGGCGGCTGTGGGAGGCGCGGAGTGGCTCATCATCCTGGCGGCCTTAGGAGTGCTCGGCTTCTGGTTGGCGATGTTGTTCGAGATCGCCACCCGGCCGGACTGGGTCTACGCCCAGGCGGGTGAGAGCAAGGCCATTTGGTTCATCGTCGTGCTCGTGCTGCAGTTCTTCGGAACTCTCGGCTACTTCTTCATGAGGCGCGACAAGCTCCGACGCGTCGAGGCCGCAGATCGGTCGTCGCACCTGTCGAGCGACACATAACCCAGAGCAGCTCCTGCGGAGGAACACACTCGGCTAGTGAGCGCCCTCTCCGCTTAGGACCGCCCGGACGGTGCGCCACAGGATCCAGAGGTCGAGCGACAAGGACCAGTTCTGGATGTAGAAGAGGTCGTGGCGCACGTAATCGCTGAAGCTTGTCTCGGTGCGACCGCTAACCTGCCACAGTCCCGTCATCCCGGGCTTTGCGCGCAGCCGGTTCCTGACCCAGTCGTCGTATTGCTGGACCTCACTCGGAAGGGCGGGGCGAGGTCCGACCAGGCTCATCTCACCCTTGAAGACATTCCACAGCTGCGCGAGCTCGTCGAGCGAGTACTTGCGGAGAGTCCGTCCCCACTTGGTCACCCGGGGGTCGGACTTGAGCTTGAACAAAAGGCCGGGTCCCTGTGAGAGATGCTCGAGCTCGGCCTTCTTCTCCTCGGCGTCCACGACCATCGTGCGGAACTTCCATAGCGTGAACTGCCGCCCGTCTCTTCCGACGCGCGTCTGCTTGAAGATGACTGGACCAGGGGAGTCCAACTTGATGCGTATAGCGATGAAGGCCAGCACCGGCGAGAGGAGGATCGAACCTATCGTCGAGCCGATGACGTCCATCGCGCGCTTGATCGTTCTCTGGATCCTGTCCATGCCGGGACGCCGCACGTAGAGCAGGGGGACCCCGGCAACGGATTGCACCACCATTCGAGAGGCGAGCAGGTCGACCGTCCCCGAAGTTATCTGCAAGTCGACGTCCACGTCTCGGAGCTTCCAGAGCAGGTGGTTGAGCCGAGCGGTGTCGAAGGCCGAGGCCGCGACGAGCACGAGCGTGGCGCGGTGCTCGATGACGAGGTCCACGAGGTTATCCGTTCCGCCTATGACGGTCCGTTCGTTGGCGACCTCTTGGCCCACGGGGGAGTCGTCGTCGACGAAGCCGATGATCCGGTAACCCAGCCAACGTTCGCGTTCCAGAGTACGAGCCACCTGTTTCGCCTCGGTGTTGGTTCCCAGCACGATGGTCCTGGTTGCGTCTCCGCCGCGGCGCCGGAGGAAGTGAAGGATCTTCCGCACGGCGAGTCGTTCGCCTCCGACCAGCACGAGACTGCATAGAAAAGCGACGAGGACCCAGGCGCGCGCCAGTCGTAGGTTGAAGATCGAGTCTGCGATCAACAGCAGCGCCGTCCCCGCGAAGACCCCGTGGAAGACCTGCTTGAACTCGTTCACGGGGCTGAGGACCTGGCGCGGCTCGTAGAGGCCGTAGAGCCAGAACAGCAAAACGTTGACGGGCGTGGCCAGCAGGGTGATGAGCGTGTAGTCGACGGTCTGGGCGGGTGACGTGTCCAGGATCTCGAAGCGGATGATCGAGGTGATGAACAAGGCCGCCGAGACGGCCATCCCGTCCGCCACCATGCGTGACGCGATGCGCTTCGCGCTGCGACGCTGCAGCGGCTGCCGTGAGGGAGCGGTGGGCTGTTCGAGGACGGGGGCCGGATGAGCCATACGACTCGGAATACTACGGTGGAGACGGCCTCAAAGGCCGTTAGGGGTTTGGTAGATCGGGCCAGATCCGCCTGACGAGGGCCGTCGCCTTCGCCCGGTCGAGGTCGGCGTCCTCGAGGATCGTGAAGCGACCCGGCCTCGTGTCGGGGGCCATCAAGAGAAGGTCGACCATGTCGGACTCGTCCAGGTCGAGGTCCGCCGGATGCTCCGGCAGCCCGATGCGAGCCAGCTGGGCGCGGAACGCATGGGGGTCCTCTCCGTAGAGAGCGACCGACACGATGCAGCCGAAGGCAACTTGAGCCCCGTGTAGGGCACGGCCCCTGAACGACTCGTCGATTGCGTGGGAGATCTCGTGCTCCGCGCCCGATGCCGGCCTCGAGGTGCCTACGTACGTCATGGCCACGCCGGACAGAACCAGGGCATCGGCGAGCTCTCGCAAGAAGACGGGGTCCTTGGCCGCCTCGGTCGGATCGACGTCGAGGTGGCCTTTGATGAGGCCGAACGATTCCACCGATAGGTCCCACGCTCGTTGATCGATTGTGTCGAGACCATGCTCTGCGGCCAGGGCCCAGTCGCGCAATGCGAACGGGTTGGCGATGAGATCGCCGAGACCCGCCCGGACGGATGCCACCGGAGCGTCCGCCAGCGTGGGGATCGACACGAAAACGAGACGAGGGGGGATCGCCCCGACGCTCTCGGGCTTGGCCTCCTCGTTGGGCACGACCGCGACCGGTGAGCAGATGCCGTCGTGAGAGAGCTGGGTGGGCACTGCGACGATCGTGACCCCGGCGCGAACCGCGGCAAGCTTCCCCACGTCGATGCAGCGTCCACCGCCTACCGCGACCACGGCGTCGGCGCCGGCGCGCTTTGCCCTCGATCCGAGCTCGGCCGCCCACTGTTGGTTCGCGTCTCGGGCGGGAGCCTCCGGTTCGTTTATGCCCTTGATGCGGTCGGCGAGTCGTCTGCCGAAACGCGAGGAGATGACGAGAGGAGAGTTGATCCCCCGTTCTTGCAGCCGGTTGGCGAGATTCTCCGCAGCGTCGTCCTCGGCGGTCGACTCGTCGAACACCACGACGTGCGGGAACTCGCTCACGGAGTTGACTCTGTCGCCGGCTCGCTCCTCCATTCATGGGAATAGCGCTCGATGACCGCATTTGCGGCCGCAACGTTCGCCGGTTCGTCCACCTCGGCGT
>JALZBR010000052.1 GCA_030863485.1 Actinomycetota bacterium
TCAGGGTGTCGGTGTTGGGGGACCAACTCAAGCGGGTGAAATACCGGCTGTACCCTACTGTCCAGGAACTGGCGTACTTGCTGCGGCTGCGCGCCTTCTTCTACCGCTACGAGTACATGTTTTCGCCCCGGCAGCTTTGCTTCCTGTGCTCGTCGGTCAGCGAGGTTCGGGACGTCGAGGGGTCGGTCGTGGAGATTGGCTGTGCCTTCGGCCACACCGCCGTGTTCCTGAACGAGCACATGGATCACGAGGGGATCGACAAGCGCTACGTGTGCGTCGACACCTTCTCCGGGTTCACTCCGTCCGACGTCGCGTTCGAGCGACAGATTCGGGGGAAAAACGTCGAGGGGCTCGACGTCTTTTTCTCGACCAACAAGCGCAAGTGGTTCGAGTTCACGCTCGACATCAACGGCATCGACCGGGCCGAGGTGATCGAGGCCGACATCGCCGCCCTGGACATCGCACAACTGGGCCCAGTCGCGTTCTGTCTCATCGACGTTGATCTCTACTTACCCGTGCGGGCGGCGCTGACGGGCGTCTTCGACATCCTCTCCCCGGGGGGGATGATTGTGGTCGATGACTGCTTTGACCATCAGCTCTACGACGGCGCCTACCACGCGTACACCGAGTTCACCGCGGCTCAGGGGCTCCCCACCACTGTTGTGCTCGGCAAGCTGGGGGTGATCCGAAAAGCGACGCCTGTTCAGCAGGCAATCGCCCCGTCCGCCGCAGAGCCCTAGTTGGTTCCTGGCAGATCAAGTGGCAAGGTGACGCCAGCGTGCAGAAGCACCCGAACCTCGCTGGCTGCGTGAGCGGCCAAACGTGCGATCGGTAGGAGTAGGCAGCGCCGGTCGGAGAGAGACCGGCCCTGCAAGCCTGGGGCTTGACGGCCGCTCAGTCAGCACAGCGGTGCCGGCGTAGACGCGCACAGGCTTCGAGGATGCCGATCCTGACGGCGAACGGTGGCGTTGGTGACGACTCAGGCACGCGTCCATCCCTTGGTGACTCGGCGAGGGGCGGTCGCACCAGCATCTGGCTCCGACTCATGGCCCCGCAGATGGAGTGGCTCATTGTGGTGAGAGGTCGACGGCCAGGGATCTGCGCACGGAACGATGGAAGGCGCACGGATCGTTCCGAAGCAGGCGGTACCTCAGCTGCCCCGAATTGATTAGCGTTCCAGGCTCGTGCTGCCTCTGCGGACGAAGGAAGCGAATGAGTGTGCGACGACTGCTAAAACCTTGGGTGAATCGTCTAGTTCGATCTCTATCACGATCGAGACGGGCGGCACGAACTGCAGCGCTAATGGTCAATCAGTGTCAGCTGCTTATTGGCTACCATTTCGCGCCGAGCTATTTACCCGAGGAGAACGGGGAACAATGGCTTCTCGACAGGGTCGGGTCAGCGGTAGAGAAGTTCATCGACGTTGGTGCGAACGTCGGCGACTGGACACGTATGGTGCTGCATCGCAGCCCAGCCGCGTTGGGGGTTGCTGTGGAGCCCGGTACCGAGGCGCTTGCCCGACTCAAGGAAAGACTGCCGACCACGATTGAGATCGTTCCAGCGGCGGCGGGTCGTCTCGACGGCTCGGTCATCACCTTCTACGAGGAACCGGAAGCAGGCGGGCGGTCATCATCCGTCAGAGATTGGGGGACGTCGGCCAAGCGACGCGAGGTGAAGGTCGTAACAATTGACGCCCTGATGGACGATCTCGGGTGGGAAAGAGTGAATCTCCTCAAAATTGATACCGAGGGTTACGACGCAAGCGTGATGTTCGGGTCAGCCAACGCGCTCAAGTGTCAAAAGATCGACCTCGTGCAGTTCGAGTATAATAGACCGTGGCGAGAGGCTGGTAATACGCTCGGCGGTGTGATCCGATTCCTAGACGATGCTGGGTACGACGTCTTCGTCCTTCGACCCCATGGCCTTGACCGGTATGATTACACCATGTTTGGTGAGTTCTTCAGCTATTCAAACTTCGTAGCCCTCAGTCGGACTTCGCCGCTTCGCGAGTTGTTGGATGTCCCTTGATGCGACGAGCGGTCGAAGCCCGCTGTGGAGACGAGGTTACGTAGACTTGCACGCCAGCTTGCGACCCGAGCGAAAGAAATCTGAGCGTGCCTGCGTCGTAGGGGTGGTGGTCCGGAGGTCGTAGTGGATCCGAGACGGTGCCCAAGGCTAGAATGGGGGGAGTGCCGAGCAGCCCTCCGCCGCTTCTCGCCGTGTTTGATCGAGCGTACGTCATCAATTTGCCAAAGCGGACGGACAGGCGGCGCGAAATTGAAGCAGAGCTACGGCGTCCAGGGATTGGCGGGACGGAAGGACGTCTGCGCTATATGGCTGCCGAGCGACCACGCGACGCTTGGCCGTTCGGTTCAATCGGCGAGAAGGGCGCGTTTCTCAGCCATCTGGCGGTCTTAAGAGAAGCACGTGATGACGACTTGCGCACGGTGCTGATCCTTGAGGACGACGCCCAGTTCGCGGGCGACTTTCTTGCGAACTGGTCGGCCGTGAATGAGGAGGTACGGGCTGGCTACTGGGATCTGCTCCACCTCGGACACCTGCGGGTGCTAGGTACGACGATTCCGACGACGACCCCTGGCGCTCGTCTGGAGCGCTTGGAGCCCAGCGCGGGATTGTTGGGGGCGCACTGCTATGCCGTGCAGGGGCGGTGCCTCGACCCGTTGATCAAGCACTTCGAGCGACAGTCGGGCGGTGTGCGGGGAGACGATCTGTATGGACCGATGCCTTCGGACGGCACCCTCAGCACCTTCGCCCGCACGAACCCCCAAGTGAAGAGGTACGTGGTGATCCCGAGCCTCTGCAGGCAGCGAAGCTCGAGATCCGACATAAGTCCGAGACTCTTCGATCGCGTGCCCGTTGTCCGGCAGGCGTCGAGAATGTGGCGCGTCATGAAGAACCGGAGGCCAGGCGTCGGCGCCTAGTATCCTGAGTCAGCGATCCGCTGACAATATGTGGCGAGGTCTCCAGGATCTTGTCCGCGGTCTTGTGCCACACGAACGGCTTGGGGTTGTCGTTCCAGCCGGTGATCCA
>JALZBR010000086.1 GCA_030863485.1 Actinomycetota bacterium
CTGCATTTCCGGGACATCGAGAGACGCCGCAAGATCAGGGGAGAGCGAGGAGCGTTCCCGGGGGGGCCACGCCGCTCACGCCGTTGAGGGCGATGATCTCGTCCGCATAAGCGCGGGGGTCGGATCCGTCTGCGACATAACGCTGGGCTAGGTCCCAGACCGTCTCCCCCGGTTGGATGACCACCGATGCCGGCGCCCCAGGCCGGGAGGCGATGGGGTCACCCCCGGCTGCGGAGGCTGACACCACCCCCGCGACCAGCCCTGCGGCGAGCGCCAGAGCGGCGATTCGACGGGCCAGGAAACTGTGTCGTGCGCGTCGGGCCCGGGCTCGGGCTACCCGAATCGGGAAATCGACGACGAGCGCGTCGGGGGTGCGGTACAGGTCTTCTCGCCGGACTGCCATCTCTCACTCCTCTTCTCGGGTACATCCCCAACCTAAAGACGGGGTGCGACACTTTTGGGCCCCCAGCGCGGCCCCCGGCACTCCTGGAGGCGGCAGCCGGTCGAACGTACGTTCGTAATCCTAGGGGAACGCACGTTCGATAGCAAGGACAGAAACCGAACACATGTTCTTGATTCATCTCCGAAGCTGGGCTAAGGTGAGGCGAACGCACGTTCGACAGGAGTCTGGCGCCAGGCCGGGCGGATAGCGGGAGGAGCCGAAGGATGGTGGAGGGACTCACGGAACGCCAGCGGGAGACGCTCGCATACATCGCCGAGGCCGTCACCGAACGCGGCTATCCCCCATCGATCCGAGAGATCGGCACGGCGATGGGGCTCGCCTCGAGTTCCACGGTCCACTCGCACCTCCAGGCCCTGCAGCGCAAGGGCTACCTGACCATCGACCCCTCCAAGCCTCGGGCCATCGAGCTGCACTTCGATCCCGACACCGGGCTTGCGGCGGATCGCCGGCCGACCCGCTCGGTCCCGCTTCTGGGGCAGATCGCCGCCGGTGCTCCGATCATGGCCGAGGAGCACGTCGAGGAGATCTACCCGATGCCCGCAGATCTCGTGGGCGACGGCAACATCTTCATGCTCCAGATCAAAGGCGACTCGATGATCGAGGCCGGGATCTTCGACGGCGACTATGTGATCGTTCGACAGCAACCGACCGCGCATTCGGGTCAGATAGTCGCGGCGATGATGCCGAGCGAATACGGGGACGCGCCCGAGGCCACGGTCAAGACGATCCGCCACCGCGGCTCGGCGATCATGCTCGAGCCTGCCAACTCGACCCTGGAACCTTTCGAGGCACCCCCGGGGACCGAGATCCTCGGAAAAGTCGTAGGGGTCTTCCGCCAGCTCTAGGCCGGGTCCGCGGCTCCGTCGCTTGAATCAACGGCCAGGTATCCCCCGAGCTCGTCGAGCCATTCGGCCGGGACCCGGGCCACGATCCGAGTGCCGTCCTCCGAGTAGGTCTCCTCTACGACCTCGCCCTCGTCGTGAAGGCGGGCCACGATCTCACCGTGGTCGAAGGGCACGAGGAGCGTGACCTCCATCTTGAGCTTCGAGAGCTCCTGGGAGAGTCGCTCGAGCAGTTGATCTATGCCCTGCCCCTTGGCCGCGGAACAGAAGACGGCGTCGGGGAATCGGCCCTTGATCTTGTCCAGCTCCACGTCGCTCAAGAGGTCCACCTTGTTCACTGCGAGCACGGTAGGACGGTCGACGACGTCGATCTCCTTCAGGACCGCCTCGACCGCAGCGATCTGCCGCTCGGGGTCATGGCTTGCGTCCACAACGTGCAGGAGCAGCGTTGCCTCGCCGACCTCCTCGAGAGTCGAGTTGAAGGCCTCGACGAGTTGGTGCGGCAGCTTGCGCACGAATCCGACCGTGTCGGTCAAGAGCGCGCTGCGCCCGAAGGGGAGGTCGAGACGGCGCGTGGTCGGGTCCAGGGTGGAGAACAACCTGTCTTCGATGAGAACACCGGCGTCGGTGAGCCGGCGAAGCAACGTCGACTTGCCCGCATTCGTGTAGCCGACCAGCGCAACCACCGAGACCCCGGAGCGCTTGCGCCGCTTGCGCTTCAGCCGCCGGGCTTCCGCGAGGTCCGCGAGATCTTTCTTGACCCGCTGGATGCGGCGCAAGATGGCGCGACGCTCCGCCTCGAGCTGAGTCTCTCCCGGTCCCCGAGTGCCGATTCCTCCGCCGAGACGCGACAGCACGTCCCCCCAACCTCGCAGGCGCGGGAGCCGATAATTGAGCTGGGCCAGCTCCACCTGCAACTTTCCTTCTGCCGAGCGCGCGTGCTGGGCGAAGATGTCGAGGATCAAGCCGGTGCGATCGATGATCTTGAGGGCCCGCTCGGCCAGCGGGTTCACCCCGGCGATCTCCTCGAGATTCCTCCCCTGCGCGGGGGTCAGCTCGTCGTCGAAGATGAGCATGTCGGCGTCGAGGGCCCCGGCCACCTCGACGATCTCCTTCGCCTTGCCCTTGCCTAGATACGTCGCCGGATCGGGTGAGTCGCGCCGCTGGACGATGCGGTCCACGGCGTCCGCACCGGCCGTGTCGGCAAGCGCCTGCAACTCGTCGAGCGACCATTCCGCTTCCTCTACGTCTTGCGAGCGGACAAGTGCGGCCACGAGCACCGCGCGCTCGCGCTCGTCTCTTACCGAATGTCCGTCGCGAGCTCGGGTCACTTCGACCACCCCAAGCGGGATGGCGCGGCGCAACAGATCAGAGGGTTGCCCTGCGCAAACGCTCGACGCCTTCTTCGAGGCGGTCGTCGGAGATCGTGAGCGAGAAGCGGACGAACCCTTCTCCCGTCGGCCCGTATCCATTGCCGGGCGCCACCACGATGTCGGTCTCGTCCAGAAGGAACTTCGTGAAGGACTCCGACGAATGCCCTTCGGGCACCGGGACCCAAACGTAGATGGATCCTCTCGGCGGCTCCACCACGACCCCCATGGATTTCAAGCCATCGCAGAGGAGATCGCGTCTCCGACGATACGTCTCAACGTTGTGCTTCAGGTGCTCGTCGGCCGACTCGAGGGCCACGATCCCCGCGCGCTGCACCGCGTCGAAGACGCCCGAGTCGATGTTCGTCTTGAGCCTCTTGATCGCCTCGATCGCACGCGGCGCGCCGGCTACCCATCCGAGTCGCCAGCCCGTCATGTTGTAGGTCTTCGAGAGCGAGTGGAACTCGACCGCGTGCTCCATCGCCCCGTCGACCTCCAGGACGCTCGGAGCGACGTAACCGTCGAAGGTGATCTCTGTGTAGGCGGCGTCGTGCGCGAGGAGCAGATCGTGTCGGGCGCAGAAGTCCACAGCTCGAGCAAAGAAATCTCGATCCGTGGTCGCCGCCGTGGGGTTGCTCGGATAGTTGAGGTACATGACGCGCGCCCTCTCGAGCACCTCGGTCGGGATCGCCTCGAAGTCGGGGAGGAAGTCGTTCTCTGCCAGAAGCGGCATGAGGTGCGCCTCCCCCCCGGCAAGGATCGTCCCGGTCTCGTAAACGGGATAGCCCGGATCGGGCACGAGAGCAACGTCGCCAACGTCCACGAAAGCCACCGGCAGATGGAAGATGCCCTCCTTGGAACCGACCAGCGGCTGCACCTCCGTATCCGGGTCGAGCTTGACGTCGAACCTGCGCCCGTACCAGTCGGCCACCGCCGCTCGGAACTCGGGGAGACCGGTATAGGACGGATAGCGGTGCGTGCCCGGGTCGTGAGCGGCCCGGTTCAGGGCCTCGACGATCGGCTCCGGAGTGGGCAGATCCGGATCGCCCACCCCGAAGGAGATGATGTCGGCCCCCCGGGCCTTGGCCTCCGCGACCTTGCGGTCGATCTCGGCGAACAGGTAAGGGGGCAGCTTCTCGATGCGCTTGGCGGTCCTCATGAATATGCCTCCAGATCCAGGTCTCCACGAAAGCTCTCGACCGCAGGACCGGTCAAGAAGACGGGGGCCTCGGTCTCGGTCGATCCCCTCCACTCGACCTCGAGCTCACCTCCGGGAAGGACTACGGTCAGCTTCTGATCTGCGTTGGCCAGCACGCGCGCCGCCACGGCCACCGCGCACGCGCCGGTTCCACACGCAAGCGTCTCACCCGAGCCCCGCTCCCAGACGCGCATGTTGACCCGATCGGAAGCCTCGACGGCGGCGAACTCGACGTTGACCCGGTTCGGAAACGCGGGGTGGTGCTCCAAGAGGGGGCCCAATGAGGTCACGGGTGCGGTCAGTGGGTCGTCGACGAACAGGACCGCATGCGGGTTCCCCATCGAGAGGCACGCCGCTTCGAACATGCCCTGATCCGTCTGGAGCTTCGCATGAAGAGGATCCGCCCCGTTCACGAGGACCGGGACCTCGGCCGGGTCGAAGATCGGCGCCCCCATGTCCACGCGGACCAAGTCGCCCCGGATCTCGACGATCTTCAAGCCGGCCCGCGTCTCAACGCGGAGCTCTCGCTGGGAGGTAAGGCCCTCGGCGCGGGCGAACAAGGCCAGGCACCGTATGCCGTTGCCGCACATCTCGCCGATCGACCCATCGGAGTTCACGTAGTCCATGAAGAAATCGGCGCCGTCGCGCCCCGGAGCGACCCGAATGACGCCGTCCGCCCCGACCCCGAAGCGACGATCGCAGAGACGACGGACGACGTCCTGCTCGAGCGACAGCTCGTCGCCGGGGTCCGCGATCATCACGAAGTCGTTTCCTATGCCGTGGTACTTGGAGAACCTCATGGCCTCAAAGGTACCGCGAGGACGGTGCCTACCGGCCCTCAATCAGGCGGGCGCGGGACGACTAGCGGGGTTGAAGAAGTGCGTCAAGGCCTCTTGGAGACCCGGCTGGGCCGCCTCGAACCACCGCACACGGGGATCCGCTCGGAACCACGATTCCTGACGGCGCGCAAAACGCTTGGTCGCGCGGACGATTGCCTCGCGCACGGCGTCTTGGTCCGGATCGGGGCCGGCCTCGATCACCTGCTTGTAGCCGAGCGCCTGCGACGCCGTTCGCCCCAGTCCGCTTTCTTGCAGACCGCGCACCTCTTCGACGAGGCCCGCGTCCAGCATCTGATCGACGCGCGCCGCGATCCGCTCGTAGAGGACCGCGCGGTCCATAAAGAGACCGGCGACCGCGAGGTCGTAACGAGACTCGAACTTGTCCCATGCGTCGTTCTCGGAGAAGGGGCGGCCGGTGAGCTCGATGACCTCGAGGGCGCGCACGATCCGGCGGGCGTTGGCAGGCTCGATCTTGGCGGCCGCGGCGGGATCGACCTCGGCGAGGCGACGGTACAAGAGGTCCGCGCCGGCCTCTTCCACCTCCTGCTCGAGAGAGACGCGCACATCCGGTGACCGGGGCGGGAATCTCAGGTCGTCGACGATCGCCCTGAAGTAGAGACCTGATCCCCCGACGAGAAGGGGCAGACGACCGCGACCGGCGACGTCGTCGATCGCCGCCCGGGCCAGATCGCGAAAACGAGCAACCGAGACATCCTCGTCCGGCTCGAAGACATCTATGAGGTGATGAGGGATCGACTCGAGGACGGCCCTCTCGGGCTTGGCCGTTCCGATGTCCATGCCTCGATACGCCTGCATCGAATCCATCGAGACGATCTCGGCCCCCAAAGTCGCGGCGAGGGCGAGCGACACCTCTGTCTTGCCCACCGCCGTCGCACCCACGAGCGCCGCGACACGGATCCTCTCAGCCATCGGTCACCGCCACCGTGTAACCGACGCCCACGGGGCGTTCATGGGCAAGGATGCGAGAGCTCTGGCCCGCGCAGAGCCGGGCGAGCGCCGTGAGCGGTCCGCCGCCGCACGACCCGGCCTGCTCGACCAACTCACCGACGACCTTCTCGACGCCGGCCGCGTCCTGCCGGAGCGCATCGAGGAACGCGTCTTCCAACTGCGCGGTCCCCTCGATCTCGGTCACTGGCGCCCGCGCCGACAGTCCGGCCGAACCGTTCGCACTGGCGACGAACAAGACTCTCCGGTCCCCGGTCACCTCGAGAAGGGCCTCGGCAAACGAGATCGCCCCGTCGCCTGAGGTCTCCGCCAGAGAGGCCGCGACCACCGGGCAGGACATCCGCTCGTGCTCCGTGTTCCACAACAGGAACGGCACGACGATGCCGTGGTCCGCGCCGTCATCGAGCAAGGGGGAACCCCACGCGCTCGCCAGCGCCGCCGTCACCTCCGCATCGCCCTCCATCTCCAGCCCAATGCCCGAGTAGCCGAAGTCCCCCAGCGTGCCTGCGGCCTGGGGGTACACGCCGGTGCGCCGTCCATGCGGAGACAAGACCACCACGAGATCGAACCCTGTGAGATCGATCTCGCCCATCGCCCGGCGCAGGGTGGTCGCGGCGGGCGCGACCTCTGGTCCCGAGATGGCGGGAAGAAGAAGCGGCGCGTGCGGGACCACTGCTCCACGCACCCGCTGGGGACCCACCATCTACGAGTCTCCGGAAAGAAGAGGTGGACCGGCGGTGCAGGCTCCGCCGCCGCCCGGCGAAAGGGCGATTGTCAGTTGCAGCTGGCGCAACCAGACGGCGACGATGAAACCAACGGGAGCGACAGTGAGCGACCGACTGATCTCGCGGGGGCCCCACCTGCAACCAGCTCACCCTCCAGGTGATGCGTGCGTGCAGCGGTGATCCGGACGGAGCGAAACGCGCCCGGCTCGGCACCATCGCCGTCGAAGTGGACCACCTTGTTGGAACGGGTCCTCCCTGTGAGTCGATCGGGGTCCTTCTTCGAAGGGCCTTCGACCAGCACCTGTTCGGTCTTTCCTACGGTCGCCAGGTTGTGCTCTAGAGAGATCGAGCTCTGGAGCTCGACTAGGCGCTCGAAGCGCTCCTGCACGACCTCTTTGGGGAGGTGCTCCTCGAAGGACGCGGCCTCCGTCATGGGGCGAGGCGAGTACTGGAACGTGTATGCCTGGTCGTAGCGGGCCTCGGCCACGAGCGAGAGGGTTTGCTCGAAGTCCTCCTCGGTCTCGCCCGGAAAGCCCACGATGATGTCCGTCGTGATCGCCACATCGGGAATGGCCTCTCTGACCATCTCGACCTTGTCGAGGTATCGGCGGCGGGTGTAAGCGCGCTTCATGCGCTTGAGGATCCGATCCGAGCCCGCTTGGACGGGAAGGTGGATGTGCTCGCATACCGACCTGCACTCCGCCATTGCCGCGACGGTGTCGGAGCGGAAGTCCTTTGGGTGCGGACTGGTGAAACGGATCCGCTCGAGGCCGGGGATCGCGTCCAGTTCCCGCAGAAGGGGGGCGAACAACGGGGTTCCGTCGATGTCTCGTCCATAGGAGTTCACGTTCTGCCCGAGCAACGTCACCTCGACGACGCCGTCGTCTACCAATCCCGCGACCTCACCGGCGATGTCGCCAGGTCGTCGAGACACCTCCTTGCCCCGTACGGCCGGCACGATGCAGAAGGTGCACGAGTTGTTGCAGCCGATGGAGATCGACACCCACGCATGCCACGGCGACATCCTTCGCGCCGGTAGAGCCGAGGGGAAGATCTCGGTCTGCTCGAGGATCTCGAACGCGGGACCCTCATGGGACTCCTCCAGCAACCGGGGCAGACTCGCCAGGTTGTGCGTCCCCAAGACGACGTCGACGTACGGCGCTCGTTCCTGGATGGTCTGCTTGTCTTTCTGCGCCAGGCAGCCTCCGACGACGATGCGCATGTCGGGTCTCGTGTCCTTGAGCGCCTTCATCCGCCCGAGGTTCCCGTACAGCCGCTGATCGGCGTTCTCGCGGATGCAGCAGGTGTTGAAGACCACCACCTTGGCGTCCTCCGGGGCCTCGACGCGCACGTAGCCCTCGCCTTCGAGCATGCCGGCCAGACGCTCGGAGTCGTGCTCGTTCATCTGGCACCCGAACGTCCTGATGAAATACGTCTCGCTGGTCATGGCGGAGAGCGTAGTGCTATTTGGCGTAGGACGAAGAGCGCAGTTCTCGGATCACCATGATCCTGATCTGCCCCGGATACTGGAGCTCTTCCTCGACCTTCTTCGCGATGTCGCGCGCGATGACCTCCGCCTGGAGGTCGTCTACCGACTCGGGCTTGACCATCACGCGGACCTCGCGACCGGCCTGCATCGCGTAGACCTTTTCGACGCCGTCGAACTCCATGGCGATCTGCTCCAGACGCTCGAGCCTCTTGACGTAGGTCTCGAGCGTCTCGCGGCGGGCCCCCGGACGAGCTCCCGAGATGGCGTCGGCGGTCTGGGTGATGACGTCCTCGATGCTGCGCTGCTCGACTTCGCCGTGGTGAGCGGCGATCGGGTGGCACACCTCGGGCTTCTCTCCCAGACGTCGGGCGATCTCCGCGCCGATGAGCGCATGGGACCCCTCCACCTCGTGCGTGACGGCCTTGCCGATGTCGTGAAGGAGCGTGGCGCGCTTGGCGAGATGCACGTCCGTACCGAGCTCCGACGCGATCATCCCCGCGATGTGAGATGCCTCGACGACGTGCTTGAGCACGTTCTGACCGTAAGAGGTGCGGAACTTCAGGCGGCCCAAGACCCTGACAAGCTCGGGGTGCATGTCCGTGATCCCCGTTTCGAGAACGGCCCACTCCCCCGCCTCGCGGATCTCGCGCTCGACGTCCTGCTTCGACTTCTCGTGGGTCTCCTCGATGCGGGCGGGTTGGATCCTCCCGTCGCCGATCAGCTTCTCGAGGGTCAGGCGGGCCATCTCCCGTCGAATGGGATCGAAGCATGACAGGACGACGGCCTCGGGCGTGTCGTCGATGATGATGTTTGTGCCCGTTGCGGCCTCGAAGGCGCGGATGTTGCGACCCTCTCGTCCGATGATGCGGCCCTTCATGTCCTCGTTCGGGAGGGTAAGCGTGGTCACGGTCGCTTCGGTGGTGAGATCGGACGCGACCCGCTGCATCGCGATCGCGATGATCTTGCGGGCCCGACGATCTCCCTCTTCTCTCGCCTCGGCCTCGATGTCTCGCACGAGAGCCATCGCCTCGCGCTTCGCCTCGTCCTGGATCCGCTCGATGAGCATCTGGCGCGCGTCCTGGGCGGTCATCCCGGCGGAGCGCTCGAGCTCCGCGCGGGCACGCTGCTGGAGCTGATCCACCTCTTGGCGGGCCCGGACGAGCTCCGCCTCGCGGGCCTCGACCGCCTGCTCCTTGCGCTCAATGCCACTGGCGCGCGAATCCAGCGTCGCCTCGCGCTGGTCGATCCGGTCTTCCTTCTTGTCGATCTCCACTCGGCGCCGTTTGAGGTCGTTCTCGGCCTCGGCCCGCATCTTGAAGACTTCGTCCTTGGCCTCGACGAGCGCCTCTCGACGCCTCGCCTCGGCGTCACGCTCCGCCTCCTGGACGATGGTCTTGGCGCGGGCCTCGGCGGAGTCGACCTCGCGCGCGGCCATTGCCTTGCGCGCGGCGTAGCCGATTCCCACACCCACGAGGAGACCGATGAGACCACCAAGAATGATCTCCATCGTTCGCTCCTTTCCCTTACTTTCTGTCGCGATCGCCAAGGCGATCGCTGGCCCCCAGGCCGCGGGAGCTACCCGGGCCCTCGTCCCGGCAGGAGCGAATGACAAGCAGAGCAGGCTATGTGAGCCGCGTAAGGCCTGAGAGAGCCTGATGAAGGCTCAAAAGCGCAGGTTGAAGTCCCGTCGAGCTCGAGGTGGTCGCTTGTGTGACAGACGGTTTCATTTGCTTGCTCGTTTTCGTTCCGTACCAGTAATGGGAGTTCTATCCAAACAATTGGCAACCCTCATGGTACGCCCCGCGTCCTCTGAAGGCGGTCTTTGACCGGCTAGTCCCAGCCCTCGGGAGGAAGGACCGCCCGCAAGGCCTCCTCGACCGCCTCCGGCGAGAACCCCTTTCGGGCGAGGGCCCCCATGAGGCGGGCGACCTGCTTCTCGAGGGGCAGCCCACCGATGCGCCCCAGGAGCTTCGTCGCCACCTCGGTCGCCCGCAGCGATTCGTCCGGAAGCGCCTCGGCAAGGACCTCTTCGACCACGGCCTCATCCACGCCCCTGTCGATGAGCTCCGCTCGCAGTAGAGCGGGACCGCTGCCCTTACGGCGGAGACGCTCACCGACCCAGGACCGGGCGAAGGTGGCGTCGTCGAGCAAGCGCAGCTCCTTGAGACGCGCGACCGCCTCGGCGACGACGGGAGGAGCAAATCCGGCCGTGCCGAGGCGATCGACGATCTCGCTTTCGGTTCGCTGCCGCAGCGTGAGCAGGCGGCCTGCCCGGCTCATCGCTGCCTCGAGGTCCGAGGCGTCCTGCTTCGTGGCCCCGGTGGTGGACATCTAAAAGACCTACTCGGCGAGCTCGATCGGTTCGATCGCGTCGATCGGCTCGTCGCCGTCGGTCGAGACGAGACCGAGCTTGTCCTTGATCTTGAGCTCAATCTCGGCCGCGATGTCGGCGTTCTCCGCAAGGAACGTCTTCGCGTTCTCCCGTCCCTGGCCGAGCTGGTCGTCGCCGTAGATGAACCACGCTCCCGACTTGCGGACGATGCCTTCCTCTATGGCGACGTCCAGCAAGCTTCCCTCTTTCGAGATGCCGGTGCCGTACTGGATGTCGAACTCGGCCTTCTTGAACGGAGCGCTGACCTTGTTCTTGACGACCTTCACCCGCACCCGGGAGCCGACGATCTCGGCACCGTCCTTGAGCGCATCGATACGGCGGACGTCGAGGCGGACCGACGAGTAGAACTTGAGCGCCCGTCCGCCGGGGGTGGTCTCATTGCTTCCGAACATGACTCCGATTTTTTCTCGGATCTGGTTGATGAAGATGAGGATGGTCTTCGAGCGGTTCACGTTGCCGGCGAGCTTCCGAAGCGCCTGGCTCATCAGCCTCGCCTGGAGGCCGACGTGAGAATCGCCCATCTCCCCCTCGATCTCGGCTCGAGGCACGAGAGCCGCGACGGAGTCGACCACGATCACGTCCATGGCGCCGGAGCGCACGAGCGTGTCGGCGATCTCGAGCGCCTGCTCGCCCGTATCGGGTTGCGACACCAGGAGATCGTCGATGTTGACGCCGAGAGCCTTCGCATAGCTCGGGTCGAGCGCATGCTCGGCATCGATGAACGAGACGAGTCCGCCGGCCTTCTGGGCCTCGGCGACCACGTGGAGGCTCACGGTCGTCTTGCCCGATCCCTCCGGGCCGTAGATCTCGACGATGCGTCCCCGCGGGAGGCCTCCGACGCCGAGGGCGAGGTCCACCGCCAACGAGCCGGTGGGGACGACCTCGATCCCCATGATGGGCTGATCGCCGAGGCGCATGATCGCGCCCTTGCCGTGCTGTTTCTCGATCTGGGCAAGCGCCATGTCCAGGGAGGCATCGCGCCCCGCGGCGTCTCGACTGGTGTCCTTCACTGCGTCTCGGGGGTTCTTGATGCTGGCCACTCGTTGCCTCCTTGCTGGCGGGCCCATCCGGCGCCCGTTCTCTGATCCGTCAGACGAGACCCTATGGAGGGGGTGCGACACGAAACATGCTCAGGGTAGTCGAACACACGTTCGATTGCACGTCTTTTCCCGCTCTCAGGAGAGGAATCACCCGCTCGTAGTTACGGAGGTGTCATCTTAGCCCGGTCAGGCCTCGAAAAGAAGGTCTAGACCGCCGGCGGCCACAGGCTTTAAGGCAAGGCGGCTCAGTTGCTCGCCGCGGCCCCCTCGGGGGCGGGACGGAGCTTCAGCACGAACGTGGGTCGGCCCTCGGCGTCCTCGTACCAGACGTCGCCGCCCTGGGCCTTCGCAAGCATGCGGACGATCGCGAGGCCGAGCCCGGACCCTCCGGCGTCGGACGACCTCTCCCCCCTCGTAAAGGGATCGAACAGGCCCGCAACGAGATCGGGCTGAACGCCGGCGCCGTTGTCCGACACGGAGATCAGAACCCCTTCGCCGCCGGCGTAGGCGTCGAGCTCGATCTGATCGCCTCCATAGCGATAGGCGTTGACCACGAGGTTGACCAGCATGTCCTCGAGCCGGGCGGGATCCGCCAGGACCACTGCACCGTCGGCCTTGCCCACCCGGACGGACTTCCCGTCGGGGGGTGGGACGGCCTCGAGCACGTTTTGGAACACTCCCTGGAGGCGAACCGGCTCGAGATCGATCTGCATCCGACCCCGCTGCACCCGGGTGAAGTCGAGCAGGCTGTTGACCAGGGTGCGGAGCCGGTTGCCCTGCTGTCTCAGGCTGTGGGTGATCGTCGTCCGGTCGTCGTCCGACATCTGCTCCCAGCGATCCGCGAGGAGGCTCGAATACCCGACGATCGGCGTGACGGGAGTCCTCAGCTCGTGTGCTGCGTTGGAGATGAACGCGTTGCGGAAGTTATCGATGCGCTTTCTCTCGGCAACTCGCCCCAGCTGCGTACCGATGTTAGTCATCACGTCCAGCAGGGCGGGGTCGGGCTCCGTCACCTCGTCGTTGAAGAACTCGAGAACACCGGCGAC
The DNA here is from genome assembly GCA_030863485.1 of Actinomycetota bacterium. The sequence goes on from JALZBR010000086.1 coordinate 12,371, forward strand.
CTCCTTGCCCGAAAGGATGGGAAATGCGAACGCGGCCCGCAGCCCGCACTCGAGCGCAACGTCAGCCCGTCCGGACCCGCCCTCTTCCGTAAGGTCCTCGACCCAGACCGGCGCGGCGGAGTCGAGCACGGCGGCCGGGAACGGCCCCCCCTTGGGGATGCCCACGCTCTGCGTCGCCTGCTTGAACCGCTCGTACGAAGGATCTCCGGAACACCAGATGTCCAGGGGGACCAGCTCGTCGGCGAGCTCGTCGGCGGCGAGCAGGACGTGTCCGACCGGCCAACCCGTGTACCAACAGACCTCCTGAACCGCAACCCGGAGGACCTCCTCGAGGTCCTCCGCCTCGTTTGCCGACACCGCTATGCGTTGCAGGAGCTGAAGGGTGGAGGTGTGCCTGGCGAGCGAACGATCCGCCTCCTTGCGCTCGCTGACGTCTCGGACGAGCGAGACCACCCGTCGTCCGTTGGGAGTGTCGAGCAACTTGACTGCGACCTCGATCCACTTGATCGTCCCGTCTTTGCGAACGAGCGCCGACTCGTAGTGATCGCCGACGTCGTCGCCGGCGAGACGGCCTCGGAAGCGATCGGTCAGAACGTCTCGATCCTCGGGCCGACTCAGCTCGAGAAGGGTCGGTAAGGCCTTCAGCTCCTCGAGCGAATACCCGGTCATCTCGCAATAGGCCTCGTTTGCGTATTCGACGCGTCCCTCGTCGAGGACCACGAAGCCCTCCCCCACATCGCTCACCGCCCGCAACAACGCCTCGAATCTTTCCCGTTCGGCGGCGACCTCCTCACTTAGCCGCACGCGATCGAGGGTCACATCCACGAGAGCCGCATAGTCCCTTAGGCGCGCTATCTCGTCGGAACCGAACAGGGGTGTGAAGGGCCCCAAGACCACGCCGAGGACGTCCGGATCGTCATCCGCTCGCGTGGGCAGGAGGACGACGTGGCGAGGCCGGCCCCCGACGGTCTCGACAACGCGTTCGACATCCCGCGTGTTCACCCCGTCGCCCGCTCTCCCGGCCTCGTCCTCGGAGAGGCCGCGCGCGGCGACGACCCTCCCGTCCGCCGCCCGGATAAATGCTCCATCGGCGCCGACGAGCTCCATCACCTGGCGCACGGCCCGATCCGCGACCGTCGGGGTGTCCGGCGCGTAGGTCGCGAGGTCCTCTGCAAGTCGGAAGGTGCCCTCCTCCTTCGCCCGCCAGATCCCCCGGAGCCAGCGTGGCGGAGCGAGACTCGCGTAGAGGACGGGCACGAGCATGAGCGCGCCGAGGTTCACAAGGAGATCGACCTCGGCCTGGTCGCCCTCGGCCCGCCCCCCGATCACGGCAAGGAAGACGAGCAAGATCAACGTGACGTGAGCGAAGCTGAGACTCCGCAGGCGGGCGCGCTGGACGACGGGGCGGTCCCGCGACGCAAGCCAGAACCTGAGCGCGGGTTCGCCGACACAGAACGCCCATAGCAACAGCGCCGAGTAGACGACGACGAAGTCCTGCGTCTCGTACCTGGCCGGGTCCCCGGGGGCCGGGAAGACCGTCATCAGCGCACCGGTCAAAAGGAGTCCGGCGAGGACTCCCCCCCGGATCCACGCGCGCAGCGGCACGAACTCGTGACGGAACAGTAAAAGGAGATAGCCCGATCCGAGAAAGTTCAGGAAGCTGATAACGCCGAGGAACTCGTAGCGTTCGTCGGTCAGCCGATCGATGTCGCCGATCAACACCACCAGCGCGAGGAGCCCGAGCGCCCCCGCAAGGAAGCCGGTCACGCGCTCGCGGGTCCTCGCCCACTGGATCGTCGAGGAGGCGGCGAGGAAAACGAAGCCGGCGGTTACGGCGATTCGCAGGATGTCGGCTGCTCTCTGCACGGGCCTATGCTACGAGGCGCAGCGTCTCCGGACCCGCATCGGCATTGTCCTCCCGCTCAGCGGGCTTCGACTTCGATCTCGTCCTTGACGACCGGATCGAAAGGACGGTGCTCTGCGTCGACGTACTCGACGGCGAGAGTGTGGCGACCTCGGGGGAGGACCACCTCCATCCTCGACCTGCTCGGCATGTCGACGACCGCGCCGTCGACGTACACGTGGAGGTGACCTGCATTGGCCTCATTGCTCTCTCCGGCAAGTGCGCCCCCGTTGACCGCCACCAGCAAGGTGGTGGGCTCGTCGGCCTCCACCGTGTCTCCGGGCTTCGGCTCGGTGATGGCGACCGACCGTCCCTGCGCAACGGACTCCTCCTCCAGAAAGAAGGCGCCGGAGCCAAGCGCAATCGCAAGGACCACGAGGACGACGCTCACCACCGGCTTGACGGCCTTCTGGACGTAGAACAACACGCCCAGGACCAGCAGGGCGCCGGCCATGACGAGGAACTCGACGTGCGGCCCCGAAGAGCCAACCGCGTGCGCAAAGACCATGAGGACTCCTATACCAGACCGGGCGCGAGGGTCACCCGGAGAGGCGGCGTGCCAGAAGCGCGAGCGCGATCACGCCGACGCTTCCGAGCGCGACCGGGACGACTGGAAACGAGCTCTCGTCCTCCCCGCCCCCTCCTCCAGCCTGGGGGCCCGGGCCGGTCGCCTCATCGGCCGGGTCGGCCCGGCCCCCGTTCCCATTCGACTTTTGAGAGCAGTCGGCCTTGCCGGCCACGGTGAGCGAGTAGGACCCATCCGACTTGTGCCCGTCGACCGCCGACACGACGTCGTACGACACCCTCCACTTCCCCGGCTGGCCCTTCGAGAGGTAGACGTGAGCTGCTTTGTCCTCGAAGTCGAGCTCCTCGACGATCTGGCGGTCGCAGCCGTCCTTCACCCGAACGACCGAATTGTTCGTCGGGGGCTCGGTGAAGTTGATGATGATGTGATCGAGCGGTTTCTTAGATTTGCTGCCGGCCTCGGGGATAGTCGACTGGAGATCGCCGTGGGCCAGCGCCGTGACGGGCGTCAGCGCCATGGCGAGAACGAACAAGAGCACGATCGTGGTCGCGCGCGATCGGTCCCGTTCGTTTGTACCCATAGTGGTCATTGTCCTGCACGCGGGGGCTTACCGAGCGCAAACGACTCGATGACCTCGTAGCGCGCGCCTTTCGGGTGCAGATGCGAGCGGAAGAGCTCGATCGAGGAGACTCGGAAGTCCTCGAAATCGCGCAAATCGATCCCGAGCACGTCGTCTTTCACCCGAACGGGATCGCGGAAGCGAGCCAGCGTGAGGTGGGCGCGAAAGGGACGTTTCTCTGCATTGAAGCCGAGCGGCGCGAGAGCCGTGTCGAGATCCGCGGCCAGTGCGGCGAGCAGATCGTCGGGGTCATCCAGGCCGACCCATAGGACCCTGGCGCGCGTGCGGGAAGGAAAGACACCCGGGAAGGAGGGGGTGAGGTAGGCAGGAGCGTGATCCTCGGCGACGGCTCGCACCGTCTCCTTCACGGGCGCGAGCACCGGCGCCTCGACCGGACCGAGGAACTTCAGAGTGACGTGCTGGTTCTCCCGCGGGATCCAACGGGCAGAGGGCCAGGCCGCGCGCAGTTCGCGGGTCCGCTCTTCGAGTCGAGCGAGAAGGGGGCCGGGCACGGAGACGGCCACGAAGAGCCTGAGACGTTCCACGCCGCTCACCGAGCTGCGACGAGGCGCCTGCCGAGATCGATCGCCGCGGTCACGGCCATCCTTCGGATGTTGTCCCGATCGCCGTAACCCTGGATCTTGCGAACCTCGGTCCTGCCGTTCAAGCTCGCGCCGACGAACACGGTTCCGACGGGCTGACCGTCGTGCGGTTCCGGGCCCGCCACGCCGGTCGTCGATATCCCTACGTCGGCGCCGAGGACCCTCGCGGCCCCCTCGGCCAACGCGGCGGCGGCTTGTTCGCTGACCGGCCCCGGGCCTTCCAGGAGGGCCCGATCCACGCCGGCGACGCGGTGCTTCGCTTCGACGTCGTAGCAGACCAGCGATCCCAAGAAGACCTCGCTGGCTCCGGCGGCTTTCGTCATCTCGACACCGACGAGCCCTCCGGTGAGGGACTCGGCCGCGCCCAGAGTCAAGGATCGGTCGCTCAACATCTCGGTGAAAGCCTGGACGATCGAGCCGTGGTTGCCGGGAACGGCCGAATCACCGAGCCTCTCGCGGACCGATTGCTCTACCGGCGCGATCATCGAGTTCGCCTCCTCCTCGGTGGCCGCCCGCGCGCTGATCCGCACGCGCACCTGTCCCCCGCCGGCCAGAAAGGCGATCGTGGGGTTGGTCTGTGAGGCGACGAGGTCTTCGATCAGCTCGTGTGTGTGGGACTCACCTAATCCGATCACCAGGACCTGCCGGCTCACGATAGTCCCGCCTCCCGACCGGTCGCGGAGCAACGGGATGACGGCCTTGGAGAGCATGGCTTCCATCTCCCAGGGCACTCCCGGAAGCGCGAACACGATCGCTCCCTCGTGCTCGAGAAAGAAACCGGGCGCGGTCCCCTCGGGCGGGATGGCCGTAGCGCCCCGCGGCAGATCGGCCTGACGGAGGTTCTCCTGAGGCATCCGACGACCCATACGCTCGAAGATGTCGGTGACGCTCTGGGCCAGGGATTCGTCGCGCTGCAGGTCCCGGCCGGTGGCCGCAGCCACGCCCTCGCGTGTGATGTCGTCGGGCGTGGGGCCGAGGCCCCCGGTTATGACCACGCAATCCGCACGGGCGAGCGCACGGGTGATCGCATCGGCCATCCGGTCGAGGTTGTCGCCGACAGCCGTGTGGAAGTACACGTTGATCCCGGCGGCAGCGAGCTCGCGCGAGATGTGCTGCGCGTTCGTGTTTGCGATCTGGCCGAGGAGGAGCTCGGTGCCGACGCCGATGATCTCGGCGTTCATGAAGGCACCGCTCTCTCTGGTTGCGCCTTGACGAAATACTCGAGGCCGGACCACGTGGTAGTTGCCACGGCGAGACCCAGCAGCACCCAGTGACCCACGTTGATCTCGCCCCACGGCAGCAGCCACCACCCCACCATGGCTATCTGGCTGGCGGTCTTCGCCTTGGCCGCCACCGAAGCCGGCATGTCACCGCCCCGACGGACTATCTGGATCCTCAGGATCTGAACCGCCACCTCCCGCAGCGCGATGACCAGAGCGGCCCACAGCGGAAAGTCATGAGCGCCGACAAGAACGACCAACGCGGCTCCCACGAGCAGCTTGTCGGCCAACGGATCGAGGAACTTGCCCACGCGGCTCGTGGTCCCGTGACGGCGCGCCAAATAACCGTCGATGGCGTCCGAGGCCGAGGCGACGCCGAAGACGCAGAAGGCAGCCACGGCCGCCGCTTTCGTCTCGCGGTAGGCAAGGATCATGAAGGCCGGAACCATGGCGATGCGAGCGATCGTGATCGCGTTGGGCAGATTCATGCGACCGGAGCGTAGCGCTCAGCTTGGGGGCCGGGAGGCAGGCTAGGGCTCGGCTTTTCCGATGAGGTCCGCCCCGTTGCTCTCCGTGATCGAAACGCGTACGTAGTCGCCCACTTTCACGGGATGGTCCGAGCTGAAGCGGATCTCGCCGTCGACCTCTGGCGCCTCGCGCTGCGAACGGCCCACCCAACGCCTGTCGTCCAGGTCGAGGCGGTCCACCAGCACCTGCGCGGTCACCCCCACCAGAGATTCCGCCCGCCGTGACATCGCAAGCTCGGCGGTGCCGGCGACCATCTCGACGCGTTGCCGGACGACGGCCTCGGGGACCTGGTCGGACAGATCGTGAGAACGCGTTCCCTCCTCGCGTGAGTACCCGAAAACGCCTATCCAGTCCAGATCGTTCTCGGCGACGAATGCGTCGACGTCGCGCGCTTGGTAGTCGTCCTCTCCCGGGAAACCAAGGATGAACGTCGAGCGCACGCCCGCAAATGGATCGTTCGAACGGATGCGATCGATGATCTTCTCGAAGCGCTGCCGTCCACCCCAACGGCCCATGGCCTTCAGCACCGCCGGCGAGACGTGCTGCAAGGACAGATCGAAATAGTTCACGACCTGATCGGAGCCCAGGATCCTGTCGATCAGCTCCTCGCTGACACCCTGGGGGTGCAGGTACATGAGGCGAACGCGCCGGATCCCGTCCACGAGCTCGAGTCTGTCGAGGACGTCGACGAGCCTTTCGTCGCCGATGTCCCTGCCCCACATGACCGAGTCCTGGCTCACGAGCGAGAGCTCGGTCACTCCCGAAGCGGCGAGCTGCCGAGCCTCCCGCTCGATGACATCGAGCGTACGAGACCGGAACTTCCCACGCATCAAGGGGATCGCACAGAAGGTGCAGCCGCGATCGCACCCCTCGGCGATCTTGAGATAGGCCCAGGGCGCCCTCCCAAAACGAAGGCGAGGACTCGCGGCGATGGTCGCGTCCCACCACGCGGGGTCGAAACGCTCTCCGGGCTCACCGAACACCCGCTCCTCCAGATCACCGGCCGCAACGCGCTCGACGATCTCGGCCACGCGCGGATAGGCCGCGAAGTCGACGAGCGCGTCAACCTCGGGCAACGCCTCCGCGAGGTCGGGAGCGGAACGCGCTACGAGACAACCGGTGAGCACGAGACCGCGCAGATGCGTCTCCTTTAGATCGGCGAGCTCCAGCACTTCGTCGACCGTCTCCCGGCGCGCGGGATCGATAAAGCCACACGTGTTTACCACCACGACGTCGGCGGTCTCCGGGTCCTCGACGACATCGTGCCCACCCGAGGTCAACAGACCGCCGAGACCCTCGGAGTCGACGGCGTTCTTCGGACAGCCGAGCGTGACGATGGCTACGCGCGGCACCCGCTATTCCGTTTCCGTCGGCGTGATCGTGATGGTCGGCGTGACTGTGACGGTTGGGTCCGGCGCAGGATCGAAGCCCTCGGGGATCGGGAACGTGGCGGTGCCGAAGTCGTCGGGGAGCGTGAACGACAGCGCGCCCGCTTCCTCGGTCGGAGGAGAGCCGAAATCCTCCCCGTTGAGGATGAGTTCGACGCTTGCGGGGGCCCCGAGCACCACCGACATCTCCTCTTCGGCTTCGAACGTCATCGATTCACCGAAAGTCAACGTCTCGGCGAACTCGTCCATGCCGTCGGCGTCGATGTCGACCCAGCAATCCCCTTGCGTCGCCTCTACCGTCAATTGGATCCCATCCGCGAGAAAGAGGTCCTCCTCCGGACTGGGCGAGGGGCTCGGTCTCGGCGACTTCTTCTCCTTGGGGGTCTCAGCGGGCGATGGGGAAGCCGTCGCCTGCGCCGCCGCGCGCTGAGCCCTGTCGCGGTTCGGCTTCGGAGCGAAGATCCCGATGAGAGCAAGAGCCAGAAGGACCCCCGCGGCAAGGACCAACACGATCGTCCACCTGCTGAACGGACTGTGGTCCTTCACCTTTTTCTGTTTGCCCCTGTCTGCCGCGACCATCTGCACGGTGTCGACCGGACCGGTACCGAACCTGCGGTCGAACTCCTCGAGGAAGGGGGCCTCATCCAGTCCGAGGAAGCGGGCATACGAGCGCAAGAACCCGCGCGCGTACGCGGGAGCGATGAAGTCGAACTCGTCCGACTCCATTCGCATCAAGAAGTCGGCTTTGATCTTCGTGTCTTGGGCGGCTCTCTCCAGGCTCACGCGCTGTTCGGTACGTGCTGCCCGGAGATAGGCACCCATCGTGAGGCGTTCGGCCACGGCGCTCGCTTGGGTAGGAGATCAGTGCCTGTACGGGGCCATTATAGGCAGCGCCCGCTGCGTAGTGATTTGGGGTTTGCGCAGGTAGGTGAGGGTATTGAAGCTGAGGCTAGACT
>JALZBR010000089.1 GCA_030863485.1 Actinomycetota bacterium
GCGGGAGTCGGCGAGCCGGCCCCGGTATCGCAGCCGCCTGGCGCTGTCGAAGACGAAGGCATGCGGAGTCGTAAGGGCGCCGCAGCCCCGTGCGAGTGTCGCCTCGTCATCTTTCAGGTACGGGAACGCCCAACCCCGCTCCCTAGCCGTCTCCGCCATTAGCGGATAGGTGTCGGGCGGCGACAGGTGAGGGTTGTTGGCATTGACGGCGACGAGCTGCACCCCTCTCGGCCCGTACTCACGATGGATGCGCTGGAGCTCGCCTCCGTACGCCTTAACGCTTGGGCACCCGTTTCCAACGAAGATCAGCACGAGGACGGGGTGGCTGTCGAAGGATGAGAGTGAGTAATCCTCACCGTCCACGCCTCTCAAGGCGTGGAACTCGGGGACGAGGTCGCCCAGCCGAAGTTGGGATAAGGACATCGTCCCCGGAGTTCCATCGGTCATCGCTTAGTTCACCCTGCCCTTGCGACCGCAGCGGTCTCTTGTTCGGACTCCTGCTTCCCCGAGCTTGGAACGCTGAAGCGGAAGGGGAACTGCTGGACGATCCCGTCGGCCAACGCCTCGGCAAGGGTGAGGATCTCGGTCAGGATGTCGTCGAAGGCCGAGACATCTTCCTTCCAGTGCTTGTTGAGCCTGGCCACGACCTCTCGCCTCGTTAGCGCGAGGTGCAGGTTGATGAGATCGTGAACGTCCTTCTCCGGCCAGTATGGGTTCACGCTGCTCAGGAAGCGGGCGATCTCCGCAGCGTTCTCATCCCAACGCTTGTCCTGATTCGCAAACCGTTCCTGATCCCCCTTGATGGCGGCGTCGACCAGGTCGACCGCGATGAAGACATGCTGCTTCAGCAGGTCGGTAAGAACTCCTCCCACCTCCGGGCCATAAAACCCGGCGATCGCGTTGCCAATGTCCTCCTGGTTCTTCAGCAGGCGCTCGGCAGCGGCTTCGCCGTCGGGATGGCCGTTGAGGGCTGAAACCACGTACTGCCGGGTCCAGATGACGTGATCGATCCAGAGCCGGTGCATGGCACGGACCAAGGACTGCCCGGCCTCCGTCAGCACAGATGCGCTCATCTACTTCTTTCCTTTCGTTTCCGGTGCTTTGCTGGTCACTACTTCTTCGTCTTTCAAGTGGCTATCGCTTGGAATCACCCCTCCTGTACACACGACCAGGCTCAGGGGCGAGGGATGGTTGGGCGGAGCACGGCGGGGGTGAACCTCGACGTGGTGGCGCGTAGGCCCGGTTGAGGAGTCCACCCCGACTCCACAGCTCAAGGTCCCAACCTCAAAGCTGTACATGCGATGGGCTTGGCCGGCGCCGCTGACCCTGAGCACCGGCAGCCCGGGCTTCGAGAGCGTGGGCCCCCGACGGCGCCTCGTCAGCGCCGACTCCTCAGCCGCTAGGACGAGCGAAGGGAGCACGTCTTGCCGAAGATGTCTCGGATAACGGGAGCGGTCGTAGATGCAGGTTCCGTCGCGATTGACTCCGACCGCCGGACCAGCTCGGTCGATGTGAATCGCCGCCCGCTCAAAAGGCCCCAGGGTTATATGCAACCCTGAAGCGCCGTCGAGCTGCCTGAAGGAGACTCCTCCCGCGTGCAGCGCTCCCCCGAGCCGCGTGTCACGGCAGAAGTCGGGGCGGCGGTGCAGCGCTTCCTCGAGCGCCTCGTTCCCCTGGGTTTCGAATAGAACGCTCCGGCCCCTTGGCCGGACGAGGACCATCCCTCGTATGTACTTCGCAAGATGCGAGCGGTCGATCCTCGCCGACAGAGCGCGTCCTGCCCTGACGATCTGGAGATGGTTGTTCTTCTTCGCTCCCATTTACCTTTTCCGGCCTCTCTATCACCTATGTCGCTTGTCGATAGAATCTTACCGAACCACGCGAAAGTCTGCAACCCTTTTTACTAGTGGATCTAGACTTAAGAAGTCACCATCTGTGCGTACGCATCCTTTGATCCTGGATTTACTGGTGTTACACTGGTCTCATGGAAGATTTTGATTACTCGCTTGAGAAGCTCTCCCTGCTTGGGGAGGATCTGCGGCGACGCATGTACATGTACGTGAGAGAGCAGGCGAAGCCGGTCAGCCGGGACGAGGTCGCCCGGGCCATGGGCGTCTCCCGCAAGCTCGTCGCATTTCACCTCGACAAGCTCGCCGAGGAGGGTCTGCTCGAGTACCACTACCAGCGTCCCCCCGGCCGGTCCGGTCCAGGGGCCGGCCGGCCGGCGAAGCTTTACCGGCCCTCTGAGATAGAGCTCGAGGTCTCGATCCCGGAGCGGCGCTACGACTTGGTCGGCCGCTTGCTCGTCGACTCGATCCGCAATGAATCTCCGAAGGACGGACCCCGAGAGCATGCGTTCGAGACCGCCCGCGAGGCAGGGATGAGCCTTGGTGAGAAGGTCAGGCGTGAGGAGCGGTTGCGTCCCCCGGGAGCGGAGAGAGCTCTTGCCGTCGCGTCCCAGGTCCTCTCCGACCACGGCTTCGAGCCTGCTCGTCAGGGCGACGAGGTGATCCTTCGCAACTGCCCCTTCCACGAGCTGTCTCGCCACGCCCCCGATCTCGTTTGTGGCATGAATCAGGCGTTCATCGAGGGGCTCATCCGGGGGCTTGGAAACGAAACCGTAGATGCAGCGCTGGAACCCGAGCCGGGACAGTGCTGCGTAAAGCTGCGCCGGCGATCGGCGTCAGCCGAGGGCGAATCCAAAAGTTCCGCCGGCTAACTGCGTTCCCGCCTCGGTTGGCACTCGTCAACGACAGGACCACCACGATCTGCCGGTCCGCCTCGACCTGGAACGAGGACCTCCGCTGGAGTGATCAACTACTCGAGATAGCTACCGGACAGAGCAACCGGCAGGGTGCCCATCTCCGGACAAGGACGCAGTTCCTCCGCGCCCCTATCGTTGTCCCCACTGGCCGCTTCCACGACCCCCACGCCGGTCAGCAGGCAGACGGCGCCGCCCGCAAGCCCAGCCGTTAGGGCTTCGTTGTAGATTGCGGCGCCGAGCATGATCGCCACGACCGGGAAAAGGTAGTTGACGAAAGACGCCTTCACGGCATCGGTGCGCCTCACCAGCCAGTACAGAAGTGCAAGCGGCAATAGCGTGGCCGCTATCCCGAGGTAGCCAATCGCCGCCCAGGACTTCAAGGACACGCTCCCCCAGCCATCTACGAGCAAGCCTGGGGTCAAGAGAACAGCAGTGCCGATGAAGATCTCCGGGGCCATCATTTGAAGCGCGGGGTGTCGGGCATGGCGCTTCGAGTAGACGCCGGCGAATGAGGAGAGGCTGACCGAAGACAGCACCAAGGCCGCTCCAACAACCGGGCGTCCCGTCGGTGAAACGGCTCGGCTTTCTGCCAGGACAAGAGTTGCCGCACCAAGGCCGCTTATGAGCAGGCCAAAGCGCGCGCTCATCCCCAAATGCTTCGTTTGCGAAAGCAGCCTCATCCAGAGAACGGTCACGGCGGGAGCAAGAGCAAACATGAGGCTCGCTGTTCCGACGTTCAGGTGGCGGAGGGACGCCGCGAACAGCACGGGCGGGACTACCACCTGGGCAATAGCCATGACGACTCCGTCCGCCATGACATGCCTGGACACCCGAAGCTTCCTTTGGCGGATGGCTAGAAATCCACCGATGAAAAGCGAGGCAATGGCCAGCCGAAGCGATGACACGGCGTACGCCGATGTCCCACCCTCCAGAGCTACCCGCGTGGCTACTCCTTCGGTTCCCCACAGAACGCTGACGGCAAGAACGACCATCCAGACCAGGGGTGAAGATCCCTTGCGAGGGGCGCGGACGCGGCCGTCTTGAGGCGCTTCGTTCAGGGCCGCGACATCCGCCTCAGCTACACTCACGCCGCCGACCTGGACCGTGCGGTCTTCAGCTTCACGGCGATTCGTTGAAGCACGTCGTCAAGGTCGGCCTCGAACGTCCTGAGTCCGTCCTCCAGGAGCTTGTCGGTTATCTCTGGGAGATCAACACCCTCGTGTCGAAGCCCGGCGAGGACCTTTTCGGCTTCGGGGATTCCTTCGGTAAGTGCCTGCGGCGAAACGCGGCCGTGCTCGCGGAAGGCGGCGAGAGTTTGAGCCGGAAGCGTCGTCACCGTGTCCGGGGCGATGAGCTCCTCGACGTAGAGCACGTCCCGATAGATCGGGTTCTTCGTAGCGGTGGACGCCCAGAGAGGGCGCTGGATCTGAGCGCCGGCGTCGGAGAGCCTTGCCCAGCGGCTGCCTGAGAACAGCCGGCGGAACCGGCTGTAGGCTACCCGGGCGTTGGCCACCCCCACCCTTCCCTTAAGGGGCGAAGTGGGGTCGAGGATGGGATCGACCGCCCCGTCCACTCTGGAAACAAAGAACGAAGCCACCGAATAGATGTGGTCTATCGGCTGGCCATCTGCGAGCCGTTGCTCGAGCCCTCTCATATACGCACGCGCAACCGCTTCGTACATCCGGATCGAGAAGAGCAGGGTGATGTTGACGTTGACCCCTCGCCGAGTCAGCTCTTGTACGGCCTTTATGCCTTCGGGGGTGCCTGGGACCTTGATCATGAGGTTCGGCCTCGCCACCTGGTTGAAGAGCGAGTACGCGGCGCCGACGGTGCCCTCCGTGTCCTGCGCGAGCCTCGGCTCGAGCTGGAACGACACGAATCCGTCCTTGCCGCCCGACACCTCGTAAACCGGTCGGAAGATATCGGCTGCCGTCTCTATGTCTCCAAGGGCCAGATCGTAGAAAACCTCGAGAGGGTCCTGGTCGCCGAAGGAAAGGGCCCGAATAGCAATGTCGTAGTCATCGGACTCTGCGATTGCCTTCCGGAAGATGCTCGGGTTAGAGGTGACCCCGCCAACGCCGTCCTCACGGATCATCGCCTCCAAGCTGCCGTCCTCGAACATCCGTCGACGCAAGAAGTCGAGCCAAATGCTCTGGCCGGCTCGCTTCAGCTCGAGTAGGTGATTTCGCTTCTTGGCGCTCTCATGCCTGGTCTGGTCCTCCATGCCCATCCGCCTTTCTTCTAAAACGTCGTTATCCTGGTTATAGTACCTCCCTTTCTCGAGTTTGTTGAAGGTATTTCGTCTCTAAAACCAAAGAGAAGCAAATACAGTGAGCCCCGACCGAGGCCCTAGTCGACACGCGATGAGCTGAAAACAGCCCAGCACTCTATTGCTATCTTTTAGCGACGTTAGGAACAGATCTGCTACTCGGACCCTCGAGCTCGCGAGGGCTCGGACGGCTCAGGATCGAGCGTCCGACGTTTCCTCGCGGAAGGACTGAGACTCGCGCAACTTCAGTGCGTCCCTGAGAACTTCGGCGAGATGTTGGGCGGTCCTCCGAGTTCCCTGGCGAATCTGTTCCCGACAACTGAAGCCGTCGGCAATCAATACGGTGTCCGGGGAAGCGGCACGGACGGCGGGGAGCAGGACGCGCTCGCCGCACTTCATCGATACCTCGTAGTGCTCCCCGGCCTCGAAACCGAAGGACCCCGCCATGCCGCAGCACCCCGAGTCCAGGACTTCCACGTCCAGCCCCAGCCGCCTTAGCAGTTCCTCCTCTTCGCTGAACCCCAGCACCGCGTGGTGGTGGCAGTGGACCTGAACCAACGCGTGTCCGCGTATCTGGGGCGGGGAAAAATGGGGCGCCTTGCGGGCCAGGAACTCCGCGAGCGTAAACACCTGCGACGAGAGGCGCTTGGCGTCCACGTCACGCGGAAAGAGGTTGATGAGCTCGTCCCGAAAAACGGCGACGCAGCTCGGCTCGAGGCCGACAATGGGGATCCCGTCGTTAAGGTGGGGGCGCAGCTCGGCCAGGATCTGGCGGAGCTGGCGCTTGGCGAGGCCGAGCATGCCGTAGTCGTAGAGGGGCCGGCCGCAGCATAGAGGCCGGTTCGGGAGTTGCACCTCGAAGCCCGCCGCCTCCAGCACGTCGGCGGCTGCCTCACCAATCTCGGGGTGAAAGTGGTTGGTAAAGGTGTCGGGCCAGAGCAACACCTTCGACTGCGAGGGGTTGGAGGCGCCGCGCTCATCGAGCCTTTCGGTGAGAGTTCGATGGGCAAAGCGGGGTAGATCGCGTTCCGGGGCAAGCCCTGCCGCCCGCTTGATCAGCGACGAGACGACGGGGCCGTGGGTCATGAGGTTGACCAGACCAGGAAAACGAGCCGCGGCTCTGGCCCCCCAGTAGATCAACCCCATTGCATACGCGCTTCGAGGGCGGAGCCGGCGCGAGTAGTAATGAGACAGGAACTCGGCCTTGTAGGTTGCCATGTCGACGTTTACAGGGCAGTCGCCCTTGCATCCCTTGCATGCGAGGCAGAGGTCGAGCGCGTCCTTCACTTGGTCGTCCCGCCATCCCTCGCGGACTGGCTCGCCCTCCAACATCTCGAACAGCAGGCGGGCGCGGCCCCGAGTCGTGTGCTTCTCCTCGCGGGTCACCATAAAGCTCGGGCACATCGTCCCGCCCTCTGTGCGCCGGCACTTCCCCACTCCGACACAACGCAGGGCCGCCTGGGCGAAGTCGCCCCCATCGTCTGGGAACTGAAAGTGCGTTCGCAACTGGGGCGGCCGCCAAGTGGTGCCCAACCGAAGGTTCTCATCGATCCGGTATGGATCGACGACCTTGCGGGGGTTCATACGCCCCTGCGGGTCCCAAATCGACTTGAACTCTCGGAAGGCTCCCACGAGCTCGTCGCCGAACATCTTTGGCAGAAGCTCGGCCCTCGACTGCCCGTCCCCGTGCTCCCCCGAAAGAGAGCCGCCGTAGCTCGCGACGAGGTCGGCCGCCGCCTCGATAAACCGCCGGAACTTCCCAATGCCTTCCGCCGTGGTGAAATCGAAGTCGATGCGGGTGTGGACGCAACCCTGGCCGAAGTGCCCGTAGAGGGCCCCCTCGTAGCCATGTTTGTCGAGGAGGCTTCGGAAATCCCGGAGGTAATCGCCAAGTCGCTCGGGTGGAACCGCCGAGTCCTCCCACCCCTCGTACGTCGGGGGCTTCCCGGGAACCAGGGCCGTCGCGCCCAGCCCCGCCTCACGTACCTCCCAGATGCGCCGCTCGGCGTCTCGATCGTCGTATAGCTTCATCGCGGGGGGGTTGGGTCGGCGCTCGAGCTCCACCATGAGGGTGCGCGCCCGATCATCGGCCTCCTGCCGGGTCTCCCCACCGAACTCGACCAGAAGCCACCCCTGGCCTCGCGGCAGGAGGCCGAGCTCTCCCCGGTGCATCGCTTTGATCTTCATGTCGGTCACGAGGACCTCGTCGATCCCTTCGAGGCCTATGGGGCAGTGGCACATCACATCGGGGACCGCGTCGGCGGCGGCGAACACATCGGGGTAGCCGAGAACCAACAGGGTACGCGCCGGAGGGCTCCGGACCAGGCGCACGGCCGCTTCGAGGACGGTGACGCACGTCCCTTCGGTGCCTACCAGCGCCCGCGCAACGTGGAACCCGTTCTCGGGAAGGAGTTGATCGAGGTTGTAGCCCGAGACCCGTCGGGGGATGTTCGGGTAGCGATTCCGGATCAGCTCGGCATATCGGTCTCGCAGGTTGCGGAGATCCGAGTACAGCCGGCCCCGGCGTCCTCCGGCTGCGATGATCGCCTCCAACTCTTCCTCGCTCGTAGCCCCGACTCTCATCCGGTCGCCCTCGTAGGTGAGCACCTCCAGCTCTTCGACGTTGTCGACGGTGTTGCCCGCCATGACCGAATGGACGCCGCAGGAGTTGTTGCCGATCATTCCGCCCAAGGTGCAGTAAGCATGCGTTGAGGGATCGGGACCGAAGGTACGGTGGTGGCGCTCCGCCGCCTGTCTCAGGTGGTCGAGGATGAGCCCAGGCTGGACGCGGGCAAGGCCGAGTTCGAGGTCAAGGTCAACGATTCTGTTCAGGTACTTCGAAAAGTCCAAGACCACGGCTGTATTGACGGATTGGCCGGCGAGGCTGGTATGCGCACCGAGTGGGAGGATCGGGGCATCGTGCTGGCGACAGGTTGCGACCGCCTCCACGGCGTCCTCGACGTCCGCAGGTATCACAACTCCGATCGGAACCTGGCGATAGTTCGAGCCTCCCGTCGCTGCCATGGCACGCGCGCCGGCGTCGAATCGCACCTCGCCCCGAAGGCCAACACGTAGGTCGTTTTCGAGAGCGGCGGGATCCACGATGATCGTCAGCCCTCCGGCTCGCGGACCGCCGGGCCCGCCGATGTCCCGCTGCGTTTGTGGATGAGACGGCGGTTGAGATCGGTCAGTTTTGCCGCACCGCAGAGAGCCATCGCGGTCCTGATCTCTTCCCTGAGGATGTCGATTGCGTGACGTACGCCTGTCTCGCCGGCAGCCCCTAGTCCGTAGAGGTAGGCCCGTCCGATCAGCACCCCGCTAGCCCCGAGTGCAAGCGCAGCGACGATGTCCGTCCCCCGGCGAATGCCGGAGTCCAGCAGAACTTCGACTCGATCACCGACCTCGTCGACGATTCGGGGAAGAACATCGATGGCTGGGGGTACGTGGTCCAGCTGCCGGCCACCGTGGTTCGAGACGATGACGGCATCTACGCCAAGGTCGGCCGCATGCCGGGCATCGTCCGCCGACAGAACACCCTTGAGAGCGATTGGACCGTCCCAGGCGCTCATGATCCAGTCGAGGTCGTCCCAGGACACCGTTCCGTCGAACATCTGGGAGAGCGTCTCCTGCCGGCCCGGCTCCAGCCCCGGGCGGGATACGTTGGGGAAGCTGGGCGGCTCCGAGGTAAGGAAGTGCCACCACCAGTAGGGGTGGGTCGCCCCCTCCAAAACCGTGGGGATCGTGAGGTGCGGAGTTGGCAAGGTGAGGCCGGCTCTTAGCTCCCGCTCACGCTTCGAGCGGACGGTGACGTCGACGCTGACGAGAAGCGCCTGGTAGCCGAGGCCCTTCGCTTTTTCGATCAACTCCTTGGCGACCCCTCGGTCACCCCATACGTACAGCTGAAACCAAAGGATTCCGTCGCTCTCATGGGCGATTTCCTCCAGTGGAAAAGTCGCGAGTGTGGAGATGCCATAGGGAAGCCGAGCTCGGCTTGCCGCCCGCGCAACCGCGAGCTCGCCCTCGTGATGGATAAGACGAGGAGCCCCTACCGGAGCCAGGGCTATGGGCAGCGGTACGGGAACCCCCATGATGAGCGTGGAAGTGTCGACCCGGCTTACGTCGTTGAGCACGCGGGGGACAAGCTCGAGGCTGTCGAACGCGTCCCGGTTACGGCGCAGGGTGTACTCATCTTCCCCGCCCCCTTCGAGGTAGCCGAGCGCTGCCTCAGGAAGCCGGCGGCGGGCCAAGCGGGCGAGGTCGCCGATGCTGTAACAGCGGGCCAACCGCCGGTCGCCGTAGGGAGCTGCCGGCCGGGAGATGTGAACGAGGTCGCGAATCTCACTGAGCTTCATCTCGTGAAATCAACTCGAACTGGGGCCGACATCCATTCGTTCTCCGTTCTCCTCCCGGAGAGCCTCTCGCCAGACCTGCCGGCCCTGGCCACCTCGGTCATGTCCACGCGGCTGTCATGAAGCTGCCACTCGACGACGAACTGATCCAGGCTTCCATCGCTTGGGCAAGCAGCGCTGATTCCCACTTTTTCGCCAGCTCTTCGCAGCGCAAGGGAGGCCACCTCGCCGCGCTCAGTCGAGTAGCTGGTCGAGCTTGTCGCGGAACAGCGTCGAGGCGATCGTTGCTCTCCGGGGCTCTCCCCTCAAGAAGGCCTCGGCGAAGCCCTTCGCCTGCTCGTAGTGGATCTTGGGGGGCATGGGGGGCTCGTCGGGGTTGACGAAAGCGTCCACCAAGGCGGGGCCGTCGGACCTCAGCGCATCGCTAACAGCAGCCTCTACGTCCGCCGGGTCCTCCACGTGGATACCCCTGCCCCCGCATGCATTGGCCCAGGCGGCAAAGTCGGCTCGCCGTTCCCAGCGCACCCCGTGCTCCGGGTAGCCGAGCACCATCTGCTCCCACAGGATCTGTCCGAGCACGCCGTTGTTGACGACAAAGACCTTGACGGGGAGGCGGTAGCGGACGGCAGTGAGGAACTCCGCCATGAGCATCGCGAACCCGCCATCGCCGACGAAGGCGATGCACTGCCGCCCGGGGTGCGCAACTTGTGCGGCGATGGCGTAGGGGAGCCCGGGTGCCATCGTGGCGAGGTTGGCGGAAAGCATGAATTTCCTCTCCCCCCGAATGTCGAAGTGGCGGGCTGCCCAGGTAGCGATCGTTCCCGAGTCGCTCGTCAGGATCGCGTCGTCGTCGGCGAAGCGCTCGATCACCCGCATGAGGTATTGGGGCTGAATGGGGTGCCTATCGGCGCTCTCGAGCCCGGCCATGTCCTCGCGCCAGCGCCGCATGCTCTCCTGGGCCCTCTCGAGGAAGTAACGCTCCCTCTTGCGCGCGAGCAGCGGGACGAGGGCCTGAAGGGTCGGCTTGGCATGGCCCACCAGCGGGACCTCGACGGGAAGGCGGTTTCCTACTCTCGTTGGGTCGAGCTCGATCTGGACCACGCGCGCGTGCTCGGGCAGGTACTTCGTGTAAGGGAAGTTCGTCCCGACCATGAGCAGGGTGTCCGCGGCGTCCATGGCTTCCTCGGACGGCCTCGTCCCGAGCAGACCGAGTCCTCCCGTGACGTTTGGATGGTCGTCGGGCGCGGCGGCCTTACCGGGCAGCGTCTTGACGATCGGGGCCGCCAGAAGCTCCGAGACCTCCAGTAGCTCGGTCGCAGCCCCTGCCGCCCCCGCTCCCGCAAGGATCACGACCTTTTCGCCCTCGTTCAACACCGCCCCCGCCCGCTCCAAGTCTTCGATTGCCGGGATGACGTTCGGCGGGTTGTAGATCGGAGAAGTCTTGGGCGGCCGGGCTACTCCCAGCCCTCCCTCGTACGGCTGAAGCTCTGGGTCAGCCTCCTGGATATCCACTGGGAAAGTGATGTGGGAGACCGTGCGACGTGACAGGGAGGTGCGGACGGCCAAGTCCACGAGAGTTGGAATGGAAACCGGAACCTGCACCATCGCGTTGTACTCGGCCAGGTCCATGAACACCCTGTCGAGGTGAACCTCCTGTTGGTACCCGGTTCCAAGCTGCGAAGTCGCTTGCATACCGGTGATGGCAAGGACGGGGACGTGGTCGAGCTTCGCGTCGTAAAGGCCGTTCATGAGGTGGAGCCCTCCCGGGCCTGAAGTAGCCAGGCACACCCCGAGCCGCCCGGTCGACTTGGCATAGCCGGTGGCCATGAAAGCGGCAGCCTCCTCATGGTGGACGAGGACGAACCGGATGTGCTGCCTGTGCCGGCGCAGGCCCTCCATGATCCCGTTGATGCCGTCCCCGGGAAGCCCGAAGACCGTGTCGACGCCCCAAGCGATCAGCCGCTCAATCAATAGTTCCGACGCAATCCGTTCCACCCTGAATTCCTTTCTTGGAGCTCTCTGCCCTGCGTTCTCGCCTCACTAATCCTGGTTGGTCGTGACCGTCCGGACACACCCCTCTGCCAGTTCAAACGACAGGAGCTCTAGGGTGGTTCCCAGGAGGCCTGATGGCCGGGAGTTCAGTTCCATTTGGGGAAGGCTAGTGCCGGAGGCTTCTGAATGCGGCGCGGGTTAAGTAACGCTAAAGCCGAACTGCAAGTTTGGGTTGATGAACTCGCGCCTCGCGACTAATCCCTCAATATCCAGAAGAGGCGAGCGGGCTGCCCGAGGAGGTTGCGCCACCCCTTGACGGGCACACGGGTTGCTAGGACCGCATCACCATCCCTTACCACCGGAGTAGCTGCGCCCATTTCGAGCTGCACGAGTCCATGCGCCACAAGCACCAGTTCCGTTCCCTTGTGTGAAATCGGAGGGGTGCCTCGTTCGCCTGGCGCGAGGTGGATCAGGTAGGCGCGAAGCCCCGCGCGGGGATCATCCAGGAGGGGGATTTGAGCAGCCGACGCCCCCGCGCGGTCGCGTCGGGCGAGTACGTAATCATTTTGCCGTTCGTTCGCCAGCAGTGTATCCACCCCAACGCCGAGGGCCTCCGAAACGGTTAACAGCGTGTCCAACGATAGGCCTCGATGCCCACTCTCGGCTTGCGATATCGCGCTGGGGGAAACACCCGCAAGACGGGCGAGATCGCCCTGAGTCATGTGGCGCTCCTGGCGAAGCGCACGCAGCCCTTCCCCCAGCCGCCCGAGGGCCCGTTCGTTCTCCAGATTCAACGTGTCCTCCCGGAGCTGCAGCCTCAGAAGGCGGCCCTGAGCGGAGGCGCAGTGGCCCTCCGCCTTGATAACGCGAAGGTGGCCCTCCCCAACCTCGAACACGCATTGCGTGACTTTCCCCGCCTCAGCGAGCAACCAAGAACCAATCCCGGAGCGAGGGACTCTCCAGTACGCGAAAGATCCCAAATCGAAAAGGCGGGGGCAGAGCCGTGTGAAGATCCCCACGGCTCGCTGCTTTCCGAGGCGGTGGGCCATATGGATCAGTCCGTCAAAAACGACACGACCCACTGCTTCTTGAGCTCGGTCCAATACGCGGCGCTCGAGCCGCATAGGGTCCGCAAAGGGTGCTCCAGGGCGAGCATCGAGAATCTCGACTCCAGGGCCTAGCCACCCGGCAAGCTCTTCGGGGTCCTGCGCGGTGGTGACATAACGGCACCACTGCCCCAGCCGGCGGCCCTCGTCGAGAAAAGCCCTCTCTAGCCGGGCGAAGATCGCTTGGTCCTCCCCGGCCCAGATGATGTTGTCGCCGGGGATCAGGCCGCCCAGAAGCCCATCGAGGTCGGGAATTCCCGTGCTTTCTCTTTCGCCCATTCTTCTTTCCTCATTATTTCAGCATCGCTAATCCAAATGTCGAGTAGCTCCACAAATGGTGTCCAATCGTCGCCGTTGGTGAGAGGAAGTCACTCGAAAGGAGCAGCGCAGATGGCAGTAGACGAAATTGAGATCGGAGGCTTAGGCGCCAGCCGCAGGCGCGTGGAGGACGCGCGGTTCATTCGGGGCAAGGGCAACTATGTCGACGACTTCAAGCTGACGGGGATGCTCCACGGCGAGCTGCTGCGGAGCCCTTTGGCGCACGCCCGGATCAGGTCGATCGACTACA
>JALZBR010000107.1 GCA_030863485.1 Actinomycetota bacterium
CAGAATGCCGAAAAAGTAGAAGTGACTCTGACCGACCGGGCCGCCACTGGCACATTCACCCTTGCTGACGGACGCCAGCTTCCCTTCACGGCGACACCAGCCACCGGAGTAGCAGGCCTCTACCAAGCCACGCTTGCGCGAGACGGCCGCCTAACTGGCCCTTCCGAGACGGGCGGGAGGTTGGTCGCCCGGCTCGCTGAGGCCAACGCGGGGAAGCCCGTCATTACTGGCACGTTCGCCGACCCCGAAGGCAACACCGTTCCCTTGAAGACACCGGGGGGCAAGGTCAACCCGGGCGACGTGATTCGCTTCATCGTCTTGCCGGACGGCCGGTTTGAAGGCAAGGTGCGGCAGACCGGCGGCTCCTTCTCCTGCTGGTTCCCCTTCTGACCTAGGAGCGATGGGAGCCACATCAGAAGTTGGTCGCAAACTGGGCGACGAATTGATCAATAGTCTGCCTGCCCGTGCCCCGGAGAGCAGGAGATCGTCTCGAAGAGGGGCGGAGCGGGCGCGTCCCCTCAGTCGCCCACCCGCGGCGGTCCTGGGTCTCGCGACGGCTCTGTCTTTGGTGGCCGCGCTCGTCCACTTTTGGGTAACCGCTGACCACTTCAAGGAATGGTGGGGCTATGGGGCCTTCTTTCTTATCACCGCGGGCGGCCAGGCCTTCTACGCTTGGATCCTGCTGCGGCGTCCTGGGCGGCGGTATTTTCTCCTGGGGATCGTCGGCAATCTTGCAATCGTCGTCCTCTACGTCCTTACGCGAACCATCGGTGTCCCCGTCTTCGGGCCTCACGCGGGTGAGGTGGAAGGCGTGGGGACGCTGGACCTGTTGGCAACCGGGGCCGAGTCCACGCTCGTCGTTCTGCTGGCGGCGCTCTTGCTGATGAGGCGCGATCAGCTAACTCCCGATCGCGCTAGCGGTTTCAATCGTCTTAGCCGGCCCGTCTCTCGAAGCCCCAGGCTCTCGGCGACACCCCGGCTCTCCCCAGATGGAGCTGGACGACGTGACGGGCCAACAAGAGGCGACATCGCCGAGGGTTTGGCCCAACGTCCTCTGCTCCCGCTTGTGATGGTGGCCGCTTGTGTGCTCCTCGCGATGGGCGGCCTCATCAAAGCGTCGTCAATCGATCCGTTGCACGGCGAGCGTCTGGGCGGAAGGTCCAGCGAGACGCCTCCTGATTGCTCCGGCACTTCCGCTTTCCGCTGCTACCGTCAGCATTACCGGTCTCTGGCCCGCGACTCCGGCGGCGAAGCAGCGCTCTTAGCACTCGCGCACGACGCGAAGACAAATGGGTTCCTGGCGTCGAAGTGCCACGAGTTGGCTCACGTTATCGGGCGTGCCGCTGGAGACGCCCGGGGGCACCTGTCGGGAACTGACTCCCAAGACCCGAACTTCTGTAATGCTGGGTACCACCACGGGGTCATGGAAGCCTTTGTGGCAAAGAGTGGAGTGGAGAGCATACTGAAAGCGCCGGACACCGTTTGCGCCGACTTACGCCACTCTGACAAGTACTCAATTGCTCACCACAACTGTGCCCATGGGCTCGGACACGGGTTGATGAGGACTTACAAGCATGAGCTCTTTAAGTCGCTCAAGGGTTGTGACGCGCTGAGGGACACCTGGGAACGAAACGAGTGTTATAGCGGGGTCTTTATGGAGGGAGTCATGGCCCAAGCTTCCTACCTCGACGCGGACCGCCCCCTTTACCCCTGCAGCGTCCTAGCGACGCGCTATAGAACCCCATGCTTCTTGTATCAGAGCCAGTACACCCTACAAACGCGCGGCAACGACTTCCTCACAGCCTTTGACCTGTGCGCACGGGCAGAGCCTGATTCGCGGCGGGCTTGCTATCAGGGGGTCGGAGGGGCCGCCGCTGGCGACAGCGTTCAGCAAAGCCTTGGCGACCTCGCCGAAGTTAATTCTGTTGTCGTCCGGTGCAGGCTGGGCAGAGATTTCGAGGTGCAGTCTGCATGCATCGACGGTGCTGCAAGGCAATTCATCGTGCTGACCTACAGTGGCACGGGAGCCAACGCGTTCTGTGAAGCTCTTACCGACAGGTTCCGCGCCGTATGCATCCGTGCAGCCGAGGAGCAGTCGCGAATATTCGGATCTCTTTAACCTGGTCATCTGCAGGTTCAATCCCGCCGTACCTAAAACGGACACACTGAGATTCCTTCCCTACCTACCGGGCCGCATCGGTCCAAGTTCGAATCCTGCCGCGGAACGAGGGAGCAGGCCCACGCAGTTTTTCTCTCACGGCGAGCGCGAGCAGCTGTGGCCGCACCGGCAGGTGACGCCGGGCATCCGAAACTCGGAAGGCTCCCGCTTTTAGGACAGCGAGGAAAACATCTTTAGGACGGCAAGATCTCGGCCCTCGGAAGACGGCGCCTGGTTGGCGGAAAAAGGGCCTCTGACCAGGGAAAACGCAAGTGGGCCCAGGTGGACTTGAACCACCTACCTCACCCTTATCAGGGGTGCGCTCTAACCGCCTGAGCTATGGGCCCCGGAGAGTAGGCATCTTAGCCGCGAGGCCTGCCCCCGGGGCGGACCGGAAAGAGTCGAGAGGCGGGAACAGCGGCCCTCAGGCCGTCAGGTTGAGGCCCTTGATGATCGCGTCCTTGGGACGCGCCCCAATGATCTGCGAGCTCAGCTCTCCGTCGACGAACAGGGCGATGGTGGGGATGCTCATCACGCCGTACTTGACCGCTATCGTCGGGCTCTGGTCGATGTCGAGGCGGACGACCTTGACCTTGTCCTCGAACTGCTCCTGGAGCTTTTCGAGCTCCGGGTGGACGAGGCGGCACGGCCCGCACCACTCCGCCCAGAAGTCCACGATGACCGGCACGTCGGAGCCGAGCACCACTTCGTTGAAATCCTGATCCGTTACGTCCTGAATAC
>JALZBR010000143.1 GCA_030863485.1 Actinomycetota bacterium
CTCCTCCGGGATGAGCACCGTCAAGGACAAGGCTTCCGAGGGTGCCTCAAAGGTGACCGACTCCGTCAAGAGTCGCTCCAACGGCGACGACTCGCGCCCGGGTGGCCTGACGGTAGCCCCTCCTCCCGGAGGCTGAGCCCAGCTCCTACTCGAGGTAGTCGCGCAGCTTCTGGCTGCGCGAGGGGTGGCGCAGCTTCGACAGCGTCTTGGATTCGATCTGTCGGATGCGCTCGCGCGTGACACCGAACTTCTTTCCCACTTCTTCGAGGGTGCGCGGCTGCCCGTCCTTGAGACCGAAGCGCATCTCGATCACTTCCTTCTCGCGCTCGGAAAGCGTGTGCAGCACGCTTTCAAGCTGCTCTTGAAGTAAGCGGAACGAGGCGCGCTCGAGTGGGACGATCGCTTCGGAGTCCTCGATGAAGTCACCGAGATGGGAGTCCTCTTCCTCGCCGATGGGCGTCTCGAGCGAGACGGGTTCCTGCGAGATCTTCTGGATCTCGCGCACCTTCTCGGGAGGAAGCTCCATCTGCTCGGCGATCTCTTCGGCGGTGGGCTCCCGACCCAAGTCCTGAAGGAGCTGGCGTTGGATGCGAGCGAGCTTGTTGATGGTCTCGACCATGTGAACCGGGATGCGGATCGTGCGGGCCTGGTCTGCGATCGCCCGGGTGATCGCCTGGCGGATCCACCAGGTCGCATAGGTCGAGAATTTGAAACCCTTTGCGTAATCGAATTTCTCGACCGCCCGGATGAGGCCGAGGTTTCCTTCCTGGATCAGGTCCAGAAACGCCATGCCCCGGCCCACGTAACGCTTGGCGATCGAGACCACGAGACGCAGGTTGGCCTCGACGAGATGGCGCTTGGCCATCATCCCGTCGCGTTCCTGCCACCTTTGC
Organism: Actinomycetota bacterium; assembly: GCA_030863485.1. The sequence goes on from JALZBR010000143.1 coordinate 894, forward strand.
TCGCGCCACTGCTGTTCGGAGAGTTGGTCCTTGTTCTCCTTGAGATGGTCCGCCGCGATCAGGCCTGCCTCGATGCGCTTGGCGAGATCCACTTCCTCCTGAGCCGTCAGGAGGGCCACGCGCCCGATCTCCTTGAGATACATGCGCACGGGATCGTTCGTCGGGGCCTTCAGCGCCTGGTCGACCTCGCGCCGGGCCCGCACCCGATCCTCTTCCGCGTCCGGAGCCTCCTCCTCTTCGGCGATGCGCTCCTCGCGGATGGACTCGTCTTCCACCACGTCGACGCCGAGCTCGACGAGCCGCTGATACACCGCATCGGTGCTGTCGGTGGAGAGGTCGAGAACGGACAGCTTCTCGGCAAGGTCGGCGGCCGTGATGGATCCCTCGGCCTGGGCCGCCCGGACGATGCTTTCGACCTCGATCTGGGACGGGCTGAGCTCGGTGATCGTCGCCCTACTTGCGCCCGTTTCTTGAGCGTTCATAGCCGCCGCCTTGTCTGTCACGTCTGACTGATTACCCACGGACCCTAACGCCTATGCCGCGCCCTGAAGGCGCCTAAGCAAGTCCCTGCGGCGCGCCTCGAGGCCGACCAACTCGGTGAACAGATCGTCGTGGCGCTTCGGATCGACCGTGGGGTTCAAGTCCTGCAGCACATCGCGGCGCGCCTTGATCGCACGCTCGAGTCTGAAGACCCCGAGCCTGACGAAGACCTCGCCGACCGAGTCCCCCGTGTGCCCGTCCCGCTGTTCGCCGTCGCCGACCGTCAACTCGGTGAGAAGCGAGAGGGCGTCGCCCGAGAGCCCTTGTGCGAGGTCGGCCGCGTCCACGGTTCGACCCTGTTCTATAGCTTCGCGGCAGGCGTTGAAGAGCTCGCGCCGGGCGGGCGAGGTGAAGTTCGCCTCGTCTATCTCATCCAGCCAGGGCGCAACTTCGGTGCCACGCGTAACCATCAATTGCAGCGCCTCTCGTTCGACTTTGACGTGCCCGGGCAGGCGGCGTTGGGTCTGCTTGACGACCTCGCCTCCTGCTGATCCCCCCACCGGCGACCGCTCATCGCTGAGCGCCCGCTGGATGACTTCCGCATCGACACCGATTCTTCTCGCGGCCGAGAAAACGTACTCGTGCCGGGCTATCGGGTCGGGTTGCAACCCTAGCACCCGTGCCACCTCACCAACCGCGCGCGAGCGCGCCTCAGGAGTGTCCAGAGGCAACTTCTCGATCGTCTGCTCCAACTTGAACTCGAGCAACGGGCGGGCCGCCTGGATCACCTTCGAAATGCCCTCTGGACCATCTTCCTGGACGACGTCTGCGGGGTCACGACCGGCCGGAAGCGGAGCCACGAGAACCTCGAGACCGATCCGCTGGTGGATGTCGAAACTCCGCTCGGTTGCTCCGCGTCCCGCATCGTCCGCGTCGAGCATCAGCACGGCGCGCTGCGTGAACTTCTTTATCTGTTCGAAGTGCGTTTCTCCTAGAGCCACCCCGTTCGTCGCGACGGCCTCTCGGACCCCAGCTTCGTGAAGCGCAATGACGTCCGTGTAGCCCTCAACGACGATGGCCGGGTCGTCACTGCGAGCCAGCGTGGTTTTGGCCTTGTTGAGCCCGTAGATGACACGCGACTTCGAGAACACCGGCGTCTCGGAGGTATTGAGGTACTTGGGCTGGGCGTCTCCCATGGCGCGGGCACCGAAGCCGACCACGCGACCCTGGAGGTCCCACGTCGGAAAGGTGATCCGCGACCGGAAGGTGTCGTAGAGGCTGCCATCCCGCTCGCTGCGCCGGCCGAGGTCTGACTTCTCGATCTCCTCGTTGGAGAACCCCTTTTTGATCAGGTGAGAGCAAAGCGCGTTGCGGCCCGGCGCGTATCCGAGCATCCATCGCTCCGCCACCTCCCGGCCGAATCCTCGACGCTCGAGGTATGAGCGGGCCTGGGCCGCGTCGGGACCCGCCATCAGAGCTTGGTGGAAGAACGTTGCGGCCGCCTCGTTGGCCTTCAAAAGCCGCGCCTTCAGACCGGCGCTCTTTGCCTCACCCGGGCGCATCTCCTCGTAGGTGAGCTGGAAGCCCGTCTTGTTCGCCAGCCATTCGACGGCCTCGGGGAAGGGAAGGCTCTCGATCTTCTGCACGAACTGATAGACGTTGCCGCCCTCGCCGCAACCGAAGCAGTGCCACAGGCCCTTGGCCGAATCGACCGTGAACGAGGGCGTCTTCTCGGAGTGGAAGGGGCACAAGCCCTTGAAGGTGTGGCCGCCCGAGCGCTTGAGGCGCGAGTAGCCGGAGATGAGGTCGACGATGTTTGCCCTCTCTCGGAGCTCGTCGATGTCCTGCTCTCGGATCTTTGCCATGGGTCCCCGCAAAACCTAGGTCGTGCAGCGGCTATTTCATTGATGCGGGGGGAAGTCCACTCATCCTAGTGCGCCGAGGCCACCAGAGGGAGCACCGACGAGATCCTCGAAGGCCCTGATCGCGAAGCGGTCGGTCATCCCCGCCACGTAGTCGACCGATCTCACGGTCGGATCCTCCGCGTGGTCGACGCCCTCGGCAGCCGCGGGGATGGCCTCGGGATGGGCCGCGTGATGCTCGAGCAGCGTCTGAAGCATCCTCTGCACCGCCTCGCGCGTGGCGGGGGCGATCCGCCCCAGGTAGACCCGCTCGAACAGAAAGGAGCGGGTCGAGGCCATCGCATCGAACACCGGGCGGCTCATGCGGATCTCCGATGCCCCTGCGGAGGACTCGACGAGGTCTTTGACCATGGTCTGGACCCTCTCGCCGTGGGTCGGCCCGAGCACGGTCCGGGTCTCCTGAGGCAAGTCGCTCGGGGCGAGGACGCCTGCCCTTTCGGCGTCGTCGATGTCGTGGTTGATATAGGCGATCCGGTCTGCGTACCGAGCGATCTGGCCCTCGAGCGTCGACGGAAGCGGCATGGACCAGGTGTGGTTGGCGATCCCGTCCCTCACCTCCCAGGTGAGGTTGAGCCGCTCGAGGACCTCGACGATGCGAACGGACTGGAGATTGTGGCGGAAGCCGGGAAGGAAGTCGGCCACGACCTCTTCGCCGAGGTGGCCGAATGGCGTGTGGCCGAGGTCGTGGCCCAGGCAGACCGCCTCGACCAGGTCCTCGTTCAGCCGCAGGGCCCGAGCGATCGTGCGCGCGACCTGGGTCACTTCGAGCGTATGGGTCAGCCTGACGCGGTAGTGATCGCCCTCCGGGGCGAGGAACACCTGGGTCTTGTGCGCCAGGCGGCGGAACGCCTTCGAGTGAACGATCCGGTCCCGGTCCCGCTGGAACGCCGTCATGAGGTCGTCCTCGGGCTCCGCACGCTCGCGTCCCTTAGAGTCGGATGAGGCCAGGGCCAGGGGAGAAAGGGCGTTTCCCTCTAGTTTCTCCAGTTTTTCCCTGTATCCTTGGCTCACGGAGGTCACCGTATAAGAGGGTTCCGACAGGAACCAAGGCGGAAAAAGGAGAACTGTTCGATGATGAGAAAGCGCTCGAAGCTACTGGCCTTACCGGTCATGGTCCTTACCCTTCTGGGGGCCGGGGTTGCCAACGCACAGATGCTTGCCAGCGATGCCCCGACGGTCAAGGGTCCCCTCGTTCGGGATGACAAGGACTGCGTGCGGGACACGGACTTCGCCTCTTCGGGCCAGCGAGCTGTGGTCTCCAAAGCGTGCAGCTACAGCTTCGCCTACAGGGCGGGACGGGACAACAACGCGTTCCGGGACTACGGGGTCTTCTGGTTCCAGACAACGGTCGATCCGGACAACGGGTTCTGCGTCTCGAACGTCCTCTCGAAGATCCGGGTCCCCCGCGGCTACCGCATAGAGCACAAGGCTCCAGACTTCGAGCGCACGGCAACGGCAACTCGCGACGTATCGAAGCTCCGCGTAGCGGCCGGCCGTGGTCGCCGCAACGACGGGGTCGTCAAGAATTCCTACCGGCTCTTTCCCCGGTCCCTCAAGCCGAGCCTCGAGGGCCGCGTCTTGAAGGTCGAGTGGGACGGCGCCACCCGCAACACCGTCGCCATGGCGCTCGGCGTCGAGGTCTCTTACCGTGAGGGCAACCTCCCGGGACGCTCGGCTCAGGGCTCGGTCGACTCGGCGCTGCGCTCGAGCTGCTAGCCCTGCGGGTGCGTCTTGTTAGGGGGGCCTAGGCCGGGAACACGATCGCACCGCACCCTCGTCACGCTTGTCTTCGTCGCGTCGGCCCTGGTGGCCGGCGCGACGGCGCGTGCGGACCAGATCTCGGCCGGCAAGGATCCGCGCGTGAACGGCCCCCTCGAGCTCATCGCATCCGACTGCCAGGCAGACGTGGCCAAGCACGAGGGCAAGACGATCGCCCGCATGTACTCTTGCCTCAGGCTCTACCAGTACGAGGCCGGCTCGGAGACGGACGTCTTACGAGACCACGGAGTCGGCTGGATCCAGACGACGGTCGACGCCGTTCACGGTTGGTGCGCGGCGCGGGTGCAGTCCCGCTTGATCGTCCCCGACTCCTTGGAGCTGCACTCGTCGGCTCCCCGCCACAAGCTGGAGCCGACGCGGCGGGAGCGCGCTACGGTCACCGTCAAGACAGACGCGCAAGGCAACGGCCTCGAGACGGGTTCCGTCAGCCAGTCGTTCGACGTCTTCCCCCAGTCGTTGAAGCCGAAGGTGGTGGACGATAGAAAGGTCCTCACGAAGTGGGAGGGCCGCGAGTCGGCCCGGCTCGCCTTCGCCCTGGGCGCCGAGGTCTCGTGGGGTCTCGACGCCTCACCAAGCATCATCGGCGGGCTCGGGAAGATGAGCTTCGTCAAAGCGAAGGGCTGCTAGCTACTTCGAGCTTGTCTGTGCCTCTCCCAGAACCGCCTGGGCCGCGGCGAGGCGCGCCACGGGCACCCTGAACGGCGAGCACGACACGTAGTCAAGCCCCAGCCGCTCGCAGAAGAACACCGAATCCGGATCGCCCCCGTGCTCCCCGCAGATGCCGAGGTGGAGCTCGGAGTTCGCTCCCTTTCCGTCGTCGACTGCAACCTGCATCAGCCGCCCCACGCCGGGCTCGTCGATGCTCACGAACGGGTTCGACGGAACGAGCTTTCTCTCCTCGTACATGGCCAAGAACTTACCGATGTCGTCCCGAGAGAACCCGAACGCGGTCTGCGTCAGATCATTCGTGCCGAAGCTGAAGAAGTCCGCGTGCTCGGCGATAGCAGCGGCCTCGACGCAGGATCTAGGCAGCTCGATCATGGTCCCGAACTCGACGCGCAGATCCACGCCGGACTCCGAGATGATCTCGTTCGCGACCGGCTCCAGCTCCTCGCGCATCTGGCGGAGCTCCTCGGCAGTCGCCACGAGCGGGATCATGATCTCGGGCCGGGGGTCGAGACCCCGCCCCTTGAGCTCGACCGCGGCTTCCACGATCGCCCTGACCTGCATGGCGTAGAGACCCGGCTTGATGATCCCCAGCCGCACGCCTCTGAGCCCGAGCATGGGGTTGGCCTCGTGGAGCTCCTCGACTTTCTGCAGGATCCGCTTCGCATCTACGATCTCGATCCGCTCGCCTCGGAGCTCGACGTGGTCGTCGCCCCGCTCCTCGGCCACTCCCACCGCAACCGCCAGGTCGACGTGGTCCGGGAGGAACTCGTGGAGAGGCGGGTCCAAGAGTCGCACCGTGACGGGGAGACCATCCATAGCCTCGAATATCCCGATGAAGTCGTCGCGCTGTAGGGGGGCCAGGGCATCGTAGGCCTCCTGCTCCTCTTGCTCCGTGCCCGCAAAGATCATCTGCCGCACGGCGCGCACCCGTTCGTCTCCGAAGAACATGTGCTCGGTTCGGCAGAGGCCGATTCCTTCCGCGCCGCGAGCGCGAGCGTTGCGAGCCTGATCGGGCGTGTCCGCGTTGGCCCGCACCCTGAGCCGCCTGACTTCGTCCGCGCGCCCCATGAACTCCTCATATGCCTTCCAAAGAGGCAACTTCCGAGCCTCTATGTCTCCTGCTTGTGCCACTTCAAGTACCGACGGTTCAGTCTCCAACGGCTCCAGGTAAACAGTCCCATCCGTGCCGTCGATCGTGACCCAGTCGCCCTCTTTGACGGTCGTGTCGCCCAGAGTGAACTGTTTAGCCTTGCGATCGATCCGGATGGAGTCGACACCGCAAACGGCGGAAATTCCCTCACCACGCGCCACCACAGCTGCATGGGAGTTGGTCCCGCCGGCAGAGGTGAGGATGCCTGCGGCCGCCGCCATTCCATGGTAATCGTCCGGGGTGGTCTCTCGCCGGACGAGGATCACGAGTTCATTCTGCGCAGAACCATCATCCTTCTGCCGCGGAATCCACTCTGGCGCTTCGTCACTCAACCCATGCGCCGCCAACTCAGCCGCTCGGTCCGCAGTGAAGACAAC